>JAZQBR010000194.1:0-16097 GCA_045545855.1 Kiritimatiellia bacterium | reverse complement strand
GTCACATCATGAAAGCCGTCTGCACCCGAAGTCGGGCATTTGTCCGCCTAAGGTGTGGGTGGTGATTGGGATGAAGTCGTAACAAGGTAACCGTTGGGGAACCAGCGGTTGGATCACCTCCTTTCTAAGGAGACATCCTCCAGACGAGGCCAATGGCCGAGCCTTGGAGGAAATGGTGAAAGCCTCGCGCAAACGTCGCTGTTTTCTCAAGCACCAACGAAGAAGACCAGAGGCGCGATCCCGTCGGGACCGCGCCTTTCTTTTATCGCTCAAGCGGCTTTATTTTGCCGAAAGAATTTGGTATAATATAGTTCTTATGACCGAAGGAGTAGGAATAGTCGAGCCGAAGAAGATGGCGCTTCGTCTGCCCGAGGGCGGGTTGAAGCTTGAGTCTGGCGGTGTGCTGAAGAAGATCGAGGTGCAGTACGAGGAGTGCGGCGCCCCGATGCAGGATGATAATGTCGTGTTCATCTGCCACGCGCTGACCGGCGACGCGCATGTCGCCGGTATCAGGCCGGGCGAGGCAAAGCCCAGCGGCTGGTGGGAGCTGATGATCGGCCCCGGGCGGGCGATCGACACGAACCGCTGGCATGTAGTCTGCGCGAATGTTCTCGGCGGTTGCAGCGGCACGACCGGGCCCATGTCCATAAATCCAGACACGGGCAAGCCATATGGTTCGGCCTTCCCCCAATATACATTTTCAGACGCGGTAGACGTCTACCGCATGTTTCTGAGACAGCTCGGCGTCAGGAAACTCGCCGCGCTCATTGGCGGCAGCTATGGCGGGATGCAGGTGATGGATTGGATCACGCGCTGCCCTGACGAGATGGAAAAGGCGTGTCTTATAGCCACGTCGGCCTCGCTCAACACCCAGGCACTCGCATATGACGTGGTCGGGCGTGCGGCCATAACCGAGGATCCAGCCTGGAAGGGCGGCGACTATTACCTTGAAGGCGATGGCAAGGGGCCGAAAACCGGCCTCGCCTCGGCCCGTCAGCTCGCCCACATAACATACCTCTCGCGCGAGCTTTTGCAGGAGAAATTCCACCGCGAGCTGCAGCGCAACTTCGTCGAGGCGCCGGCAGAGGAGCGCGCCAGGCGCGAGCGCGATTTCAAGACATACTTCCAGATAGAGAGCTACCTCGACTATCAGGCCATGAAGTTCGTTCGCCGCTTCGACGCCAACAGCTATCTGCACATAACACGCTCGATGGATCTATTTGACGCGGGCGCGCGTTACGGCTCGCTTGATGCGGCGTGCGCCCGCGTGAAGGCCAAGTGTCTCGTTGCTTCATACCAGAACGACATACTCTTCACCGAATGGCAGTCGAAGGACATAACCGAGGCGTTGCTGAGGCACGGCAAGTCGGTGACATACTGCCATCTCGAGGCCGGCACCGGCCATGATTCCTTCTTGACCGACATCGACGATCTTTCCGGCCTGATCGGCGGCTTTCTCGGCGACAGGGAGCCGAAGGTTATGAACTGGCAGCGCCGCCTCTACAAGAGTGTCTCGGCGATGGTGCCCGCCAGCGCCCGTGTGATAGATATAGGTTGCGGCGACGGCACGCTTTTGAACGTTTTGCGCGCCGACAAGAACGTGAAGGGCGACGGCGTCGAAATCGACATAGACAAGTTCAAGGAGACTGTCGCCGACGGCCACGACGCTTTTTGGGAGGACGCCGACGAGGGCCTGACGGTAATACCCGACTCGCACTATGACGTGGCGGTTTGCTCCGACACGCTTCAGGAGGTGAAGAATCCGCGCGGGCTCCTCCACGAGGCGTTGCGCATAGCCGACGAGGCGATAGTGTCGTTCCCGAATTTCGCCGCGTACAGGATACGTCTGACGCTCGGCCTTCTTGGGCGGCTGCCGGTCTCGAAGGCGCTGCCGTTCCAGTGGTACGACACGCCTAACATCCACCTTATTACGCTAAAGGATTTTCGAGCGCTATGCGAGGCCGAAGGCATAGAGATTCGCGAGGTGCGCGCAGAGTCGCGGCACATTCTCGGCAGGCTTCTGCTGGCGCTCGGGTTCAAGAACCTCGGCGCGTCGCGCATCGTCGCCAGAATCGGGAGGAAGCGCCAATGACTCTGCCTCAAAGAACGGCCCATATACTGAAACACGGCATGGCGGCGCTTCATCCTTGCGTATACGGCGAGCTCGGCGCACGCGGGGCCGTCGGCGAAATTGCCGCCGATCTTGAACGCGAGATTGCGCTTCTCTGCCCAGGGCGCGACGCCAAGGCGATTGTTGCGGAGTTCGTCTCTCGCCTGCCGGAGGTTCGCCGCCTTGTCGAAACCGACATAGAGGCCGCATACGACGGCGATCCGGCGGCCACAAGCCGCATAGAGGTCGTGATGGCCTATCCCGGCCTGTACGCGGTTACAGTACACAGGCTCGCGCACGAGCTCTACAATCTCAAAGTGCCCATACTGCCGCGTGTCATGTCGGAGCTCGCACACTCCAAAACCGGCATAGACATACACCCCGGCGCGACGATCGGCGAACGCTTCTTCATCGATCACGGCACCGGCGTCGTGATAGGCGAGACGACCGTTATCGGCCGCAATGTGAGGCTCTACCAGGGTGTGACTCTCGGCGGACTTTCTTTCGACAAGGATCGCAGCGGCGTTTTGGTAAAGGGACTCAAGCGCCACCCCAACATCGAGGACAACGTCGTCATCTACGCCAACGCCACAATTCTCGGCGGGTCGACGACAATTGGCCATGATTCTGAAGTCGGCGGCAACGTCTGGCTGAAGGACTCCGTGCCGCCGTTCTCCCGCGTCTACAACAAGCCGCCCGCACCGGTCATAAGGACGATTTCCTGACGGCCGTCGCGCCGGCCGGCCCCACCGAAGATTGCCGTAGCCAACACGGCGCAGATTTGGTAAAATATAAGAAATCATGTCTGATAGCAGAAGAGCAGGGTACGCAGAGGCAAAAGCTCTCGTCGAAGGAGCGAAGCGCATTCTCATCTCGGGGCACCTCAGCCCCGACGGCGATTCGTTAGGGTCGATGATAGCGCTCGCTCGAATGCTGACCGCCGCCGGCCACCCGGCTTACGCGACGGCCGACCTGAACGCCCTCGGCAGGCTCGGCTTTCTTGAGGGCGTCGACGCCATAATCCCGGTGAGAAAGCTTCGCCGCCAGAAGTTCGACCTGTTCATCGCCGTCGACTGCAGCTCCTTCGCGCGTATGCCGCCAGAGGTTAAACCGGTCGTCGACAAGCTTCGCAAGATATGCATAGACCACCATGTCACCAACGACGGCACGTTCGGCGATGTGCAGATCGTCGACCCCGAGGCCTCGTCGGCCGGCGAGATCGTCTGGCGCATAGCGAAGTGGATGGAGTGGTGCTTCGACCGCGCGACAGCCGAAGCGCTGTGGGTGTCGATGATAACGGACTCCGGCAGGTTCGCCTACGACAGCACGCGCCCCGGCACCCTGCGCGCGGCTGGCGACCTTTTGAAGCATGGCGTGCGGACGGCCTATATAAACGATCTCATATACGGCACCTTTCCCCGAAAGGCGATCGAGCTCAAGCGCATCGCGTGGCGCTCGTTGCATATCTGGAAGAACCGCCGCGTCGCCGAGGTTACTCTTACGCGCGACGATTTTCGGTCGGTGCGCGGCACCAAGGCCGACGCCGAGGATATTATCGAGATACCGCGCTCTGTGATTAGAAACGAGATTGCGCTTTTCTTCTACCAGATACCCGACCGCACCAAGGAGACTCGCTGCTCGATTCGCACCCGGGGCGACTGGGACGCGACGGCGCTCGCCGCGAAGTTCGGTGGCGGCGGCCACCGCAAGGCTGCAGGCTGCACAATCAAGGCCACAATGGGGGCCGCAAAACGCATGATGCGTGCCGCGGTAAAGGAGATGCTATGCAGAAAAAGGTCTTGATACTGACTGACGGTAAAGCAGGCCACGAGAACCAGTCCAAGGCGTTCGCGCGCGCACTCGGCTGCAGCTACGACGTCAGAGATGTGCGTTTCAAGACCGGCTTCGCCAAAGCGGTTTCGTACTTCACCGACCGGGCATTGAATCTGCTTCTGCCTGGGCTTCTCGTGGGGCTTGAAGATCTCGCGAAGCCTGCAGACGGCGAGACGGGCTACTCCGCCGTGATTGGAACGGGCTCGGGCACGTTTTATGCCGCGAAGGTCGCCGCCGCCAGACTGCGCGTACCGTGCGGTGTCGTTCTCTATCCGCGAGGCTACAGGCTGTCGACATTCAACTGCATCATGGCCCCGTCGTTCGACCGCCCTGCGACCGCCGAAAATGTCGTCGAGATGCCAACCAATCTCGTCGCCAACGATCCCGCGTTCTACGAGGCGGGCGTCAATGCGTTTCTGAAGCGGCACAAGCCGGGAGACAAGCCGGCCGTCGCTGTTGTGATAGGCGGTCCCAACAAGTGTTCCACAATGTCCGCAGCCTGGGCAAAGGCGCGTCTTGACGAGATTTTCGCCGCAGGCGACGGGTGCGAGTACTGGGTCACCACCTCGCGCCGCACTCCGACGGACGTGGAGGCTGTCGTCGACACGTACCCGTGGGACTACAAGCTCATCTATTCGCGCGACCGCTTCAATCCCATACCGGCCTTCGTATCGCTCGCCCGCCGCCTCTACGTTACCGCAGAGTCGACAGGCATGCTCTCGGAGGCGTGCACATGCGGCTCGGCCGAGGTCTTCGCGCTCGACAACCTCAAGCCCGGCCGTCACAAGTTTCGCCGCTTTGTTGAAGACCTGCGCGCCGGCGGGTATGTCGAAGGTTGTCGAAAGGTCGATCTCTCGGCTGAAATGATGCGCGCGAGCGAGCTTCTGGGGCTGTGACATGCGCCAGATGGACTGGAGCCTCGTCAGAAGCGTTGTCTGCATAACAATGCCGACTCTTGCGGTCTTCGCGCTCTCGGTGAGGTTCCTTATTCGTGACATACCGCAGATCGTGCGCGACGAGCGCGCCAGAGTGCGCGCCGAGACAGAGTCGGTCGCCAAATCCCTTTGGGCTGACCCCACCCTGGCGGATTTCGTCTGGGAGCGCGGGCGCGGCATCATAAGCGGCAAGTGTGCGATGGAGGCGGAGTTCCCGCCGACGCTCACCTGGAAGGCTTGGGGGGCCGTTCGCACCAGCAAAGACAACATGTGGGGGTGGCGTCAGGCGGACGGCGGCCGCATTGTCTGGGCGCGCGGACGCGGCGAAGAATTGGACAATGTCGTCTATGCGATATTCGCCGAGATTGACGAGCGCGACTACGCCACCACGCTGTACGTGTTCGTACCGCTTTTTCTGGCCGTATTGGCCGCGATGACCGTTTTCGGGGTCAAGTACTTCATCGACTATGTGCGCGCTAGGGACGACTTTCTTGTCGCGACGGCCCACGACCTCACAACGCCGCTCGCGTCGATGCGTCTGCTCATTGGGCGCAATGACGTTCTGGCCCGCTCGCTGAACGAACGTCTGATCAGGCTTGTGGCGAACATCCGCGATTTCATGCGCCTAGGCGGACGCCGTCCGCGGCCGAAGCCGGCGCCGTTCGACATGGTAAAAGCGTACAGCGAGGCATACTCTCTTTTCGCGTTCGACTACCGCGATATATCCGGCGGCCGCGACGTGCCGCTTGACGCGTCCGGCCTGGACGGGCCTGGCGGGCGGGCGCTCGCGCTTGGCGACGAGACGATTGTCGTGCAGATACTTTGGAACCTTCTAGGCAACGACCTCAAGTATGCCGCGCCGTACGGTCCGGTCAGGGTCTCGATGTCGGTCGACGGCGGTTTCGTCAAGGTCGAGTTCGCCGACGAAGGGCGCGGTATGACTCAGCGCGAAATGTCCCGCGCGTTCAACCGCTATTACAGGGCGCGGACGGCCCTGGAGTCCGGCAAGGGTGGTTTTGGCATAGGTCTTACGACGGCGCGCGAGTTTGCCGTGTCGATGGGGGGCTCGCTTTCGGTCAGGGCCAACAGCCCGAAGGGATGTGTTTTCACGCTCAAGCTGCCCCTCGCGGGCGGGAAAGGATGAGAAGTCGCATGGAGAAGTCGCAGGCAAAGGAAAGAATCGATTGGCTGGTCGCCGAAATAGACCGCAACGACAGGCTCTACTATGTAGAGGCGCGACCCGCGATTGCCGACGCTGATTACGACCGCATGTACGAGGAGCTTCTGGCACTCGAGCGCGAGCATCCTGATCTCAAAGACCCGAATTCGCCCACTGTGCGTGTGAGCGGCGCGCCTATCGCGGGCTTTACACAGGTGTGCCACGACCCGCCCATGAAGTCGCTCGACAAGTGTTATGAAAAGGGCGACCTTGTGCAGTTCGATGCTTTTCTTAGGCGGGAGATGCCGCAGGGGGCGGGCTGGAGCTATGTGGTCGAGCCGAAGGTGGACGGGGTGTCTATGTCGCTCCTTTACGAAGGGGGGCGGCTTGTGCGCGCCGCAACGCGCGGCAACGGCGAAATCGGCGACGACGTGACACAGAATGTCCGCACGATAAGGTCCATACCAAAGACTCTCCCGCCGGATGCGCCCGGCGTTCTCGAGGTGCGCGGCGAGGTCTACATGACGCGAGACGGTTTTGTGAAGCTCAACGAAGCGCTGGATGAAGCCGGCAAGGATACGTTCATGAACCCGCGAAACGCCTGCGCGGGCTCGCTCAAGCTCCTCGACCCGAAAGTCGTCGCGACGCGTCCGCTGGACATGGTTGTCTACAACGCAGGCGGCGCGGGATGCGACGGATTTGCGACTCACGCCGACATGATGGCTGCGTTCAGGCGGTGGGGCTTTCCTGTCGCGCCGTGGAGTCGCATGGCCGCGACGATTGAAGAGGCGGTGGCCGCGATTGACGAGCTGGGCGAAAGACGTCATTCGTTCCGCTTCGAGATAGACGGGGCGGTTTTGAAGGTGAACGAGCGCGCTCTCTACGCAGGGCTAGGCGCGACCGCCCACTCGCCGCGTTGGGCGCGCGCCTACAAATACGCGCCGGAGCGCGCCGAGACGCGTCTGCGCGCGATTACGGTGCAGGTCGGGCGCACGGGCGTGCTGACCCCTGTCGCGGAGCTAGAGCCTGTCGAGCTCGCCGGCAGCGTCATCTCGCGAGCGACGCTTCACAACGCAGATCAGATCGCCGCCCAGGATATACGCGTCGGCGACCATGTCTGGCTCGTCAAGGCAGGGGACGTGATACCGGCGATAGATGGTGTAATAAAGGAAAAGCGCGCCGCGGACGCGGCGCCATTCGAGTTCCCTGCGGTCTGCCCAGTGTGCGGCGGCGCTGTCGTGCGGCTCGATGGCGAGGTCGCCGTCAGGTGTGTCAACCCCGGCTGCCCGGCGCAGCTCCAGCGCCGCCTCGAGCACTTTGCAGGGCGCAACGCCCTCGACATAAAGGCTCTCGGCGGGCGTGTCGCCGACATACTCGTCGATAAAGGGCTGGTTAAAGATCCTCTTGATTTGTTTACTCTCGACTACGAAGCGTTGCAGTCGCTCGACATTGGCGAAGAGGGCGCGCCGCGAAAGTTTGGGCGCAACGCCGTCAATATGCGCGACGCGGTCGCCGCCGCCCGCGACCTGCCGCTGGACAGGTGGCTTTTCGCGATCGGCATACCGAATGTCGGCGCGACCGTCGCCAGGGACATCGCCGCCGGGCACGAGCGCTTTTCAGATCTGCCCGGGAGCGCCATTCTCGAAGAGGTCGTGGCCAACGACGCCAGAAAGGGACGAGAGCGCCGCATACTCCCGATCAAGGTCGAGGCGGCGAAGGCCGTGCTTTCGTTTTTCAAGAGCGACTACGGGTGCGGCTTTCTCGCCCGCATGCATTCGCTCGGTCTTGATCCCGCCCGCGCAGAGAGACAGGCCGTCAAGACCGATGGTCCGCTTGTGGGCGCGGGGTGCGTGCTCACAGGTACGCTTTCGCGCCCGCGCCCCGAGTATGCGAAGCTCATAGAACTCGCCGGCGGCGTTGTGCAGAGCGCGGTAACCTCAAAGACCCGCTATCTCATAGCCGGCGCGAATGTGGGGGCCGCCAAGACCGCCAAGGCGAAAGCCCTCGGTACGGAGGTCATCGACGAAGCGCGCCTTAAAGAACTACTTGCCCTCTAGCGTGAAGGTGCCTTCTTCATAGATTTTGTCGACATCGCCGAAGATGACGTGCGCTTTGGCGCCCCATGGTATCGTGAAGGTCCATTTGAGACAGCCCTCGTAGCGCCAGTGGCTGACAATCGTACCCCGGTTCGTTTTCTGCGTCGCCTTGAGCGACTTGAGGCGCCTGTCGGTAATCGGCGCGAGCGTGAATTCGCGGTCAAAGCCGCCGTCTTCGCCTGGCTGGATGCCCGCGGCGGTCGCGTAGAGCCACTCGAGAACGGCGCCTGGCGCCGGGCTGTTCATGCTGTTGAGCGGCGAGCGGGCGAAGCCGGCTTTTTTGGTGCGGGCGTCGGGTCGCTCCCAAGTGGTGGTGGCGTCCATGTCGACCGAATTGAGCCAGCCAGGCGTCTTGTGCTGCAGCAGAAGGGTGTAGGCTATGTCGGGCCGCCCGGCGGCGTAGGTTATCGCGTCCATCGCGATAGGCGTGCCTAGCAGCCCCGAGCCGAGGCATGTGCCGCGCTTTTGCACACTCGTCAGAAGCGCGCGCACCGCCTCGTCTCTCGCCTCGGAGTCGTCATAAAGCCCGAGCTGTAGCGCGAATGCCTGGGCGGTATCGACGTCGCGCAGAAAGGCCGGCAGCTTGCCGCTGTCGCGAAAGTATTCCGCTCTAAGGTGGGCTCGCGCCTCGCGCATCATCGCCGAGTAGCGCGCGGCGTCGCGCTCCCTGCCGAGCGCCATCGCCATGCGCGTCATCTTGAGAGTGTTCCAGTACCAGTGGCAGCTGGCGAGGTAGTCCCAGTAGACCAGGGCCTTGGGGTCGAGAGAACCGTGTTCCCACGCGGAGCGCGAACTGGTCTCGAATTTGTCGCTCGACAGCCAGTCGGCCGGCTGATACAGCCCCATATCGCGCCGGTCTGCCGCGACGGTCTTGTACTTCGTCTTCGCCTGCCAGTCTACGAACGCGCACATTGACGCCCAATTCTCCTCGATAATCGCCTTGTTGCCGGTCATGCGCCAAGCCGTCCACGGTACGGCAACGCCTGCATCGGCGTAGCCGAAGTGTCCGTAGCCTTCGGCACCTAGGCGCATGCGCGGCGCGATGTCAGGGTAGCGTCCGGCGGCGTCTGCCGATTGCGCGTCGCGCATATCGTCCATCCACTTCAAAAGAAAGCCGTACGTGTCGGCGAAACGCATGGCGGCCGGCGCGAAGATCTGGGCATCGCCCGTGCGGCCCATGCGAGTGTCGCGCTGAGGGGCGTCCGTCGGGACCGAAAGCCAGTTCGAGAGCATGGCCCAGCGTGCGTTCGATATGAGCTGGTTGACGAATTTGCTGCCGGTCGTGAGCGTACCGCGCTCCATTGACGCGGCGACAGATGATACCGGGATTGATTCAATATCGTGAATTGTCACCGGCCCCGTTGCTGATATTTCGCCGTAGCGGTAGCCGAGGTAGGTGAAGCTTGGCGTGATTCTGACGGCCTCGCCCCCGCCGGCGGAGTCGCCGAACATGTACGCGACAAGGGCGCCGTCGCGCTTAAGCTGCCCGAGGTTCGCCCGGTATATCGACCCGCCAGGCCCGTCGCAGCCGCGCGAAATCTCGCCTTTGTCGTCGTTCAAAGCCTCGCCGCCGCGAAAGACCAGTTGTACGCTGCGCTTGCCGGTCGCGCAGATCTCGGGTATCGCGGCAGCGTTCTGGCCGAAGTCGACAACGAGGGTCTCACCCTTGTCGAGTTGTATGCCGGATGATGGCCAGTCACCGTCGAGTTCGTATTCGCGGCTCTTTACGACGCTCCCGCGATCATCGGCGTTCCTGCTGTCGGCGGAGAGCGCTGCTTCACTGTAGACGTAGGCCGCGACTGGCTTGAGCGCGAGGTCGCGCCGGAGCGAAACGCCGGGTCCGCGCGCGGGGACGACTCTGCCGGTGAACGACATGTTCACCTCGGCCGCCGCTCCTCTTGCGGCGCAGACCGAAGCCTCGCGCGGCATGGCGCCGTCGATGATTTCGCCCCAGTATATGCCGGCCCGGCGAAAGGGCGTCTCGCTGGATGCAACCCACGTTTCGTCTGTCGCGAACATATCGGTCGAGCCGTCCGTGTAGGTTATGCGCGCTTTTAACGCGAAAGCCGGCTTTACATCGCTACGCCCGCCGAGCGCGTCTGAGAACCACGAGCGCGCGACAAAGGCGGAAATGACATTGTTCGCCTTGGCGTCGTTCTTCCAAAGAGCGGTCACATCGTAACTCAAGAACCGGCGGCGCAGATATGTGTCAGTCGCGCCCGGCCTCAGGTAGTCTGCCCGGTTGTCGCCCTCCGAGACGGTAACGAGACGGTCGTTGACATAAAGCTCGAAGCAGCCGAGCGCTGTCGCGAACAACTCGGCGCGCGCGACTGTCGATTTGTTGACGTGGCTGCCGGCGAAAGCCGCCGCGCCTTCGTCGCGAACGGACCCTGCGCCTTGCCATATCGCGGGCGATATGAAGACGAAGTCCCCTGACGGGGCCGATTTAGGCGAGGCGAGGCGAACTGTCTCCTTGGGCGGCAAGGTCTGGCAGGCGGACAATAGAGCCGCAGCGGCGAGAGTTGTCAAAGTATGTGCATTCATTTCGTTCCATATTATACACAATATTGCCTCGCTACGCAACCACACCCGCAGTATTAGGCTGTAAATACCCCGACTGGGGGGTAGCCATGCAACGGTGGAATTTGCTAAAATACTCTTGCTATGAGAAAATCCACCATATTTGCAGTGGCGGCAGCACTCGCCGCGCCCACCATCGCTGAAACGCCTGTCGCGCGTGCATCGTTCGACGGCAACGAGATCAGGCTCTATTCGGGGCCGGTCGCGTACGAGATCGTCTCGGGCGGCAAGACTATAGTGCCGCGCACGGAGATATCGCTCACGCTCGACGGGACGGACATAGCATCTGGCGCGAGGTTCGTCTCGGCGAAGAAGCGCAGGCAGGAGGGTCCAGCAAAGTCGCCGGTCTACAAAAAATCGTCCGTAAGCATGGCCTGTGCCGAGACGCTCGCCGACTTTGGCGATTTCGCCATCCGGCTCGTCGCGCGCCCAGACGGCGTCGCTTACCGCTATGAACTCAATAAGGGCGGGACGATCAACACCGAGCAGGCGTGCTTCACCGTGCCGAAGGATGCGAGATGCTGGTTCAACCGCACGAGCCGTCGCTCCATAGGATGCGAGGAGACGATTCCCGAGGCCGCGGACGCGAAGGATCTCAAGACGACCGACAGGGCGTTCTACCTTCCGTTCGTTTATGAGACGTCCGGCAAGACCGTAGCCGTCATGGAGTCCGACGTGCGCGAATATCCTGTCCTCAACTACGGCGATGTCGAGGTGACAGAAGATGGCATGCGCATGAAACCGGTGTATTCCCGCCTGCCGACGACGACGAAGCGCGACGGACGTTGGATACGCGTCACCGGGGTTGAGGACTGTCTCGTGAAGGCCGAGTCCGCGCGCAAGCTGCCGTGGCGCGTTTTCATCGTCGCCGACAAGCCGTGGAAGCTCTGCGAGGCCGACATCGTCTGGGCGCTCGCCGAAGCGCCCGAGAAGGGCGTCGACTGGTCGTGGGTGAAGCCCGGCAAGGTCGCGTGGGACTGGTGGAACTGCTTCGACAATCAGGGCGACAAGGGCTGCAACACGAAGACATACGAGCGCTTCATCGACTTCGCGGCGAAGAACGGCGTCGAATACGTGATACTTGACGAGGGGTGGAGCGAGCGTCTTAATATCTGGAAGTGCCACCCGAACGTGGATGTGCCGCATCTCATCGATTACGGCAGCAAGAAGGGCGTCGGCATAATCCTCTGGATGGCCTGGGCGCAGGTATACGGCGACGAGGAGAAGGTCGCGGAACATTTCGCGAAGATGGGTGCAAAGGGCTTCAAAGTCGATTTTATCGACCGCGGCGACGCGAAGGCGGTCCGCTTCGAAGAACGTTTCGCGAAAGCGTGCGCGAAGCATAAAATGCTACTCGACTACCACGGCGCGTTCCGCCCGGTGGGACTCCACCGCACCTATCCAAACATACTCAACTACGAGGGCATCCACGGCCTCGAGCAGATGAAGTGGTACAGGGGCGACGGGCGGAACATGATGTGGAACGACACCATGGCGTTCTTCGTGCGGTTGACGGCCGGTCCGATGGACTACACGCCGGGCGCAATGCGCAACTTCCCGATTGGCGGGGGCTATGACGGACGCCGCGCGGGCAATCACCCCGCTTCGGTCGGCACGCGCTGCCGCCAGATGGCTATGATGTCTCTTTACGAGGCTCCGCTCCAGATGCTCTGTGACAGCCCGACGAACTATGAGAAGAATATGGAGTCGTTCGCGTATATGGCGAAGGTACCAACCGTCTGGGCTGATACAGTCGGCCTCGAAGGGTACCCCG
Organism: Kiritimatiellia bacterium; assembly: GCA_045545855.1. Lineage (GTDB taxonomy): Bacteria > Verrucomicrobiota > Kiritimatiellia > RFP12 > UBA1067 > UBA1067. The sequence goes on along the minus strand of JAZQBR010000194.1, from coordinate 3,610 downwards.
AAAAGGTCGCCGCAGTTGCGCGCAAGGCCAAGGACGGTTCGTGGTACGCCGCCGGGATAACGAATGCCGAGACTCGCGACTACATGCTCGACACGTCGTTTCTGGGTCGCGGCAGCTGGAAGATGGAACTCTTCCGCGATGCGGAAGATTCCGACCGCAACGCGGCAAACTTCGTCCACGAAACACGCGCCGTCAAGGCCGGCGAGAAGATATCGCTTCGCCTCGCGCAGGGCGGCGGCTTCACGGCGCATTTTACAAGTAAAGCAGACAGCGAAAGGAGCAGGAGGTGAATATGACGATCGCAACGTGCATTCTCGGCGCGACGATGTCCGCCGCAGCAATCGCCGAAACCATGATCGACGGATCCAATCCGCTCGTGAAGACGCGCTTCACGGCGGATCCGGCGGGCTATTCCGACGGCGAGTGGTTCTACGTGTTCATGGGGCACGATGACGACCGTGCGAAGGGTTACCTCATGTTCGACTGGTCCGTCGTGCGCACGAGGGACATGGTCGAGTGGGAAGACCTCGGGACGGTCATGAGCCTGCGCGACACCTTCCCCTGGGCGCGCCCGGACAAGGCATGGGCGGCTCAGGCGGTGAAGCGCGGCGGCAAGTGGTACTGGTACATCTGCACTTCGCGCAAGGGCGGGCGCGGCGACGCCATTGCGGTTGCGGTTGCAGACGACGTGAAGGGGCCGTGGAAGGATCCGCTCGGCAAGCCGCTTGCCGAGGGAGGCGGATTCATCGACCCCTCGGTGATAATCGACGACGACGGCAAGGCATATCTCTTCTGGGGCAACCACGGCGGCGATCCCGGCATGTGGTATGCAGAGCTTAAGGAAAACATGATCGAGTTCGCCGGCGAGATAAAGCCTGTTCCCGGGCTTCTCGACGCGGAGGCGTTCGGCGAGCCGCACGTCTGGCATCGCAGGTGCGGTCCGCACAGGCAGGGCTCGGCGCAGACGAATTTCGTCGAAGCGCCGTGGATCTACAAGCTCGGGGATACGTACTACCTTGAGTTCGCGTCCGGTCCGCTCCCCGAGCAGTGGTCGTATTCGACGGCGAAGTCGATACATGGTCCGTGGAAGTTCGGCGGCAAGATAATGGACAACGCCGGCGGTACGCACACGATCCATGGCGGTAGCGTCTGCCACAAGGGCGAGTGGTACATGCTCTACCACGACGGCAACAAGCCAGGCGGGGGCGACAAGCGTAGAAGCGTGCGTATCGAGCGCTACAAGCGCAACGCAGACGGATCAATTCCGTTCATAAAGCCGACCGCCGAAGGCGTCAAGCCCAAGGAGCCTACGGCCTACGTGATGGTCTATCACAAAGATGCAGACCACTCGCTTCACATGGCCGTCTCGGACGACTCGTACAACTGGAGGGCGGTAAACGGAGACAAGCCCGTTGTAAAAGGCGAGGACATCGCGGTGCAGAAGGGCATACGCGACCCCCACATCGCGCGCACCCCCGACGGAGTCTACGTGGTCGCGGCGACTGACCTGCATATATTCGCTCGCCAGCACGGATTTCGGAATACAGAGTGGGAGCGCGACGGCAGGAAGTACGCGTGGGGCAACAACAGGGGACTAGTGCTCCTGACGAGCCGCGACCTCGTCAACTGGGAGAAGCGCAACCTTGACTTCTCCGCGCTGAAGTGCCCGACTCAGGCAAAGGACGCGGAAGGCAACGACATCCCGTGGAGCGAGGTCGGCTGCACATGGGCGCCGGAACTCGTTTGGGACGACGACGCGGGTTCGTTCTTCATGCACTTCACGACGCGCTTCGCAAACGGCAAGAACCAGATATACGGCGTGCATCTGAAGCGGGATCTGACAGGTCTTGCCGAGGACCCATTCCCGCTCTATTCAGCGCCGCGCGACGAAAGCGGCCAGCCGCGATACAACATCATCGACTCCGACATGGCGCGGGACGACGAAGGTCTCTGGCATCTCTTCTACGTGAGCCACGAGCATGGCGCGTCGATACGCCACGCAACGGGCAGGAGCATCCGCGGTCCGTTCGAGGACGCGCCGTACTTCGACGGGGAGCGGCGCGGACACGAGGCGCCCAGCTGCTGGCGGCGTCCGGACGGAACCTGGGTCGTGATGTGGGACCGCTACACGATGCGCCCTCACAACTTTGGCTTTGTCGAGACAAAGGACTTCAGGGAGTGGAAGCCCATCGGCTACTTCAACGACCGCGGCTCGCCGATGAAGCGCGAGGGCTTCAGCGAGCAGAAGCACGGCGCGATCGTTGAGGCGCCGGCTGGACTTGTCCACGCAATGGAGCGCCATTTCGCCAACAAGCTCGCGAAGGAGGCAGTGGTGCAATAATGGCTTCTAAATTTGTCCCACATGGAGTCGTAATCAATGAAAATGCGTATCGGTTTGGTTGTAATGGTGGCTGTCTCGGGTCTCGCCCCGACGGCGCGTGCGGCTGTCGATTCGCGTCTAACTAGGCCTTTCATCGAGCACGACCATTTTGGCACGCCCGACTGGAAGGCGCCACACCGCGAGACGCCAGACGGGCCGTTCCCCGCGCCTGCTACCGCATACGACCACAAGAAGCTACGGCTCGAGAAGTTCGGGCGCGGCGTCGTCGCATGGCGCGACGCGACAAATACGGTTTGCGTGAGTTGGCGCTATTTCTCCTATGACCCGACGAACCAGACGTTTGACGTATTCAGAAACGGCAAGAAGGTCAATGCAAAGCCGCTCGCGGGTGCGACGCAGATTCGCCTGCCGTACAAGGGCAAGGCGACGTATTCTGTGAAGGCGCATCTGCCGACGACGCGGAAGATCGTCGGCGGCACGAGCTGGACGGTTCCCGCCAATGCGCCGATCGGATACATCAGGATTCCGCTCACCCCTCCGCCAGGAAGCGACGACCCCAAGAACAGCTACCACATGATGCCGAACGACTGTTCGATGGGCGATATGGACGGAGACGGCGAGATGGAGGTCGTCATCAAGTGGGCGCCTTCGAACAACAAGGACAACTCGCACATGGGCCCGACGGGTCCGACATGGTTCGAGGCGGTGAAGATATCGACCGGCAAGTCGCTGTGGAAGATCAACCTCGGGCCGAACTGCCGCTCGGGCGAGCACTACAATCCGTATGTCGTCTACGATTTCGACGGAGACGGATGCTCGGAGCTTATTGTACGTACGTCCGACGGCACGGTCGACGGAACGGGAAAGGTTCTGGGCGATCCCGAGAAGAACTGGGTGGAACATCACGGCGTTGTGATATTCGCGCCCCTGTGGTACACCGTATTCGACGGGAAGACCGGGCGCGCGATCGACTCGATCACGATGAAGCCGGACATCGGGCGCAGCTGGCGCGTATGCCGCGAGTGGTGGTGGGGCGACCACGGCCCTCTTTCGGGGAACCGTCCGTTCCGCTTCCTCGCGTCGATCGGCTGGCTCGACGGCGAGCGCCCGAGCGCGATCATGTGCCGCGGCTACTACTCGCGCGTAGGTATCATGGCGCTCGACTTCGACGGGAAGCGTCTGAAGGAGAAGTGGATGTTCGACACGCTTTCCGACATGGAGCGGTGGGGCGGCTGGTGCGGGAGCGGCTTCCACAACCTGCGTGTCGCC
>JAZQBR010000193.1:0-15743 GCA_045545855.1 Kiritimatiellia bacterium | reverse complement strand
TACTCCATAGTCGACGGCACGAGCGACGTGCTAAAGGGAATCGGCGGAAGATGGCGTGGATTCGACCCGGCCAAGGCCGAAAAGGAACGCGAGGCGTGGCTCTTCGCGTTCTTCGGCGTGAAGTCGGATCGTAGCCATGTCCTTCTGTGTGCCAAGGAGTTGTCATAGCCCTTTGTCTTCCTAAGACCGCTTGGCCTCCGACTTTGCTAAAGGGAATCGGCGGAAGATGGCGTGGATTCGACCCGGCCAAGGCCGAAAAGGAACGCGAGGCGTCGCTCTTCGCGTTCTTCGGCGTGAACACCGGATGACGGCGACCTAAAACCGCCAAATTTTTGACCCATGTACGGAAACGCCCCCGCGTTCCCGCAGCAGGATTTTCACTTATCGCAAAATGAAAATCGCCACTTCACCCTTTGTTTACAGGGGTGTGGCCGTTTTCATGCCCGAAAAATTGGGGAACCTCCAAGTAAAATCGGTGTTTTCCGGGTTGACAGTCAACACCCCCCGCGCGCACCCGCCCCCATCCCATTCGCAACGGGCAGCGTTGGTAAAGAAGCCCAAAACACCACCCCGGAGGTTATCAACAGCCCCGACCCCGCCCTCGCGCGCGCGAGAGGGACTTGGGCGGACTCGACCCGACCCTCGCAGGTATCGGCGGACCCACATGGAATCGCGGCATAACACCCGACGACCTCAAAGATGCTGCGGACAAAATCGGGATGCCTTACGAGGAAGTCAACGAATTGTCCAACTCATTGCCCATACCCTATGGGCATTTACTTTGGCAAGTCAGCAACGAAATTTTAATGCGCCGTACCGTATTGACACGGCTGAAATTTTTAGGTATAATATATCGCGTAACCTCGTGAAAGGGGGTTGCAAAACAAATGCAGCAAAAGCTAGGGAGGATAACAATGAAAGAGTTAAAACATTGCCTGTCGTTCAGGTCGCTCACGCTCATCGTGGCGGCGGCTTTCGGCTTCGCCGCATGGGCGGATTATCCTGATCAGGACATAATCAGCCTCAACATCTCAAACTATCCGTCGTGCAGGATGACCGGGGATGGCGAGACCGAGACGCTCGCCGGCACGCTACCCGACAACGCCTGGCAGAATACCTCGAACGCCGACCGCACGGGAGTCTGGCATTCGGGAGACGCGGTAAACGGCTACCGCAGTGGCGTGACCGCTTGGGACGGCGCTTCGCAATCAGTCACCAACCTCGCCGGTGTGGTCTTTACATGGGCTGTCGAAGGAAGCGGCACGGCGGATTATGGGAGCCTCTCGTCGCGAACTCCGGTTTTTCGCAAGGCGTGGCTTGCACGGGCGAGCGGGTCGGGCGAGTTTACATCGGTTGTGGTGCAGAATATTCCGTACGAGAAGTATGATGTTATCGTTTATGTCTCAGGCAACGCTGATGCTACAGATGTGCGCGCCGTGTTGATAAACGGTGTCCCCTACAAGGGTGACAGCGCGGCGGAAAACAGCACACGCGTCGCGAGCAGCAACACTTCGACATGGGGCAGTGTGGGCAGCGACACGCTGGCGCTCGGCGGCAACGCCTTGAAGGTGACTGGACTCACCAGCCCCGACCTGCAGGTCTCCATGAAAAACGCGACCACATGGGGCATTTGCGCCATTCAGATCGTTCGCGACATGTCTGCGGGAACCGGCAATGCGCAGAGGGCTACAGGTAAGGTCATAAGTGTCAACATCCAGTCCGCCAAGAACACGAGCGGTTATACGACGGGCGACATCGGAATTGTCCGCGTTCCGGCCGAGGCATGGACGGCGGATGGGCTCGCACTTGCAAACAACAACGCCAACTATGATTCTGATGTTAATGTCATTATCAAGGAGTGGGATGGCGCGAAAGGGACGACGGGCGAATTGACCGGCATCACCCTGCATGAAAATGTGAAGAATGCTTATTACAACGGCGCAAGCAGCTACGTGCCGCAGCCGCAGGTCCTTTCAGGCTATGCGGACGACAGTGAAAGGCCCGAAATTACCGTAAGAAATGTGCCATATAGCGTTTACGATGTGATCGTCTATTGTGCAACCGACACCGAAAACAGATATTTCGCACCAGTTACCGTAAACGGACAGCCCTACCGCTGGAGCAATTCTGCCAATGCGACACAGGTGTCTTCTGGTGAATCTTCTAATTCCAATACCATTTGGGGCCGGTCGCTCTGCCGCGTAATGGCGTACGGCGGCAATGCAATTCTTGTGACCGGCCAGACAGCAACAACGCTTACCATAAAGGGCGGGAACAATGCGTCAGACGCTCGCGGCGGCATCGCAGGCTTTCAGATTGTCGACAAGACGGTTTACAACAATTACGAGAAGGAGGTTGAGGACGGCGGCACTCTCGAAATCGCTCAGGCCATCGGCAGCGACCAGACTTGGACTGTTACCTGCGACGGCAGCATCACAGTCGCGGGCGCCGGCGGCTATACGGTTACCAAAGCAGATCTCGCCAAGATTGATTTCTCAGGCGTGACGGGCACTGTGACGCTTGGCGCGAACACGCGCTACGCGCTCGGCGCCGATCGCGCGCTCCCCTCGGGTTATCTTTTCGGCGAGGGCTCGTCCGTAGCCATCGAAGAGACGTCCGTCGAATACGCCAAGGACGAGTTTTCGGTCTCGGGGCTGACCGGGGTCACCACTGTCGTATTGACGCGCTATGACGGCACGACCGAAACCATTGAGGTGACTGATGGAGGCGAAGCGTCTCGCAAGGGAGATGCAGTCACGGTCTACGGGGCGGCGGCGTACTGCTACTTCCCGTTCAAGAATTCGCTTTCTTCCAGCGAGGGTACGCGTCGACAGGTCACGCTCGCAAGTTCTGCCGAGAGCTACGCCGAGGGTGGCGGAGTAAATGCGACCGCCGCGCCATACACTGGTTTCAGCAGCGAGTTCGGCGCCTGGAGTGAATTCTCGACAGTTGTAGTCGGCACCATGCCCAGCGGACAAAAACAGCTCTTCGTCGGCTTCGGCAGTACGGCTGGCGGCGGGCTCTTGTTCCTCGCCAGCGGTGAGAGGGCGAACGAGGTCATAGTCGGCTATGGAACACAATCTTCCAGCGAGGTCCTTACGACGATGACCGTGCCGCATGCAGCTGAAGCCCGCCATTTCTACACCTTCCTGATTTCGGAAAACAAGTCCAGTTTGACAATCCTTCTCGACGGGTTGAAATGGAAGACCGTTACCCGCGCAGGCGGCTTTACGCTTGGGACGTCAAGCCACAGCGGCATACAGGTCGGCTCTGGCTATGGTGGCAACCCGAGCGGGTACACCAGGGCGGAGAGCGGCGTCTTCAATGCGCTCGGCGTCTATGATTATGTGCTTTCAGACAGGCAGATTGCGCTTCTGAAGAGTGATTATCCATACGCCTCGCCGAACGGGTCGTTCTCGCGCAGCGTGTCGGGCGAGACGGTGTTTGAGACAGAGGAGCTCACATGGCTCAAGTCCGGAGATGTCGCCCCGTCCTATAGAGTGCCGGCAGACGGCTCGGAGGTGACGCTTGTGGCGTCCGATGCCGCTCAGGTGACGGTGAACGCTCAGCTTTCGACTGAAAATCTGACCTTCGACGGTGAAGGCGCGGTGACGCTCAAGAAGGGTGAAGGCGCTGTCGTCAACAACGGCCAGACGACGATTGGCACGCCAGTCGTGATTGAAGCCGGTTCGGCGTCGATTTCGGGCGGTCCTACCAAGTTTGTGGATGGCGGTTCGCTCGTGTTTGATTATTCCGCTTTCGACCTTTTCGGGTATTCGGCAGAGACGTTCGTGCCGCTCACCGGCGACACAGAGGAGCAGGCCGAAGGCGTAGTCACCTGCCGCCTCCCGACAGGCTATGCGACGCGCGAGCACACCTCCGGGCTGGTATACGCGAACGGCAGCTATCAGCTTCGTGTCGTTCCACGCCCGGCGAAGGACGTCTATCTGCCGGCAGGGACGACAGTGTTCACCGACGACACCAAGGTGACTTGGACCGAGGGTGAAGGCGATGAGGTCGAGACGGTCGAGGGATATGCGATAGCGGGCGATACCGTCCATTTCTCCGCAGCCGACATTGTTACGGTGAATCGCACGGTTGATGTCGCCGACTATGATTTCGGCGAATTCGCCGGCAAGCTCGTGCTTTCGTCCGGCGAGGCAGAAGAACTTATCCTCAGCAAGACTATTACGGGCGCGGGTACGGTCGAGATCGCGTCTGGTGTCGTACAGTCGCGCGGCAGCTTCGCTACGGATATCAATGTCGACAGCGGGGCAAAGCTGAAGCTCGGTTCGGTAGGCGGTTTCGGCGCGACGGACGGCGGTGTGACGCCAAGCGGCAAAACGATAGCAGTGGCCGGCACAGTGGAGATGAACGGTATAGCAGACAGTTGCAACGCGTTCACTCTCGCCGAGGGCGGCAAGCTGCAGAATACGGGATCGAACATTGGCAACGGCAACCGACAGACGATGGGCTTGACGTTAACCGGTAACGCTACGGTTCACGCAGGCGCCAACTTCGGGCTTATCAATAGCGGGAATGCGGAGACTACGCTAGATCTATACGGGCACACGCTCACGAAGACCGGCGACGCCAAGTTCTGGCTTTACAATACGAGATCTGAGCAATCTGGAACGATCGACATTCAGGCGGGCAGCGTTGACGCCTACTATCCGACGAGACTCCCGAATGTCGCGTTCAATATAGCTGAGAATGCGTCGCTGAAGATACGAACAAACGACTTTGATGCGGGGGAGCTTTCGGGCAACGGCACTGTAGACTTGTATACCTCCCGGCCGACGCAGACGCTCAAGTTCGCCGAGGGCAGTTCTCTCGCCGTCAAGATCGAGCTTGCGAACACGACCGAGTCGAGCATCAGGCTGGCCTATACCGGCAAAACCCGCGAGGTCAATGTATTTGAGCCCGGCGGGACGACGAAATGCACAGTGTCGACCGTCAGCTACCAAGACGGCTACATTGTGATAGATGTCGATGTGGCCGACAGGGCTCGGGCGAACCCCGTGACCGGTGCAAGCCAGAACTTCAACTATGTGTTCTTCGGGACGCAAGACGGCCGGTGGGAAACGACTGGCAACTGGTATTCAGCTGTCGGCGGACGCTGGGCGAAGTATACAGGCTCTGTAGCACCCAATCTTACAGGCAACTACGACCCGGTTCTTTTCGATGGCAAGCTGATGGAGGGCTTTCCGGTCGGAACGAGCGGATACAAGGAGATAACCGACACCACTCTAACCGAGGGGTGGACATTCAGGGTCGGCCTGTTCAACGGCGTCAAGGTGAGTGTCTCTCAGGTCAAGAAACAGCAGGGCGGATGCTGGTACATGATTGACGAGACATCCCAGCTGGAGCTTGGCCGCAATACGAAGGGCGGCAACAACGGCGGCAATATCGACTTCTATGTCGCGGCAAAGGACGGTGTAGTGTTCACAAGCGATTTTGCCTTTGACGGATGCGACCAGGTCAGGTATTATTTCAAGGGTGACGGCTCGGTAACATACAAGAGCGGCTCCACAAAGGGAACCCATAAAATCATGACGGTCGTCTTGAATGCCGACAATCCACAGTGCAAGCTCAAGAAACTGATCAGGCGCAGGCTCGTTTCGTTCGGCTCCGGAGCAAACAATTGTGCGTACGACCTGTCGGCGACGGCTGTCTCATCCCTCGACACGACGCTGACGATGGCGAAGTTCACGCCTCCTGAAGAGACGCCTGATGCGAAGCTGACGACCGCCGAGCCGTTTGGCACCTATCAGCTGACTCAGGAGACGGATGGCGTGTATATCTCCTATGTGGGGTATGCGAAGCCCTATCGCATCTATCTGCGCTGAGCGTGGGAAAACGTAAGCGGCGCGACAAGCACGACTTTGTCAGCGCCTGCGGTGAAGGCCAACACCTTCTACCGCAGGCGGGCCGGTTCGTCGAAAGCCGTTTGTCGGCGCAAGAGACAATAGGGTGCAATCTTACGGTCGCGTTCGTAGTGAATCAAACCGGGAGAATTTGCCGAACATGAACTTTTTGCCGATAATCGTGCTTGTAATTGCGCTGACAGTGTTGAAACAGCCGGCGTGGAAGGCCGCTCTGCTGGCGTATGCAACCGGGGCGGCCGAGGCGTTTTTTCTCGGCGGGCTTTCAGCGTCCGCTTTGGCCGACTGCGCCGCGAGAGGCGTGGCGACCGGGCTATACCCGATTGGCCTTGTAATCATCGCGGCGCTCTTCATGTATTCGATCACGGTGGAGTCGGGGGCAATCGGCGACATAAAGGCGGGGCTTGCATCGCTTTCAGACGACCGCTGCTTCATGGCGCTTCTGGTCGCGTGGGGGTTCGGGAACTTCATGGAGGGCATGGCCGGCTTCGGTACGGCGGTGGCGATACCGTGCGCGATTCTGGTCGGGGTCGGGTTTGACCCGGTAAAGGCCGTTCTTTGCTGTCTGGTGGCGAACACTACCCCGACCGCATTCGGTTCTGTGGGTGTGCCGACGATGGTTCTTGCGAGCGAAACCGGTCTTGACGTCGCGAAACTGACTGGGTTTATCGCCATGCTTCAGCTGGCGGCGACGGCGCTTTCGCCGTTTCTGATACTCTTCATTGCGGACGGTTGGCGGGGAGTGCGCGAAAAGTTCGTCCTCGCGCTTGTGGCCGATGCAGCGTTTCTGGCGCCGTGGTACGCCGTCGCCGCGACGCTCGGGTGCGAGCTGCCCGATATTGTCGGCGGCATTGCGACGATGGGGGCTTTCGCTCTGATGGGCCGCAGGGGCTCGTTCGACCTGCGCAGGCAGATACGCGCATGGCTGCCGTTCGCCTTCGTGGTCGTCGCGCTGGCTCTCGGCGGCATATCAGCGGCGTTGGGCGCGCGGCGCGTTTCGCCAGGCTTTCTGATACTCGCGGCCGCGTTTGCAGGGGGACTCGCCCAAAAGCTTTCGCTGCCGCGCCTGGCGGCGCTCGCTTTCGGGACGGTGCGCAAATACGCTTTGGCGCTCTTGACGATATGCCTCGTCCTCGCGCTTGCAAAGACGATGGGCGAGAGCGGTATGACGCGGCGTCTCGCGGAGTCTCTGGTGAAGGTTGCCGGCAAGGGGTACCCTGCCATTTCCAGCCTTGTCGGCGCGCTAGGCGGTTTTATGACCGGGTCGGGCACGAGTTCGAATGTCCTTTTTGGCGTGCTTCAGGCGTCTGTCGGTACGACCGGGGCAGAGAAGCTTCTCTACGCGGCGTCGAACGTGATGGGTGCGGGAATAGGCAAAATGGTCTGCCCCCAGTCGATCGTGCTAGGCTGCGCGGCGGCGGGAGTCGCAGGGCGCGAAAGCGAGATCATGAAAAAGGCGATGCCGTTTTTTCTTGCCGTACTCGCCGTAGCCACAGCGGGCGCAATCGTCTTTTCGGCATATATACGTCTTTATCACCCCGACTGACAAACCATGAAGAACCTGATACTTTGCATCACCCTTGCTCTCGCGGCGCCGGCTTTCGCAGCGAAGCCAAAAGCCGTGGTCATATTCTATGCAGACGACCTCGGCTACGGCGACACATCCGTCTACGGGCAGGCGAAGGTGCCGACAACGAACCTCGAAGCGCTCGCCCGCGAAGGCTGCCGCTTCACAGACGCCCACTCGGCGACGCCGATATGTACGCCGTCGCGCTATTCGCTGTTGACTGGCCGGTACGCCTTTCGCCGGCCGGGGACGCGCATTCTCGACGGCGACGCCAAGCTCATACTCCCGGTCGAGGGCTCGGGTGAAGAGAATGTGACGCTGCCGGTACTCATGAAGCGCGCGGGCTACCGGACGGCGGCCATCGGCAAGTGGCACCTTGGTCTTGGCGTTGGAGAGGCGCCGATAGACTGGAACAGACCCATATCGCCGTCGCCGCGTGAAGTGGGCTTCGACAAATCGTTCGTGATGGCGGCTACGGCCGACCGCGTGCCTTGCGTCTATGTCGAGGACGGCTCTGTCGTCGGTCTCGACCCGGCCGACCCGATCGAGGTCGACTATGAAAACACTCCGCGCAAGTGGCCGGACGAAGAGACTGCAGGCACAAATCCGGAACTTCTCAAGAAATGGGCCCGCCCGTCAGACCGCCAGCATGACAAAACGATAATCGACGGGATTCCCCGCATAGGCCACATGCGCGGCGGGAGAGCCGCCTGCTGGAAGGACCAAGACCTCGCCGCCAGAATAACAAGCGAGGCCGAAGCGTTCATACGCGAATCGGCCGGCGAGCCTATCTTTCTCTACTTCGCGACAAACGATATACACGTGCCGCGCGACCCCAACCCGCGATACCGCGGCAGGAGCGCGCTCGGCATACGCGGCGACGCGACCGTGCAGATGGACGATTCCCTCGGGCGCATACGCAAAGCGCTGGCCGAAAACGGCTACAGCGACACGCTTTTCATATTTACGAGCGACAACGGGCCGAAAATTTCGGACGGCTACGAAGACGGCGCGCGCGACGCCTGGGCGAACGACAATCCGTCCGCGCCGTTCACAGGCGGCAAATACACCGTGCGCGAGGGCGGTACGAGAGTGCCCATGATAGTCGCGTGGCCGGGGCATGTCAAGGGCGGGACCGTGAACGGTGCGCTCATATCCCAGACGGACTTCGCCCGCTCGCTCGCGAAGATTGCCGGCGTGACCGTGCCGGAAGGCGCGTGTTGCGACAGTCAAGAGCTTTCATACGTCATTCTAGGCGAGAGCGAGAAAGGGCGCGAGAGTCTGGTGGAGCAACCGGCGTGGGGTCCGTGGGGGTACAGAAAGGGCGGCTGGAAGCTTATCGACACGCAAAAGCCACAGCTTTACTTTCTCGATGACGATCCGGCCGAGAGCCACAACCTGGCGGTGGAGAAGCCCGGGAAGGTGGAGGAGCTGCGGCGCGAGCTTCGCGCCATCATCCGGGGCGCCAGGCTGTAGCGGCGGCCGCATGGCGGCGACAACAAGGGGTTGCGCCGCCGGGCCGATTGTAGTATAATATGTGCCATGGATATCGACAATATAGGCGCTGCGGAGTTCCACGGCGCGACTTTCGACTCGCGCATGGTGACGCCTGGGGCGCTGTTCGTGGCGGTCAAAGGGGAGAAGTGCGACGGCCACGACTACATACCCCAGGCGCTGGCCAGGGGAGCGGCGGGCGTCATCGACGGCTATGACGAGCTTGACCGCGCCGCGCGCGCGTACCGCCGTTCGCTGAAGGCCAAAGTCGTCGGCGTGACCGGTTCGGCCGGCAAGACGACGACAAAAGAGCTGGTCAAGGCGTTTCTCTCCACCATTGGCAAGGTGCACGCGACCGAGGGCAACTTCAACAATCATCTCGGGCTGCCGGTCACGATACTCAATGCGCCGCGCGATGCGGATTTTCTGGTGCTGGAGATGGGGTCCAACCATCCCGGCGAAATAGCCCATCTCTGCGACGTGGCCGAGCCTGACAGCGCCATCGTGACCAATGTGGGCACGGCGCACATCGAGTTCTTCGGCGACCAGGACGGGATAGCGCGCGAGAAGGGGACGCTGTTCGCACGCGCGAGGGAGTTTTGCGTCGTTTCGAAGGAAAACCCGCGACTGGCGACTCTCAGCAGCCTGGCGCGCGGCGAGCTGGCGGTTGTCGACCCCAGACAGGAGTGGATGGCGAAGGCGCTAGAGAATGTTCTGCCCGGCGGGCACAACGTCTCGAACGCGTGCCTCGCGTTCGCCCTCGCCGAGCGGTATGGCGTGACGCGCGAGGGGGCGATAGCGTCTCTCGGGTCGGTCAAGCTGCCGGGCGCGAGATGGCGCGTCACAGAGAAGGACGGTGTCACTTACATAGACGACACATACAACGCGAACCCCGATTCCATGATTGCGGCTTTGGATACGCTTGCCAAGACAAAGTGCGACGGCAAACGCGTGGCGGTGCTGGGCGACATGTTCGAACTGGGCGACCGTTCGGCCGAACTGCACAAAAAGGTCTTCGACCACGCGATGGCGCTTGGGCTGCCGCTAGTGATTGGCGTCGGGGAAGAGAGCTCCAAATGCCTCTGCCACCTGGCGTACAAGACCCTTGAGCCTTTGAAGAAGAAGTTCAGGCTGGACGTATCGGCGGGGGACCTGGTGCTGCTAAAGGCGTCTCACGGCATGAATCTTGGTAGACTACTTGATAACTGACACTAAATATGGTATAATGTCCGGGAAGTGGGGAATAGACTGGTTGTTCAGGCTCGTGACGAAGATGCCTGAACATTGTCGCCTTTCCTCGTGATGCAGTGAAGAGAGAATATAGAGAAGGGTGATGTTATGGTAGACATGCGAAAAGGTACAAAACTTCTCGTCGTCGATGACGAGAAGCTGATACGCATGACCATGAGCGCCAAGCTGAAGCGTGTCGGCTATACGCCGGTCGCTGTAGGCGATGTAGAGTCGGCGGTGAAGGAGCTGAAGGACAATCCGAAGGAGTTCAGCGCTGTAATCTCCGACATTATGATGGGCGACATGGACGGGTTCGTGTTTCGCGATATCATTCGCGGCATAGACCCCACAATGCCCATATTCTTTCTCACCGCGCTCGATCCCGAGGAGGGGAGCGGCTTTCTGAAGCGCATTCTCGACGACCCGGCGAGCTACTATCTGCCGAAGACGGTTACCACCGAGGTGCTGCTCCGGCGCATCAGGCAGATTGTGGCGTCGCGCCGCGTCGAGAACTTTATCGAGCGCAAGATGGAGGAAGACCGCAAGTCGCTTGAGCTCGCGTCGCACATTCAGCGCAGCATGCTGCCCATAAGGTCTATAACCACCCCGCGCGGGTACTATACGACATGGTGGCGGCCGATGGACATGGTGAGCGGCGACCTCTACGAGGCGGTGCGTTTCGGCAGCGGGGTCTACCTTTACGTACTTGGTGATATACAGGGCCACGGGACGAGCGCGGCCTTGGCGATGACGGCTGTGCAGTCGTTTCTCAAGAACCTGACGCGCGCCGACGGCGCGCCGCGCATGAGCCCGGCCGAGATCGCCAACCAGTTGCAGAAGTTCTTTCGCTCGAACCTGCCGGATGTGTCGTACATGACGGCGATTATCTGCATACACCGTCCGCTCTCGGGCGACATGATCTGGCTGAACTGCGGCGCGCCCGACCTCGTGGTCGTAGACCAGGGCAAGGAGGTCGAAGCGAACCCCGAACACAAAGGGGGCTTCCCGATAGGGCTTTTCGACGACACGGTTTACAGCGAAGACGATGTCGTGACGACGCCGCTGACTAAGACGGCGGTCTGTTTCGGCTATACCGACGGGCTTGTCGATCTTTCGCGCGACGAAGAGGGGCTCGAAAAGCTGCCTGCAGAACTTTGGCGCAAGGCGCTTCGGGAGTTGACCGTTTCGGCCCGCGAGAACGGGTCGATTGTGGCGTCGCTCGCGAAGTTCGTGAAGGCCCTCGAGGAATACGGCTACGACAAATGGCAGGACGATATCACGTTGATTTCGTTCGGCGCGAGGGTGATGCTGCCGGGCGTTTACGAGGCGGCGATATTGCTGTCGCCCGACGATGTCGATACGGCTTCCCAGGATATCGCGGCCTGGTGCCGCGAAGAGGGCTGGCCCGAAGAGGCGATAAGTCTTGTGCAGCTGGTCTTCGAAGAGAAGGTGATGAATGTCTACGACCATGGCATCGACGAACGCGACAGGATGCACGCGGTCGTCAATGTGCGCCTCAGGATGCGCGGGGGCAATCCCGAGCTCACGATATGGGACGACGGCACCCAGGAGCCGAGTATCAAGGTCGCGGCGGGCGACTCCGGCGTCGGTTTCGAGATGGCGAATCTGAATTTGAGCAACCACGGCAGGGGGCGTCTCATGGTGCGCGAGCTCTGCAACGGCATAGAGCGCAACAGGTACACCTCGATCAACGAGACCATCTACCATGTGCGGCTCAAGCCGCCGACAATGGAAGTCGAGGGGTTGGACGGATTGTTGGAAGAAGCAGAAAGGAAGTAAACAGATGAAGGAATGCTGCAAGGCATACCTGGCGGAGCAGTTTGGCGGCGACGCCGACATAATGAAGGAAATATACGACGAGTATGTCTCGTCTGTGGGGGTCAAGCTTGGCGAAGCCAAGGCGGCGCTTGCGGCCGGCGACTGGACCCAGCTCGACCACATCGCCCATACGGTCAAGGGCAATGCGCTCGCGGCCGGCGATGTCGAGATGTCCGAGCCTGCGATTGCGCTCAGAAAGGTCGCGGTGCTCAAGGAGAGCGCCGAATGCGAACGGCTCATCGCGAAGATGGAGGAGCTGGCCAAGACGCTGTAGCGGTATGGGAAGCGTTCCGGACAGAACCAAGGACGCCGATATCGACCAGCTGGTCAGAGAGTTGGCGTCGCGTTGCGTCGGCAATAGGCGAAAGAGCCTGCGCTTGAGTGCGTGGAAGCTTACCGTGCTCGGTTCCTACGCCGCCAAGCGCCTCATCGACATAGTCGGCAGTCTCGCTGGCATGGTGTTGCTCTCGCCCGTGTTCTTAGGAATAGCCGCCGCCGTGAAGTTCACGAGCCCGGGGCCTGTCATATTCTGCCAGACGCGCGTCGGGCGCTACGGGCGCCACTTCAAGTTCTACAAGTTCCGCAGCATGTACATCGACGCCGAGGCGCGCAAGGCTGAGTTGATGGAGCAGAACGAGTCCAGCGACGGGGTCATATTCAAGATGAAAAACGACCCTCGCATAACGAAAGTCGGGCGCTTTCTCAGGCGTACGAGCCTCGACGAGCTGCCGCAGCTGTGGAATGTATTCATCGGCGACATGAGTCTGGTGGGACCGCGTCCGCCCGTGCCGAAAGAGGTCGCCGAGTATACGCTCGAGGCTCGCAAGCGTCTCGATGTCATACCTGGCATAACATGCCTCTGGCAGATCAACGGCAGAAGCGAGATACCGTTCCATGAACAGGTGAGGCTCGACAAGGAGTACATACAGTCATCGGGGCTCTGGAAGGATATCTTGATACTGGCTAAGACGGTACCGGCGATTCTCGGCGGGAAGGGGGCGTACTGATGTTCAAGGAGATTCTCTTCGTGCCTGCGGTGAGCCGTACTGAATGGGTGTCCAAACTGGTGCCCAACTGGGGGGCGGCGAACCTCAAGGTGGCCGGGCGCAAGTTTCTCGACTACGCGCTGCAGAACGCACGCAGGCTCGACGCCGAGATGATGGAGATACTCGATTGGCAGTATTCCCAGGAGATGGCCAATCGCTACTTCGACATGGAGCACGAAGAGAAGCCGCTTTTCTACTGCAAGGCGACAGGTCCGCTGCCGCGCGGGCTGAAGGAACTCGAAGGGGTGTCAAGCCCGATGACGAAGCATCTCAATGACGGGCTTGTCGTTGTCTGGGGGCTTTGTCTCGCGGCTCACGTCGCCAAGGACATGAAGTTTACGCCGATCAAGCCCGAGGAGGTCGAAGACACGCCTCAGGGCGTCTACCGGCTGATGGGCGGGCGGTGGATGCGCGTGAGGCCGTCGGGAGTGACGATGAGAAACGTGAAGGCCTGGCACATGACGAACATGGCGGTTCTGCACAACGCGGGCTTTTTCACTCTGCCCGGGTATTCGGCGGAGCACAACGTGTACATCGGGCGCGACGTCGTCATGAAGCATGGCACTGTCGCCAAGCCGCCGGTGCTGCTGTGCGACAATTCGTGGTGCGAGCGCAATGTGACACTGGACGGCTCGGTCATCGTCGGCCGCGGCTCGGTAATCGGCGAGGGGACGCGCCTGAGGCGCACAGTCGTGGGTGTCGACACGTATATAGGCAGAGGCCTCGATCTTGAGAACAAAATCGTGATCGGCAAGCGCATAATCGATGTCGAGACGGGGGTTTGGGTGGATATGGACGACGAGCCCGGCATAGCGCGTCACATAAGCCTCGGCTTCGGGTGGCTGGGGGCGTTGTGGCGGTTCTTTCTCGGGCGGTCGCATCTCAGCAAGAGGAGGGGCGGCTGATGGGCGTACACGTAGCTGGAGACGCTCCGGATATGGACCGGCTCGTCGACGAGGCAATTGCCGGCGTCGGGGCCGAGGTTGCGGCGCTTGCGGTGCCGCGGCTGAGGGGTGTCGTCCTGGGTGGCGGCTATGCACGCGGCGAGGGCGGCGTCTGGGAGAACGGCGCTTCGCGAAGCCTTTCAAACGACCTCGACTTCTATGTGGTGGCCGAGGACGGCTCGACCGAGACGGAAATCGCCGCCATCGGGCGGGCGCTGGCGCCTGTCTCGGAGCGTTGGACTAAGCGGCTCGGCGTCGACGTCGACTTCTGCGCCGCGAAGACCCCTTGGCGGCTCAAGCACGATCAGGAGCGTTTGATGATACAAGAGCTTTTGTACGGCTACTTCGACGTCGCGGGGATGAAAGGCGACGAACTCTTCGCCGGTGTCGAGCGGCGCGGCAGCGATGCGTTACCGTGGATGGAGGCGGCCCGTCTCATGATGAACCGCGGGGTCGGGCTCCTGCTCTCGCTTGAAAAGACGGCCGACAGCCGCTTTGTCGCCAGAAACATAAACAAGGCGATACTGGGCGCAGGCGACGCGAGGCTGATTACGCGCGGCGGCTACAGGTGGCGCGCGACAGAACGCGCCGAGGCGCTGGGCGACAGTCTCTACCGCGCGGCGGTTGAGTGGAAGTTCCGTCCGCGCGAGGAGGGCGTCGCCGACTGGGAGACCGCCAGTGGCGTCTGGCTCGCGGCGTACGGCGAGGTGATGGCGGCCGGCTCTCGCGCCGGCGCGCGGCGGAGGTCGGTCTACAATGCTGCGCGGTGGCTCGCCCGCCGCCGCAGTCTGGGCGAAATCGCGACGTTTGGCCTAGACCCCGTGGTACGGGTTCTGCGGCGCGTCGAAAGGCGCGTCCGCTCGCGAGAGAAGATGGATGCGGCGCTCAGCCGCGACTGGGAGATTTTCAATTAACGGCACCGGTGGCCGGTGCAGAAAGGGTAACGAAATGGCATGGGATATAACAGAGAGTGGAAATACGGTGAAGGTCGCCGTCGACGGGCGACTTGTAGCGGCTGTGGCGCCGTCTCTGCGCGAGGATGTTCTCAGCAGAATGAAGGAGGGTACGAACGTCCTGTTCGATCTGAGCGAAATGGTCCATATAGACTCGAGCGGGCTTGGCGTGCTGGTGCAGGTGCTCCAGAAGGCCAAATCGCTGGGCGGCAAGGTGGTGCTCGCCGCGCTTCAGCCTGCGCCGAAAATCGTATTCGACATAACCAAGGTAAGCAGGGTTTTTGAAATAGTGCCGACGGTGGCGGACGCCAAGTTCTGACGGCGCTTGTACGGGAGAGGACGAATGAGAAGACAAGTCTTTGGCGCAGCCGCGTGTGTTTTGATTCTGGCGACTTCGTGTTGCATTGCCGCCCGGGCGGAAGTCGTCCGGGTGGCGGACTGTCTCAGAGACTACAGGCTGGACTACTGGGCCACTTCGACGAGAGACTTTTGCGTCTCCGTGATGGATGACGTTTTCAAGAAGGCCGGTGTCGAACCGGAAACGGCAGACTTCGGCGAAGACGGCCTTATCGGCACGACGAACGCCGTGGTGATCTGCTCGGCCTTCAGGACGCCCGCGCTGCTGGAGCACTACGACTTTCCTCTCCAGCCGCTCGGGCGAATGCACTTCGCGCTCTATGCGACGCCGTCGCGCGCGTCGATAATGCGCTCGGCGAAGATCGGCGACTGGCCCGCCCTCAGGGTCGGCTACTCGCCGGTCTCGCAGGGGCGAAGTCGGAGGCCAA
>JAZQBR010000192.1:0-22692 GCA_045545855.1 Kiritimatiellia bacterium | reverse complement strand
GCAAGTCGTCTATCTTACACTCTCGGTTGTCAAAGAACAATCCCTCTCCGCAAGCCTGGTACGGCTTGAAAAAGAATTGTTCCCATTATATCTAGGGCATCCGCTTCGCGGACGGCCTGTCGGCCGGGGGATACCAGTGGTCGGCCCGCAACCGATGGATGGAACGGGGTGGGGGCGTTCGGGCCGCCCGGTGGTCGGCCCCTACCGGGAATGTTGCCAGTGTTGCCAATGTTGCCAGTTCCAATGTTGCCAATTTCCAATCATTGGACATTGGTATTGGTTATTGGCAACATTTCCACATTGGCAACATTAAACAACCCTAGGCCTTGATTCTGACCCGGCGGCCGTCAATGGTGCAGGCGCCGGCGGCGATGAGGCGCAGCGCTTCAGGAAACGCCTTGTGCTCTTCGACCTGAATTCGCGCGTGCAGCGTCTCGGGCGTATCGTCCTCAAGCACCGGTACCGCCTTCTGCACGATTATCGGCCCCGAATCGGTGCCGGCGTCGACGAAATGGACCGTGACACCCGCGACCTTGCAGCCATAGTCGAGCGCCTGGGTCCAGCTGTGAACGCCCGGGAACGCCGGCAGCAGCGCCGGGTGGATGTTCAGAACGCGGTCCGGAAACGCCGCGAGGAGCTTCGGCTTGACGATGCGCATGAAACCGGCGAGCACGACCGTATCCACGCCCGCCTCCTTGAGCAGCTCTATGCAACGGTCTTCGGCAGGCCCCTCGAGTTTGGTCTTCCACGGGGCGCAGTCAAGGTAGCGGCACGGTATCGAATGGCGGCGCGCGCGGTCGAGTATCTTGGCGTCGGGCACGTCTGCGAGGACGAGCCTTATTTCAGCGTCAAGAGCGCCGGCGTCGATGGCGTCGACTATCGACTGCATGTTCGAGCCTGCGCCCGAACCAAGAACTCCCAGATGTAGCTTGCTCATTTCACGGTTCTCCTATATGCTTAACGTGCCCTGCCTTGCGGCGGGCTTGAGGCCGAGGCGCCCGAAAGCGAGGGGCGTCGCGACGCGCCCCTTGGGCGTGCGCTCAAGGTAGCCTTCCATTATCAGAAACGGCTCGTAGGCTTCTTCTATAGTGTCGGGCTCCTCGCCCACCGAGACGGCCACGGTCGAGAGCCCGACGGGCCCCCCGCCGAACTTGACGCAGATCGTCTCGAGTATGCGGCGGTCCATGTCGTCCAGCCCGTTAGGGTCGATCTCCAGAAGGCCGAGGGAATCGCGGGCGACTTCGCCGGTTATGAAATTGCCGGCGCGCACCTGGGCGTAGTCTCTGACGCGCCTCAGGAGGTTGTTGGCGATCCGGGGCGTCCCGCGCGCGCGGCGCACGATTTCAAGCGCGCCTTCGCCGTCGATATCCACGCCCAGTTTCGCCGCGCTGCGGCGGACGATCTCGGCGAGCATCTCCGGCCCGTAGTAGTCAAGGCGGTTCACGAGACCGAAGCGCGCTCTGAGAGGCGCGGCGATAAGGCCGATTCTCGTCGTCGCGCCCACGAGCGTGAAGCGCGGCAGCTCCAGACGCACCGAACGCGCGTTCGGACCCTGGTCGATCATGATGTCGATGGCGAAATCTTCCATCGCGCTGTAGAGATACTCCTCGACCGTCTTGGCCATGCGGTGTATCTCGTCGACGAAGACGATGTCGCCCGGCTCGAGCGTTGTCAAGAGCCCGGCCAAGTCGCCGGGCTTGGTTATGACGGGGCCCGAAGTCGTCTTGACGTTTACGCCCATCGCCTCGCCCAATATGTACGAGAGCGTGGTCTTGCCGAGACCGGGCGGCCCGGAGAAAAGAACATGATCCAGCGACTCGCCGCGCGCCTTCGCGGCCTCGACAGCGAGCATGAGCCTGTCGCGAACCTTCTGCTGCCCGACAAAACCGTCAAAGTCGGTGGGCCTAAGCCTGTTGTCGAACGCCGCGTTGCGCGTGTTC
This sequence comes from Kiritimatiellia bacterium, assembly GCA_045545855.1. Lineage (GTDB taxonomy): Bacteria > Verrucomicrobiota > Kiritimatiellia > RFP12 > UBA1067 > UBA1067. The sequence continues at coordinate 20,752 of JAZQBR010000192.1, read as the reverse complement.
AGTTCTTCACTCTTTCTTTCGAAATGCATTTGCCGCCTATTATACCATATTTCCGCCGCCGTTGACGAAAGAAAATCGAATCCTGCGCGCGCGGCGTCAGCCGTACAGCCGCCGGACCAGCGCGATGCCGCGGCGCAGATTCTCCTCGGCCACATGCGGCTTCGGCTCCAGAACGACATGGTCGACGGCCCTGGCGAGCGGCGCGAGCGCCGCGAAATCGACCTTGCCGTCGCCCGGGGCGTTGTGGTCGTCGAAGTAGTCGACTACATCGTTCAGATGCATGCCGGCGACACCGCCCGCGTCGAACTGCGCCGACCCCACATCGAACAAAGGCCCCGCGAGCCAATTGTGCATCTCGCGGACGCGGTGGTGGCCGGTATCGAACCACGCTTTGACCGGTGCGCCGCGAAACCCGGCGAGCAGCTTCGCCATCTCCGATTCGTCCGGAAAGCCCTCTATGTACGGCAGGTTCTCCAGCCCCAGCACCACGCCGCTCTTCTCAAGATCGGGCACAAGACCGGCAATCTCGGCGCGAAAAGTCTCGAGCATCTTCGCGCCGCGCTCCGCGCGCAGCTTCTTCGCGCGCGCGAGCGCCTTGCAGTACGCCTTCGCGCCGGTGTCGTTGCCGCACTTCTCGAGAATGCCGCGCAGCGCCGGCGAACCGAAGCCGCGCCTCAGAAACGTATCGATATGGACGCGCCCGGCGTGCAGCACCACTGCTGTCGCGCCTATCCCCGCCGCGAACTCGATATTGCGCCTTACGTGAAAACGCGCCAGCGCCCTCGCGTCTTCGTCAAAGCTCGCCAGCTGATACAGCTCGGGGTAGCCTTGAGGCGCCGAGACAGGCACCGGGCAGAACGCATGCACGCTCGAAACCGGCATCTCGTCCAGCCGCCGGCGGAACCCTTCCGCCTGGAACATAGTCGTATGAAAGCCCAGCTCAAGAGCGTCGACGCCGAGTTCCAGAGCCTTGTCGACGATTTCTTCGCCGGTCTCCAGCGCCCTGTTGCACCAGTTTGTCGAAAGCGAGAGTTTCACGGCATCACCAGCCTGTCCATCATGTACGCGAGAACCGAGTCGTCGCTCATCGACCGCTCGCTCTGCCTGTAGGCGGCCTCGACCGCCTCGATATTTTTAAAGGCTTGATAACGGGGGAGCCGCTCTTCAACCATCCACGACCTCACATGGCCCATGATTGTCTTGAAGAAGGTTTTTCTCGCGAGGGCGGCATCCTCGGGGCCGGCTTCTTCCTTGACGGCGGCGAGCGTTTCGGCGAGCCTTGCGGCCGCGGCCGCGCGTTCGTACACGCCGTCGCCAAGACTCGCGCCCATCACTTCTGCGACAGCGTCGCGGGCCCTGCCTGTCAGAAGCCCGGCCGTAAGCGGCAGGTCGATGCGCTGAGAACGCGAGACTATCGTTGGCATTATCGCGTCGGGGGCGTCGGTCAATAGGAGAAAGAGCGTTCTTGGCGGCGGCTCCTCAAGCGTCTTCAGAAAGGCGTTGGCGGCTTCGGGCTGCATCCTGTCGGCCCCGGCGACCACGCCGACCTTCCAGCCGCCCGAAAAGGCGGTAACCGACATGGGCTCTATCAGCCCGTCGCGCATCCCGGGGCCTGCATCATCCTTGCCGCGCGCGACCTTTATCGTGCGGCTCCTGCCCTGGGGCTCCAGCCAGACGACATCCGGGTGGCAGCGGTTCGCTATCTGTTCAGGCTCGTTCGGGAAAAGCTTCTCAAGGACGAGCCTCACCAGCCCGTCGCACTGCCCCCTCAAGTCGCCGCAAACGAGATAGCCGTTGGCTGCACGGCCGGTGTCGATCGCCCGCGAAATCAGTTTAAAGGCGTCAGCAACTTCCATATCCTGCTCCAGACTTCGCCGGGTTCGCCGGCGGCGTGCACGACTCTGATGCGCCCGGGCTCGGCTTCGGCCAGCTTCATGAAGCCGGCGCGAAGGCGGGCGTGAAACGCCTCTCCCGCCTGCTCGATGCGGTCGGCGCGGGTATTCGTCGCGGCCTCGCGCCGGCGCATTCTTTCCGCCGCGACGTCAGGCGGCACGTCCAGCAGAATCGTCATGTCGGGCTTGAGGCCGCCGCAGGCGAAGTCGTTCGCGACCCTCAGCACGTCCAGAGGCAGGCCGCGGCCGTAGCCCTGGTAGGCGAACGTCGAGTCGCTGAACCTGTCGCTCACCACCCAGACGCCGTCGGCGAGCGCGGGGGCGATTACGTTCGCCACCAGCTGCGCGCGCGCCGCCAGAAAGAGGAGCAGTTCAGCCCTGTCGCAGGGCGGATCCTCCCGTTCGTCTTTCAGCAGGCCGCGCACGAGTTCCGCGAGGCGCGTCCCCCCCGGCTCGCGCGTCAGTATGACGCGGCGGCCGGCAGCCTCGAGCGCCTCCTTCAGGCGTCTGGCCTGGGTGGACTTGCCGCTGCCCTCGCCCCCCTCGAAGGTTATGAACCTGCCCCTGGGCATCGAACGCGCCCGTTACCTGGCGAGCCAGCCGCCGTCGCAGGCGTAGGTGTAGCCGTTGATGTAGTCCGAAGCGGGCGACGCGAGAAACACGCAGAGCGCCGCGAGGTCTTCGGGCGTGCCCCAGCGGCCGGCCGGTATGCGGTCGAGAATGGCCTTGTTGCGCGCGGCGTCCTCGCGTATCGGGCGGGTATTCTCTGTCGCGATGTAGCCGGGGGCGATCGCGTTGCAGCAGATTTTGTGCTTGGCCAGCTCGTTGGCCATAAGCATCGTCAGAGACTTGATGCCGCCCTTCGAGGCCGCGTAGCCCGGCACGAGTATGCCGCCCTGGAACGACAGCATCGACGCGATGTTGATTATCTTGCCGCCGCGGCCCTGGGCGATCATCTGCTTCGCCGCCTGCTGGGAGAGGAAGAACGGCGCCGAGAGGTTGATCGACAAAACGAGGTTCCAGTTGGCCGCCGAGTGTTCGGTAAACGGCTCGCGCTTGATGATGCCGGCGTTGTTGACGAGAATATCGACGCCGCCAAGCTCCTTCACGACCTCGGCGATGATGCGCGGCGCCTCCTCCTCGCCCTTCGAGAGGTCGGCCGCGAGCGTCAGCGCCTTGCGACCGAGCGCCTTGATCTTCGCGGCGGTCTCGGTCTGGTCGATCACATCGACGAGAGCGACGTCGGCGCCCGCCTCGGCGAGCCCTATTGCGTAAGCCTGGCCGATGCCGCGCCCAGCACCTGTCACAATGGCGACTTTGCCGTCGAGTTTGAATTGATCCAGAATCATTTTAGTGTCTCCTTTGCTTTTTTGTCTGTTGAAACATCCACTCTGCGCGCCGGCGGGCCTATCGCATATCCTCCAGCGGAACCTTGTCCATGTCGCCGTAATCGAGGTTCTCGCCGCCCATGCCCCAGATGAACATGTAGTTCGAGGTGCCCGCTGCGGAATGCACCGACCATTCAGGCGAGGCGATCGCCTGCTCGTTGTGCAGCCACACGAGGCGCTGCTCCTGCGGCTCGCCCATCTGGTGGCATATCGCCTGGCCCTTGGGCACGTTGAAATAGAAGTATGCCTCCATGCGGCGGCCGTGGGTGTGCTGGGGCATCGTGTTCCAGACACTGCCGGGCTTGAGTTCGGTCAGGCCCATCTGCAGCTGGTTGCAGCCGCCGCCCGCCGCCTTCGCGAGCACCGGGCTCACGATAAGCTGGTTGATGACACGGTCGTTCGACTCCTCCATCGTGCCGGCCTTGATGCAGTTGCCGATCGTATAGCCCGGCTTTTTGCAATTCTGGTCGCTCGTGATGCGCTGGGTGGCGAACTCCCTGTAGGCCGGCGCCGAGTTTATGTAGAACTTCGCGGGCTCGTTCTTGTCGAGGGACGCGAACTTGACCGTCTTCTTGCCGCAGCCCACATAAAGAGCCTCTTTGAACTCAAGCCCGTACTTCTCGCCGTCCACCGTCACTACGCCCGGCCCGCCGACATTGATGACGCCCAGCTCGCGGCGGTCGAGAAAATGCTCCGCCTTGAGCGCGTCCACCGGCTCGAGCTCAAGCTCCTTTTCGACCGGCATGGCCCCGCCGTACACGAGACGGTCGTACATCGTATACGTCAGATTGATTTCGTCCGGGGCCATGACGCGCGTCATGACAAACCGCTCCCTGAGGGTTGCGGTGTCGTAGTGTTTTACGTCCGCCGGATGGCACGCCGTCTGAATCGTGCAGTCAGCCTGTGTCGCGGCGGCCGCGACAGATGCGGCAGCAGCCGCGAGTGTTATCGCCAGTTTCATTTGTTTATCCTTTCTGCAAATTCCCTCACCGTCTTGTGCCACTCGGCGGCGGTGGTGACGCCGCCCGCCTTCGACCACGCCGCCCCTGCGTAGTAGGTGAAAGCCGGCTTGCCTACGGCCACCACCCTGCAGTTCTGCATGTCGGTCATGAACTCGGGCTTGTCGGCCTGCATCGCCCACGCCCCCCGCGGCACGATTATGGCAGACATCGAAGAACCCTCCGTCTTGTTCTTCGCCACCTCGAAAAGCGACACGACCCCGAGGTCGCGATCTTCCCAGACGTCGCCGCGGTGGTCGCGCTTCGGCTCCAGATCGAGCCCGGGGCCCACCTTGAAATCGCGTATGCGCCTGGGATGCTCGAAACTCACGTCGTTTCTGAAAAAGCGCTCGCCCTTCCTGAGCGTTATATGATAGGTCATCCTGCCGAGCGCCGAGAACGCGGGATAGACGAGCTTGAACTCGCAGACGTCCGGCGAATTGGTCACGATCTCGCTCTGCTCCCATGTGGGGTAGGTCTTCCACTCGCCGTCGCCGTAGAGCGCGACACCCCCGACCCCGCGCGAGGCTCCCATCGTGTAGTTGTCGAGTATGCCTTTGTACGGTTTCAGGTGCCAGTTGCCGCACTTGTCATGGTTGTGCAGCACGTAGCCGCACGTCGATTCGGCGCCCGCGGCCTTGTTGAACACGTCAAGTCCGCTCCACACGTGGGTGTTGCCCGGGCCGTAGGCCCTCATGCCGAACTTGTCGTTCTCCCAGAAGAAATCGTTCTCTCTCTCGGGCGCCACGCCGCACGCGCAGGCGCCCGCCAGCAGCGCGGCGAGTATCATTTAAGCCTCCTTATCCTGGCAAAGTTCGCGGCGCACATGCCGAGCGCGAGAAGCCCCGCGAGCGCGGCGCCCGCCCACTTGAGAGTCACCGTAAGGTGATATACGAGCCAGCACCACAGCGCGGAGGCGAAATCGAGCGCCGCCACCCCCTCCATCCCCGACGGCACCCTGTACGCCGGGTCGTTCACCGAGACCACCGCCCTCGTGAAAGCGGGAGCGAGGTTCGTTATGAAGAACATCCCGGCGACAAGCGCCGCCAGCCCCACGATGAACGTCTTGAGCACGTTGCCCTTCGTTACCGGTAGCACGCACGGGAAGAGGTAGAACATGCCGGCGAGCGACGCGAGCGGCAGGAACTTGTTGCCCGGCAGAAACGCCGCGAGAACGAGGATGACCGGTATCAGCAGTATCGACACGACGAGCGTTGTCGGGTGGCCGATTACAAGCGCCGGGCTCATGCCGATCGACAGACCCTTGAGACCCGAGAACTTGCGCTCGACCATCGAGCGTGTGGCCTCGGATATAGGCTTGAGCCCCTCTATGAATAGCGCCGTTATGCGGGGGATGAGCTCCATCACCGCGCCGAGGGTGACGCCGAGAGCGAGTATCCTGGGCACGCTGTCGCCAAGTGTCTTGAGGTCGGGGCACGCGAGCGCGCCGATACCAGAGCCGATCACGACCCCGAGAAAGAGAGGCTCGCCAAAAAGCCCGAATTTTTTCTTCATGCCGTCAGCGTCGATGTTGAGCCTGTCGAAGCCGGGTATCCGGTCCAAAAGCCACCCTATGGCCACGGCGAAAGGCGTAAAGCTCTGGCAGAACGGCTGGGGTATCGAGATGCCGTCCATGTCTTTGTAATACGTCTGAAAGCCTTTCGAAGTGAAATCGGCCATGCACAGCGTGATTACATAGAGTACGATAGCCGCGTAGAAGGCCCAGCCGAGGGAGTCGGTCGCGTAGAAGACTATCCCGCCGAGAAAGGCGAAGTGCCAGTAGTTCCACAGGTCGATGTTGACTGTGCGCGTCGTGCCGGTGACCAGCATAAGAACATTCACGCCGAGGCAGACGGGTATTATGAAAGCGCCGACGGCGGTCGAGTAGGCTATCGCGGCGGCGGCTGGCCAGCCGAGGTCGAAGTACGACAGGTTCAGGCCGTAGATGCGCGTCATCTCGCCCAGCGCCGAGCCGAGGTTGTTGGCCCCGTTGGTGAGCAGCCCCGTGACCACGCCCAGCCCCACGAAACCGACGCCCACCAGAAGGCCGGACTTCAACGCCTTCGAAAACTTGATGCCTATAAGAAGCCCAAGGACCGTGAATATGACCGGCATCATAACCGCCGCGCCGAGTCCTATGATGTATGCGAATACTTCTTTCATCCGTGTGCAGCCTTTCGTTGTATGTTCTTCGCCCCGCCAGGGGTCTCACTCCATCGCCCTCAGCCTCAACAGAGCCTCGAGAAAGTAATAGTCGCCGTAGTCGAGCGGCGTATCTATCTCGGTACCGGCCGGCTTGTGCCCGACGCCGTGCTTGAGAAGCCAGTGGCCGACCTCGGCGCCCTCCGAATAATAGGCCGGCGAAGCGAGCGACGTCAGCTGGTGCACCGCGAACGCGCGGTACTTCGCGCCCTTGGCCGCGTCGGCGTACCGCGAGAGCTCCAGAAGCCCCGAGGCCATCACCGCCGCCGCCGAGGAGTCGCGCTCTTCGCCCGGCGCGCCGAAGTCCCAATAAGGCACGCCGTCCTCGGGCATCGCCGGGTTGTCGACCGCGAAATCGGCCACCTTGCAGGCGAAGTCGAGATACGCCCTGTCGCCCGTCTCGCGGTACATCATCGTATAGCCGTAGACCGCCCACGCCTGGCCGCGCGCCCACGCCGTCTCGCAGCTCGCGCCCTGGCCGCGCTCTATCGCCTGGACGCGCCCGTCCTTCTGGCTGTAGTTGAGCACATGATACGTACCCCCGTCGGCCCTGAAGTGGTGGACCATCGTGTTCGTCGCGTGCGAGCGCGCGATAATGTCGAAGCGCGCGTCGCCGCCCTTCGCCTTCGACGCCCACTCCAGCAGCTCCAGGTTCATCATGTTGTCGGGTATGACGAGAAAGTTTCTGCCGTCGTCGAGCCGCCCCCAGCTGCGTATGAGCCCGAGCCGCCAGTTGAACCTCTTCGAGAGCGAGTTCGCCGTCTCGAGAAGTATCGCGTCGTACTTGTCGGTCTTGAGTATGCGCCTGGCGTTGCCGTAGGAGCAGTACATCATAAAGCCCGTATCGTGATGGGAGCTGTCGGTCTTGTTAGGTTCCAGAATCTCGGTCCAGACCGTCGCGCGCTCTTTGAAGAACACGTCGCCCGTCGCCTCGTAGAGATACCAGAGCGAGCCCGGGTAGTGGCCGGTCGTCCACCAGTTTATATCGCGCATGTCAAGAACGCCCTTGTCGCGCCTGAAGCCGTGCGGGACCTGCTTTTTGCCGTTCGCGCCCTTGTCCATGAGAGGTGTCGCCGCCGCGTCGAGCGCCTTGTAGTGGGCCGCGGATTTCTCGAATATCCCGGCGAGGCGCGCTCTCAAAGCCGCCTCCTCGCCGCCCGCCGGTACCGCCGCCGCCGCCATCGCCGCAGAAGCCGCTATAATCGATAATGCCGTTTTCTTCATTGGTTTTCTCCTTCTCGTGTGCGAACCATAGTATACCATCTATCCGGCGTTTCCGACACCCCCAATTAGGGGGATGGCGGCGTTTGCCGCGGCCCCTCAATCGTCGTCCAGCATGCCTTCGGGCATCTCGCGGCCCCAGACGCCCTTGTAGCGGGCCTCGAGCACGCGGTGACGTATCGTCTTCAACATCTCGGAGGTCACAAAATCCCGCCCCTCCACGGGCGCGCCTGCGTAGTGCCAGTCGACAAGGCCCTTCTTCTGGAGCCATTCAAGGTTCTTCATCTGAAACTCCTTGAGCAGCGCGCCGCCTTTGCCTTCGCCGAGGAACACGAACGGGCGGCCTTTCTCGTGATGGTAGGCGAGATACCATTCTACGACTTTTTCGATGTCGTCGTAGTCCGTCACAAGCGGCGAGAACACGCGCGCAATGCCGGAGAAGCGCCCTCTGCCGACCTCGCCGTCAGCATGACGCTGCATCGCCGGCACGCGCGACACGCTCACAAACAGCTCGTCCTGCACATAAATCACGTCCGCCGGGATGGCGAACGTCCTTACAGGATCCTCCCTGATAAGCCAATTCTCCGAGTAGTCGTATGGTGACGCCGCACACCCCGCGCACATCGCCGCCAAAACCCAGACAGCCGCCTTGCCTCTCATGTCGCCCCTTGTCTCCTTTTACCCTGGGTTCACGCCGGCTCGTCCATCGCCAGCCTGAAGCCGAAAATGCAGTTCCTTATGTGCGGCTCGCGCCTGAGCCTGTACGCCGAGCGGCAGTCGCTCTCGTAGAAGAACCAGCACCCGCCGCGAAGTATTTTGAACGAGCCTGCCGGCGGACCCTTCGGGTCGACCGCGTCACCCGTCGGCTTGAAGTACCAGTCGGCGCACCACTCCAGCACATTGCCATGCATATCATAGAAACCCCATGCGTTCGGCTTGTTGCGCCCGACATCGTGCGTCTGCTCCTCGCTGTTGGCGTCATACCACGCCATCTCTTCGATGACGCCCGACCCCGCGACGGCGCTCGCGCTCCCGGCGCGGCACGCATACTCCCACTCCGCCTCGGTCGGCAGTCTCGCCAGCCCGCCGAGCTGCGCGTTCACCCGGCGCACGAACATCCCGCAATCGACCCACGAAACGCCGTCGACGGGACGCGACATGCCGACGAACCGCGACGGATTCGCGCGCATCACGCTCAACCACTGCTTCTGGGTCACCTCGTACTTGCCAAGCCAAAACCCTTTAGTGAGCGTTACTTTTCTGACTGGTTCGTCGTCAAACCGCCCATGCTCCGTAGACGGGCTGCCCATCTCGAAGCTCCCCGGCCCGCACCAGATTATTTCCATTGTCGCCCCGCCCGGCAGCGTGACGACCTTCACATCGCCGGTCTTTGGCGCCGCCGCGGCCAAGCACGCCGCCGCCGCTGCCGACACAAAAGTCATTGCTAGTTTCATGGTTGCGGATATTATATCATATCGCAGGCTGAAATGGTATCTGGACTTTCACGATTTTACATTTCGCGCCTATGAGGCGGAATTTGGCGGCTGCGGCTTCATATTGCCCCCCGGCGCGCCTTTCGCCTTTTCGAGACCAATGGCGAATATTGACGCGGCAGAGGCCGCCTTGACCTCAAGGCGCAAGACCGGCGCGCCGGCCTTGAGGTTCATCGTACCGACAATGTGCTTCGCCGTCTTCTCGCTTTTCGGCAGATGCACGACGAGCGGACGAGAGCCGTCGGCGGAAAGGGAGAGAGAAAGAGAGCCGGAATTGAGATAGTAGACATACGCCTTGTATTCGCCGCCTTCCGGCACGGTCAGAGTGTAGTCGCACCACTCCCCCTTCTTTAGCGAGGAGAGCGCCCACTTGCCGCCAACGGACCTTATGGGCAGCACCGCGTCGCCGCGATACTTCGAAGGGTGGCGTCCGCCGCCGGGGTAGAAGGCGGTCTTGCGCGCAGAAGTGAACGGGGCGGGGTGGTAGTCGAAGTCGACGGCCTTGACGAGCCCGGGCACGGCGTGCGCGCCCGAGAGGCGCTTGCCGTCCTTCCAGGTGCCGGGGTCGCCGGTCTGCCAGCGCGTGCGGTACTTTGTGAGCGTGCCCCAGCCCTCCCACTCGTAATACCAGTTCGGGCCGAAGCCCCAGCTCTCGAAGCCGTTGTTCTCCAGCTGGCGCTTGACGGCTTTCATCAGCCAGACGGTCTTTTCTTTGGCGACGCCGCGCCTGACGGCGTAATGCATGAGCGCGGCGGTCTTGGGCGCCGCAGGTCCGCCATCCGAACCGCGCGCGTGGGGCGAAGGCTTGAAAGCGGTCCAGCGGCTGTTGCGGGTGCGCGCCTTGTAGAACAAGCCGTTCTCGAACGTCGCCTCGCTTTCATGATCGGTGTAGCCCGAAGGCTCCCATTCGCTCATGTTGTACCGAAGGCTCCACTCGAGGCCAAGGAGGATGCGGTCGTCGAGCGCGCCGTACAGGTCGTCGCCCTGGTTCCAGAATATCTCGGCGAGAGCGACCATTTGAAAGAGCCCGTACATGCAATGGGCCTGGTCGCGGCACGACTCCTCGCACTGTCCGTTCGCGTAGATATAGTACCTGAGCTGGTCATCGTAGCCCCAGTCGGGCTCATTGCCGAAGGCCGGGGGCTTGGTGCGCTCCATAAAGAACTCGCCGTACCAGGCCGGCCATTCGGGCTTCCACACGCCGCCCGAACAGTAGGGCGCGTCGTCCGGGCGGTGGGGCAGGCCCATGACATTGTTCCAGACGCGGTCGTACATCTTGGTGTCGTCGAGAAAGACGGCGATGGCGAGAAGCCCGTGCCAGGCGGTCAACCCCTGATTGCCCCAGCGCATGACATCCCCGCCGTTGATGTGAGGCACGAAGACATTGCGAAGCATTTCACCGAAGCGGCGGCGGTCCTCCTCTTTCCAGCCGGGGTAGTCGCGAATCAGTTCCGCCGCTTCGACGAGAAGATATATCTTGCCGTTGTCCAGAGGGCCCGTGCCGGCCCAGCTCGTACCCGTATAGTTGGAGTTTTGCACGACAAAGTCTCGCGCCTTGTCGGCGTAGGCGGTGTCGCCGGTGAGCCGCCACATCAGCGCGAGGTCGTGGGCGCGGCGTCCGTCAATGCCTATCGTCTGGTTGAACTTGCCGGCCGGTATTTCGCCGCCCCGCGGACGCGCCCATGCGCCGTGGTTCGAATAAGGGCCGAATCTGAGGGCGTCGAAGCCGCGCTTCCACGGTTCTCTGCCGGCGGCGGACATCGCTTTCATGCGGTCGATATCGCCCTGGGTGTAGAATATGCCCGGGTGCACGAACGAGCGCCCGTCGGAGTTGCGGGGCTTCGGCGCGCCGTCATCGTTGGCCGCGAACGCGGCGGCAACGGCGAAAATCGAGGCAATCACTGTGTGCATCACGAGTTTCATGCCTGTATTTTACCAAAAATGCGCCGTTCCCGCACTCCCCCAAATCGGGGGTGGGGTCACACCGGCCGGACGCGGCGCGTCGCCGTGGCGGACATCGGGTCTTCGGGCCAGTAGTGCTTGGGGTAGCGTCCGCGCATATCCTTTCTTACGAGCTGGTAGCCCTCGCGCCAGAAGCCCGCCAGGTCTTTGGTTATCTGTACGGGCCGCTGGGCCGGCGACAGAAGCGTCATCACGACCGGCACCTTGCCGCCCGCGACTTTAGGCGATTCCATCATGCCGAAGCATTCCTGCATACGGACCTCGACCGTCGGTTCGTCGCCCTCGTAATTTACGGGCATGCGGCTGCCGCTCGGCACCTCGATGCGGGCCGGCGCCAGGCGATCGGCCTCGCGCCGGTCGTGCCCCGCCTCGGCGAGGGCGAAATCCATCACCTGGGCGAGATCGAGCCTTTCCAGGTCGCGCCACTTCGTCATGCCGCCCACAAAGCCTTCCATCGCCTTTACGAGAAGCGCGTCGGTGATCTCTGGCCATCCGTCGCCCACGACCCTCGCGAGGAAGCCGAGACGCGCCCTGAGCCGCCGCGTCTCCTTCGTCCAGCAGGGCAGATTGTCGACGCCCTTCTGCATGACGCCTTCGAGAAGCGCGCGAGAGACCGCTTCGGCGTCACCGGCCCCGGCGCGCCCGGGAACCTCTTTCAGCGTCATCTCGCCCAGCCTGCGCCGGACAACGCTCTTCACGCGCTCTTCGCGCCGGTCCCATTCGCAGCTGGGCTCTTCCACGATCTTGCCTGCGAACATCCGCTCTATCTCGTCTTCGTCCACCGGGCAGGCGAGAAACACCTTCGCGTCGCCCGGCCTGTCATCAAGCTCGCAGCAGACGAGATAGGGCGACTTCGCGAGAGGGTCGCCCTGGTCGAGCGCGGCGCCGCGCCCCGAAACCATGCGGTACGTGCCGTTGCCGCGATTCTTGGCCACGCGGTCCGGATAAGCGAGCGCGAGAAGAGCGCCCTCGGTGCAATACCGGGCGGACGCCCCGTCTTTCGGGGTGCGCACCGCCTCGAAGCGGCGCGCCAGCATGAGCACACGCCGCGAAAACGGGCGGTTCGGCGTCTCGCGCACTTCATCCAGCACCTTTCGTATGTCCGTCTCGCGGGTCTTGCAGCCCTCTTCGATTACGGCGGCGAGTTCCGGGGCGTCGCGCGCGCCCGAAAGAACCATGTTCGCGAGCCGCGGGTGCATCGGCAGCCGGGCCATCAATTCGCCTTTGGAGGTGAGACGTCCGTCGCCGTCCAGAGCGCCCAGAAGAGACAGCAGACCGGCGGCCTGATCCCACGAGCTGGCCGGCGGCGGGGTCAGCCACGGCAGATCCCCGCGGCGCGTGGCGCCCCATGAGGCGCTGGCGAGAACGAGAGATGAAAGGTCGGCGTCCAGTATCTCGGGCGTCGCGCGCCTGGGCCTGAGGGCGTTCGCGCCCTCATCCCACAGCCTGTAGCAAACGCCGGCCTGCACGCGCCCCGCGCGGCCGCGCCTCTGCTCGGCGCGGTCCTGTGAAAGCGGCAGGGTGGCAAGCCCGCTCATGCCGGTCGACGGCGAAAAGCGCGGCACGCGCATGAGCCCCGAATCTATGACACAGGTTATGCCGGGTATGGTGAGCGAGGTCTCGGCTATGGATGTCGCGAGTATCACCTTGCGCCTGGGAGATGGCGCGAAGACGCGATCCTGCCCGTCTTTGGGCAGGCTCCCGTAGAGCGGCAGGACATCCACGCCCGGCGCGTCGCCGCTCGCCTCCGCCGCGCGCTTTATCTCGCCTTCTCCGGGCAGAAAGCAGAGAATGTCACCAACGGTCTCTTTCATGGCGCGCGAGACTGCCGCCGGCACTGTCATGTCGCCGAGATACTTGGTCTCTACAGGGAACATGCGCCCTTCAGCAATGACGATCTCCGCATCGCCGAGGTGGGCGGCGACCTCGTCCGCGTCAAGAGTCGCAGACATGACCATGAGCCGCAAGTCCGGTCTGAAAGCGCGCCTCGTCTCGAGGGCGAGGGCGAGGCCGAGGTCGCAGGCGAGAGAACGCTCGTGAAACTCGTCGAAGATGACGAGACCTGCGCCTGCGAGCTCGGGGTCCGCGAGAAGCCGCTGGGCGAGCAAACCCTCGGTAACCACTTCAAGGCGGGTGGAGGGGCCGATCTTGCGCTCGAGCCTGACCTGGTAGCCGACCGTCGCGCCGACAGGCTCGCCGAGCTTTTGGGCTATGAACGACGCGCAGTTGCGGGCGGCGAGCCGACGGGGCTCGAGCATCACGATCTTGCGCCCGGCGAGCCACGGCTCGTCAAGAAGCGCCGGCGGCACGCATGTCGTCTTGCCGCTGCCGGGCGGGGCGGCGAGAACAACGCTCCTGTTGCGCGCGAGCGCCCTTTTTATGTCGCCCAGCCTCTCCTCGACCGGAAACATCGCATCGCGCTCAGACGGTCGCGATGCACTCGATCTCGACCTTTACGTCCTTGGGCAGGCGAGACACCTCGACGCAGCTGCGCGCGGGCTTCGTCTCGCCGAACATCTCGGCGTATACGGCGTTGAGCGCCGCGAAATCGTTCATGTCCTTTATGAACACTGTCGTCTTGACGACATTCGCGAGCGAAGAACCGGCCTTGGCCAGCACGTTCGAGAGATTCTCGATGGCTTGCCGGGTCTGGGCTTCGATTGAGGCCGCCTCGACCGTATTCGTCGCGGGATTGATCGGTATCTGGCCCGAGCAGAATATGAAGCCGCCCGTCTTGAGGGCTTGGCTGTAGGGGCCGAGCGCCTTTGGCGCGTTCTCTGTAGCTATGGTCTCGATCATCTTGGCTTTCGCTTTCTTCTTGCTTTTGGTTCGAAATCAGCTGTGGCGGCGCATCTGCCTGGTTGTCGCCGGCGGGTCGATGACCTCGGGCTCGAACACCTTGCGCTTTCTCTCCGTCTCGCGGCGTATGAGCCACATCTGGACGATGCTCATGACCTGCGAGAGCGTCCAGTAGAGCGACAGGGCCGACGCGAAGTTGTAGAACATCACAAGCATCATGAGCGGCATGAACACCGTCATCATGCGCTGCTGGCTGGCGTCGCCGGTCGAGGGCGTGAGCTTGCTCTGCAGGAACATCGTCGCCGCCATCAGAAGCGGCAGTATGTTGAGCCCGCCGAACGGGAACCACAACGCGAAGAGGTGCTCGGGCTCGGAGAGGTCGGCAATCCAGAGAAAGCCGGCGTACCTCAACTCGACCGCCGATCTGAGCACGTTGAACAGCGCTATGAACACCGGTATCTGGATAAACATCGGCAGGCACGACGAAAGCGGGTTCACCTTCTTCTCGCGGTAGAGCGCCCACGTCTCCTGCTGAAGACGCTGGGGGTTGTCCTTGAACTTGGCCTGGAGTTCCTTCATGAGAGGCTGAATCTCCTGCATCTTCTTCATGCCCTCGGTGGACTTTCGCGTGAGCGGCCAGAAGACGAGCCTTACGAGTATCGTGAGCAGTATTATGGCGATGCCGTAGCTCGGTATGATCGAGTGGCACTTTACAAGAAGCCACACGACCGGATAGCATATCCAGCGCCACATGCCGAATTCCATGACGTCCTTCATGCCGAGATCCCAGAGAAGCGACTGCTTCTTCGGGCCGATATAGAAGACGCTCGTCATTTTGAGGGCCGAAGACGGCTCGACAAGCGCGCGCACGGCGACGTTCTCGGGCCGGTACGTCTGCGCCTTGAGATTGCGGTCGATGTCGGCGACGAAGCCCTCGCTCGCGGCGGTCGTGCTGGCGAGGGCGACCACAAAGAAGCGGTCCTTGAGGGCGACCCAGCGCTGCGGCGAACGGTAGGCGACGGACTGCGAGGCCGGCATGGCCGCGGCGCTCGCCGGGCGCGAGCATGCCCCGCAGCCGCCGGCGACGCCGCCTGCGAGAAACGGCTTGAGGGGCGAGTCGTCGTCCCCGTGGTGCACGACGCCCTCCTTGCCCTTGCCGGCGTCAAGCGCCCAACTGTCGACCGACAGCAGGTCGTTCGCCGAAAGCCCCATCGACATCGAGCCGAGCGAAATCGAGCCAGGCGACATTTCCGCCGCGGTGTAGGCGCGTTCGCACGAGTCCTCGTAGGTGACCAGGTAGTTTTCGCCAAGCGTCACTTTGCGGCGCCAGCCGCCCACCTTGAATTCGACGGAGTTTGAAGTAACGTTCGCGGCCTTGATCTCGTAGCCGTCGGACCCGTCGACGCCCCCGAGCATGCCGAGGGGGTTGCGTGCGAAATCGAACTCGACCGCCGGGTTCCCTTCGCCGACCGGTCCGAGCTTTTTGGCGTACTGCTTGAGCGTCGCTTTTTTGACGACGCCGCCCCAGGTCGAAAGCTCCAGCTTGAGCTCGTCGTTCTCGAGAATGACAATTTCTTCAGGGGTCGCCGGGAGCGCCTTTACCGCCTCGGTCCTGGCGGGCTCGGCCGCTTTCGCGGCGGCGGCGGCCGTCTCGAGCGCGGCGCCATTCGCCGGCGCCCCCTTTGCGGCGGCGCTTTCGGCCGCCTTCGCTTCGGCGGGACGGCGCTCCGGCTGGGACTTTTTCTGGCTGGCGCCGTGAAACAGGCACCACGCGAGCGCGAGGCCCAACACAAGGCTGATTATCTTCTCTTGCTTGTTCATGCTCTTTCTTTCTTGAAGTCTTTAGAAGTTGAAGTCGAAAAACCGTTTTTCCACCGGCCTCTGGGCGGCACCGGGTCGTAGCCGCTGGCGCCGAACGGGTGGCACCTGAGTATTCGCCACAACCCAAGCACCGCGCCCTTCGCGGGCCCGTGCACCCTCAGCGCCTCTATCATGTAATTCGAGCAGCTGGGCTCGAACCTGCACGCGCCGCCCATCAGCGGCGACAGCGCCACTTGATAACCCCTGACGAGCGCTGTCAGCGCGCCGGTCACTGTGCGCGAGAGGCGAGACGCGCCATCTCCTCCATTACATCCTGGCATCTGCAGCCTCTAATCGCCGCGCGAACAACAAACACCCACTCGGTATTGACGGGCATCACGCCGGCCTTCACCAGAAGGCGGTACGCCTCGCGCACCAGCCTCTTCGCGCGGTTGCGATCGACAGCGTCATGGAACGTACGCTTTGAAACAACGACGCCGGCCATCCGGTCGACGTCGGGGGACGAAAGACGCCACGCGACCAGGAGACGCCCCCTGTAGGAACGTCCCCGGTCGAAGACACTCTTGTACTTCGTGCCGGGGAGTCGCGTGGACATTTCGTCTAGCCTCAGACCTGGGTAAGGCGCTTGCGTCCCTTGGCGCGGCGCGCCGCGAGAACCTTGCGCCCGCCCTTGGTCGCCTTGCGGGCACGATAGCCAATTTTCCTTTTCCGCTTGATCTTCGACGGCTGCCATGTCATTTTCATGATTTTATCTTCCTTTCAGATGAAATTTGAGCGCATATTTTACCATAACTGCCGCGCCAGTGCAAGGGCTAAGAGACAAAAACTTTCAGGCGCTCAACTTTCGGGTGTGATTTTTCCTGTGACATCAACTCCCCTTTGAAATCACTTGGTTACAGAAAAACCCCACCCAGGGGTCAAGGGTTAGGCAATTATCTCTCCTCTTCGCGGGGTCTCTCCCCATGGACTTCGGGGCATGTTACGCTCTCCTGCGAAAAGTCCTTCCGCAAGCTTGACCTCGTCGAGATAATCTTGTAGCACTCCCGTCACAGCCCCGACAGCCCCTGGCCTATCCCTTGCAAGATGCCAGATAGCACCTGCCCCACAGTATCGGGATTGCTCGCGCAACCGGCGAGCAGAAAGGACATTGCCAAGACACCACTCATAACAAATATTTTCCATGCAATTTTCACGGCACATACCTCCTTCTTATTTTGAACTTTTTCCTTCTTCAAGCCAATTCCGAATTCGCTCCGCTTCCTTTTCCGCCTGTTCATGAAGTCCCATCTCAGAAAGAGCAGTCGGACCATTCGGAATATCCCCAATTTCATCAGGCTCTCTTACGCGGCCACAATTGCAGCACACAAAAAACTCTCCTGTTATCTTGTTTGTGAATCCTACCGAGATTGGATCTGTAACCTTACATGTGCAGAGCCCGCCAACAATGATCTGCCCGGTTGGAATCGCTTCTATTTTAGACTGCCGCGCCTTTAAAGAGTCGAAAGCATCCGACCATGACAGCTTCCCTCCTTTTTCCTGTTTAAGCTCCCTATACAATCTCACATCCACTATTTGCAGACCTTCTCCGGCGCAATCCTTTGGACGGACCACACACCCGCAGCGGGCGCACAATGTATAAGCCAAATCGCACTCCAATTTTTCATACATGCAGAATATATCACCTACGATATATCTTTTGCCGTGGTCATCGCCGCAATCGCACCAACCACGAACGCCAACTTCACCAGCTAAATTTACACTATTAGCATCGGCAACATCTGTTGCCTTAAGATCATTCACAGACACAGAATCAGCATGGCAAACCTTCTCGCCAAGCGGATCTTTCTTCTTGCTTTGCGAATCACGATCAAACACCTCGGGCTTATGCGATATCCTGCATGACTGATAAATCGCTGTATTTTTATTATAGAATTCTGTGGTGAACACATCGTAAAGTCCTTGATCTTGTCTCCTTTTGTGCCCTTGATAAGAATCTCCTCCAAAGACTTGCACTCCTTTGTAGATTTTCTTTGGATCCGCGTTCCCACATCGCACCAGATTCACATAAAGTAAATCATCCGCATCCTCTTGTGAAAATCTCCGCGGATTACGGTACATATAATCATGAATCAACCCTTCAGGCAACGCCGAATTGTAGCGGGTATTGCCAACTTCTAGGGTTAATTCTATTGCTTTTCCAAAAAGACCTGTAGGTATCGAGGCACCATCCCAAATGAAACCAGCAGGAATCGTAACACTCTCGCCTGATAAATCCTGAAACGTATAATCTTCGCGCAGAATATAATAATGGGTAATATCTTTATCGCCAAGTTCTGTGAGATATCTGTCCACATATGGGTAACCTGAAACTTCGGCAGAAGAAATGAGCCCAACACTGGGACGTGGAAGCGCCGTCGCATTATTCCTTAAAGCAGTCTCTATATTTTTTTTACTGCGCATACTATTTCCAGCTGCAAGCGCAATAGCTTCCGAGTCATTTCTCGGGACTATGTCAATCTGCGCTGCTTCGCTTGCACTCGGGCCGTTTAGGTTTACTGCGTTCTTCTGCGCCCAATCGTTGTACATGTTCGCATGCCCGACAAAGGCAAAACAGGTTGATACGACAAACGCAGAAATGGCAAATCTTGGGTTCATCAGTGTACACCCCTTTCCTTTGCCGCCCTGAACTTCACTTCGCAGCGGTCATCATCTTTTATTGAAATCGTCTCTATTTCAAGTTTGGCGGCGGCGGGAATCTTCGCCGCGTCCTTGGCGAGGGATTTCTTGCGGACGAGATCGTCGAAGTTTCTGCGGATGCACTGGCTTGCCTTTTTGAACGAACCACGCAGAATCTCGACCGTCAGGACGCCTTTGTTCGTCTTGACATCGTATTCAAGCGAAACCACGCGAACATCGACTTCCTCTGCGACGGGTACATTACGCACAACATCATTTGTTACCGTCTCGCGAATGACGACCGGCGGCACCGGCGAAACGGGAGTTACGGGCGAAACCGGCGTCGGCTCTTCGACAATGGTCGTTGTTTCGGTCTTTGTCTTCTGCCTGCGCTCGCGCTCCTTCGTCGTGCGGCTGTGTCCTTCGGCTGTTTTCGCTTTGCGGCTCCTGTAGCTGCGTCCGCGCACCCGCTGATACGACTCCCCTTCGATTTCGGCAATGGACAGGTCTCTGTCAATCTCCACGCCCTCCTGCGCCGCACCAATCATGACAATGAACTCGTCCGGCGGGCACATCGTGACGCGCTGACGCCGACTTCCGGCGACCTGTCCATTCCCTACTTGCGCGGCGAACTCTGCCGCCCGAAACTCGCGGCGACGTTCGGAAGCATTCAGAATCTTCGCCGTGTAAGAAAGTCCCCCGTCGCATACAATGTCGGAATAAAGCTCATCCTCAATCTCGCCATATCTGAAGTCAGACTCTGTCGTCTCTGTCGCCTTCTCGCCCATTTCGGTCAATGTGGTCATGTGCTGCTCTATCCGACTCGCACCGTCCTCACCGCGAAGGTCGGCAGCATCATACGAATACCCTCCTACGGAAATGCGCTCCGAACCCCCGCCGCGACCGGCCTTGCGATCCCGCTTCGCGTTTTTCTTCTTCTCCTTCTCGTGGTATTTCAAGAACGTACCGCGCCGTCCGGCGCATTCATCCAAAAGTTCAATCTGCGAGTCGGAAAGGTTGTTCGCAATAGGGTCATCCGTTCCCGCAGTCCGAAGCGCCCAGACAAGGTGCTGAAGGTTGTTTGCCTTGACCTTCGGATCGCCCTTCGCACTGCGCTCTAAAAGCGTGTCGTATGCGAAACGCAATTTGCTCGGAATGAGGTTGCCTACGTCAACAAACTGCATGGGCTCTCCGCCTCTAGGCGCGGGGAGATGCGGATCCATGCACTTGCCTGCGCCCTTGAACATGATCATCGCACCCGGAGGAATGGATATGCCGCCGTCCGAAGTAAAATATGCGCCATCCTCGTCCGCCACTGCAGATGCGCGGCGGGAGACCTTCTTTGACTCCAGCTTCTGCGGCACAGCCTTGAAATACGCCCGCGCAGCGGCAGAGGCGGCGGCTCCATTCTGGTAGTCGTCGTCACTGCGTGCAAGTGCGGCAACGGGAAGCAGCGCTGCAATAGCTATGCAAACCGTCTTCACATGCCAAGAAACTTCATCGCCCATTTCTCTATTCCCGACCAGTTCGGCGGCTCAACCACATCGTCGGCGCCTGTCGCAGGAGATGATACGCCTGCGCCATCCATCTCACCATCGGTGATGTCGATGCGCTGATAGCTCTGACCATTGTATTTCGCGATTCCTTCGGCTGTTATGATGCGAACCTCGTCCGTGGTCTTGCCTGATTCGATGTAACGATCAATTACAGCATCAAGCATCTCCTGCCGCATCTTCAACAATGGAGCCCGTTCCGCAATCTCCGCGTCAAGCATCCGCTTCTTCTTGTCGTACTCGAATGCGTCCTTCTTTTTCAGCGCATGCAACTCATAAAGTTTCTTGGCATACTCCAATACCCTGTCACGCTGCGCTTCGCCATTCTCCGCAAGCTGAAGGACGACATTGTATCTCTGTCCTTTTTGGTTGAACACGGCACGGCGCTTGTACTCAAAGTAGTACGGCGGATAAGAAATGAGCAGGTTGTGCGCCCCCGGCGTGAGCGCAAGCTTCGCCGGGGTTGTGCCATACGACATTCCGTCGACCTGGACATCTGCGCCAAGCACATTACAGTCGAAAAACACGTCTATCAGATTCGACTTCGCCGGTGTCCAATCCTTCAGTTCATCCTTTGCGAGCAGCGCAGTCGCCGCCTTTGCCGCCGCCTGATGCATTAGCCCTTCGTACAGCGTCGCGGTATCGGACTTCACCTTCTTCGCAGAATAGAATCTACTATCCTTCACATCGTCGATGCCACAAACGTTTCCTCCCGTCGAATCCATAAAATTCAGCGCAAGACGGACT
>JAZQBR010000191.1:0-9095 GCA_045545855.1 Kiritimatiellia bacterium | reverse complement strand
TGATGGCGGCCTGGGCGGTGGCCGCGGCCGGTGTCGCCGGCTACGCTGCGGCGGTGGCGCGAGAAGTCACCTACGTGACGCTCGCCGACGGCCGCCGCCAGGAGCGCTCGCTGCCGCTCTCGTTCAAGATGCTGCTGCCGTTCGTCGGCAATCTCGACCGCTTCGTCGCGCGCCCGTCTTTCGCCAAGCATATCGAGGACGCCGACGCCATGTTGATTTCAGGCGGATACGAAGGGCTGCTGAACGGGCGGGAGTTTCTCGCCCTCGAAGTGCTCTGCCCGGCGGTGATGGGCCTGGTGTGGTGCCTTCTGATAATACTTCTTGGCACGATTCTGCCGGACTCCCTCTTCGTGTCGATGCGCCTGCCGCTCTGCCTCATGGGCGTCATTTTGATGCTGCTCCAGCCGAAACTGTGGCTGAAGGGCGCCGTGAAGAAGCGCCATCTATCGATCATGAAGGCTTTGCCGTTCGTTCTGGACATTCTGACGCTGAGCGTCGAAGCCGGCATGGATTTCATAAGCGCGCTCCAGCGCAACTGCGAGGCGCGCAAGATGGACCCGCTGAACGAAGAGCTTCTGCGCATGACGAAGGAGATTCAAGTCGGTTCGTCGCGCAAGACCGCCCTCAAGAGCATGGCCGATCGCGTGCGCCAGCCCGACCTCAAGTCGGTCGCATACGCGCTTATACAGGCAGACGAGCTGGGGGTGTCGATAGGCTCGATACTGCGCATACAGTCGGAGCAGCTTCGCGAGAGGCGCTTCGACCGGGCCGAGAAACTGGCGAACGAGGCGCCCACGAAGATGCTCGGCCCGCTGATGCTGTGCATCTTTCCGGCGGTGTTCATAATACTGCTCGGGCCGATTGTGGCCCAGGCTCTGAAGGGCATGCTCTAAGGGCCGGCGCCGGGCGGCAGACGACTTAAGAATCAAGGAGGAACAATGGCAAAGAGACCGATGCTCATGGTCATGACCGGCGATATGTCCGGCAAGCGATTCGAGGTGCCCCAGGCGGGCCTTCGGGTTGGGCGCTCTTCGTCCAACGACATCCACATACCCGACGAGGAGCTATCGCGAAACCACTGTCTGTTCGAGTGCGAAGGCGAGAGCGCGATACGGGTTATGGACCTCGCGAGCGCCAACGGCACGTTCGTGAACGGCGAACAGCTGGGGGCGGATCCGCGTGTGCTGAATGTCGGTGACACGATTGACGTCGGCGCGACCCAGATAAAAATCGTGGGCGAGAATACCGAGCCCACTGTAGTCGTGCCGAAGGGCGCCCAGTCGATAGACCTCGGGCTGGGGGCGGCGTCCGCCGCCGCCGGCGCAGCCGGCGCGGGCGCGGCGCCGGCGCCGGCCGACGCGCGCCGCAAGGCGGTGAATATAATCTGGGCCGTCGCGGTCGGCGTTCTTGTCGTCGCCATCGCCGTCATGATGCTCGGGCCGGAGCAGATGGTGTCGAAGGCCTCGAATTCCGCTCCCGAGAGCGCGCCGGCCGAGCCCGACAGGTCGATCGTCTCGCTCTCGTACGAGCGCATCGCCGCCGACAAGACCCACATCTTTCGCTACAGCGCGACGGTGGACGCCACGGGCAGGCTGCGCGTCTCTTTCGGCGACATGCCGAGCGAGAACAGGCGCATGGACCAGTCGGGCCAGCTCTCCGATCTCGCGAAGGCCGAGCTCTCGCGCCTCTTCGACTCGCCCGAATGGATTGGCCTCGCCGGGCCCTACACCGGGCCGAGCGCGGAGTCCGAGAACGCCCTCAGAAGCTGGCGGCTCAAGCTGGTCAGAGGCGGCGAGGTGAAGGACGTGAGGGTTGTCAACACACAGGAGCCGGACGGCTTCAGGATTGTGCGCGAGAGGCTTGAGACGCTCGTCAACAACGAGCTTGGCGTACAGTCGATCCAGCGCACGCGCGAAGAGCTGGTGCGCTCGAGCGAACACAGCGAAGAGGTCGGCGACGCCAAGTGGGAAGAGCGCGACGTCGAATACGGCAATCTGAGCGCGTGCATACAATGCTACAGGTCGGCCAAGAACGACCTCGCGACGGTCACCTCGAGCGACGAGGCGGTCTCGCGCCTGCAGCGCAAGCTCGAGCGCGCCGAGGGCGAGCTCAAGCGCCGCTACGAAGAGGTCCGCTTCGAGGCCGAGCGCGCCAAGCAGATCGGCGACTGGGAGCGCGCGCGCGACGAGTTCCGCAAGCTCTGCGAGATGATTCCCGACAGGGGCGACTCGCGCCATGCCGAGGCCAGCGCCAACATGGTGGATGTCGAAAACCGCATAGACTCCATAAAGAAGGGGGGTAGAAAGTGAGAAAGTTTCTTGCAGGCGTGGCGGCCGCGGTGCTGGCGTTCGCCGCGCAGCCGGGCGCGTACGGCGCCCAGGTGAGCTTCACGAGCGCGCCGGCCGGCGCGAAGGTGCTTGTCGACGGCGAGCTTATAGGCAGCACGGCGCAGTCGCTCTGGACCGACCTCTCTGCCGGCCCCGCCCACCATGTGCAGTTCGCTTTGGACGGCTACGAGACGGTCGACGAATATCTGGTCTTGACTGAAGGCTCGCACATCGTCAAGCACGCCGATATGGTGCCGCTTAAAGGGCTGCTGCTCGTTACGACCGAGCCCGAAGGTGCCGAGATATCGCTTGACGGCTACTCGCTGGGCGAGACGCCGCGTCTCATAACCTCGCTCAACGCCAAGGACACCCACAACCTCGTCCTGCGCAAGACCGGCTACCAGGACCGCAAGCTCGAAGTGCGCTTCGACGGACGCAACCCGCTCGTCAGAAATGTGAATCTGGTCTTGGACTCAGGCGTAATCAATATCACGAGCGAGCCGGCCGGGGTCGAGGTGACCCTTAACGGCATATCGCGCGGCACGACGCCGGTAACAGTCTCGGGCATACCCAAGGGGCGCGCCTCGGTGACGCTTCGGCGCGAAGGCTATATCGAGGAGCTTCGCGAAATCGCCGTGAACGCAGGCGACGTGCAGGATCTCTTTGTGACGATGCGCGCGCAGCCCGGCACGTTGAAGCTCACGTCGGTGCCAGAGGGCGCCCGGTTCTACATCGACGACGAGGCTCAGGGCCGCGGGCCGGTGTTCGCCAAGGGTCTCGCCCCCAAGACTTACAGCGTGCGCGCCGAAATGGACGGCTACGGCACCGTCGAGCGCATGATTTCGGTCGGGCGCGGCGAGACGGTGGCCGAGGAGTTCAAGCTCGTCAGCATTCTCGGCAGCCTCGAGATCCGCACGATGCCCGCCGAGGCGTCGGTCTATGTCGACGGCAAGTTCTGCGGCGTTACGAAGTCCGGCGGCGGCGACGGCAAGACGGAGGCCAGCGAGACGCTGATCATCCCCAATCTGAAGGACGGCGAGCATACGCTTGTGGTCAAGTGCCAGGGTCACGCCGAGATCGTCCGCCACCCGATCGTCGAGGCGTCGAAGGCCACCCAGGTGAACATCAAGCTGAAGCGCGTCTTCACGCCCGACATCAGGCTGGTCACGGCGACCGGCACCATCGAGGGCGTGCTTGTGAGCAGCGACCCTCTCTCTTACGTGGTGGAGGTTTCGCTCGGCATAACGCGCAGCATTTCGCGCGACACGGTGCGTTCGGTCGAGCCGATCCTCCAGGAGAAGTGAAGAAGCGCCTTGACATGCTGCTCGTCGAGCGCGCGATGTGCGGCAGCCGCTCGCGCGCCCAGGCTCTCGTGATGGAGGGCAAGGTTCGCGTGGCGGGCCAGGTCGAGCGCAAGAGTTCGCGGCTGGTCGACACAGACGCCGCCATAGAGCTCGAGTCGCCGCCGCGTTTCGTCTCGCGCGGCGGCGAAAAGCTCGAGGGCGCTTTTGGCGCTTTCGCCGGCCTTTCGGCCGAGGACAGGGTGTGCCTCGATGTCGGCAGCTCGACCGGCGGCTTTACAGACTGCCTTCTTCAGCACGGCGCGAAACGCGTCATGGCCGTCGATGTAGGCACGAACCAGCTCGCGTGGTCGCTTCGAAGCGATCCGCGCGTGTGGGTGCGCGAGAACTTCAACGCGCGCTTCATGACCGGCGCAGATCTGCCCGAAACCCCGTCGCTTGCCGTGACGGACGTCTCTTTCATCTCGCTAAGGCTTATTCTGCCGCCGATCGTCTCGGTGCTGGCGCCGGGCGGCGAAATTGTCGCCCTCATAAAGCCGCAGTTCGAGGTCGGTCGAGGCAACGCCCCCGGCGGACTCGTCCGGGACGAAAAACTGAGGCTCGAGGCGCGCGACGGCATCGTCCGCTTCGCCGAAGACGAACTTGGCCTGAAACTGCTGGCGCTGGCCGAATCGCCTGTTCGCGGACGCGAAATGGGCAATATCGAGTATCTCTCGTATTGGCGCCGCCCGTGACGGACGCGCTCCTGCTACAGGTACGGGTTGGAGCGTTTTTCCTGGGCGATTGTCGTGTGCGGGCCGTGCCCCGGTATGACGAGCGTGTCGTCCGGCAGAGCCGTCAGCTTCTTGAGCGATTCGACGAGCGTCGCCATGCTGCCGCCGGGAAAGTCCGTGCGGCCCACCGAGCCCGCGAAGAGCGTGTCGCCGCTCAAGAGCAGACCTTCGCCCGGCGCGTAGTAGCACACGCCGCCCGGCGTATGGCCCGGCGTATGGATGACTTCAAGCCAGTCGAGGCCGAGCGTGTCGACGTCTTTGAGTCCGTCTGGTCTCGGGAAAGAAGGGTATTCAGGCGGATATTGATTGAACGGATGGGCGAACATTACCATATCTTCGGCGCCGGCGAAAACCGGCAGATCGGGGTACGCCTGTTTCAGCGCCGGGATGGCGCATATATGGTCGAAGTGCGCGTGGGTGAGCAGTATGGCCGCCGGGACGAGCCCCTTGCGCGCCAGGAGATCGGTAATGCGTTCGCCATCCTGGCCGGGGTCGACAATCCACGCCAAGCCGTCCTTCGCGAGGATGGAGCAATTGACGCCGTATGAACCTACTTCGATAGTGAGACGTTCCATGCAACATATTATATCAGATTTTTCACATCTCCGCCAGTGGCTGCTGTCTACGATTACGGCCAACGCATTAAAAGCCGATTCTTCCCCTTTGGGGCCCCACGGCGTTTTTAGATAGTCTGCCGAGGACTAAGCCAAATGAAAACTCCATGCATACTAGCCAAGGTAGCAACATTTATGCTATAATATCAAAGCAATAATGCTAAAAAAGAAAGGAGACGAGTGATGAAGAAAGAAAAAACAAGTGAACTAACTCGTATCTTGCTTGTGTGCGTGTGTGCTATCAATCTTTCCGTAAACGCGGAGTATGCCTACATAGATGGCGCGACTCGTTATATTACTGGAAGATCCATATCGATAGGGGCGGGAGAAACCAAGACTGTTTCAAATCTCATGTGCAGTTGGTATCAGCTTGGTGCGACATGGAGTCCAGATTTGGAAGCCGTCGTTTACAAGATTTCTCTCCCATCTACTAGCGTTGGCGTGTCGGCGTCAATCAACTTTGACAATACGACAGGAACCGTTGAGTGGGAATGGTATACTCGCGATGCGGAATATTATGGTTTCAATTCGTCGGCAGATTCTGGTAGTTTACCTGTTCTAGGTGGTGCGTGGTATTCCATGGGAAACAGATATTACGGTGCGAACACGTTACTTCCTACCGTTTGCCTTGTGGTGAAATGGCGACCTGCTGCCAGTGACATTCGCTACAACACTGTTTTCCAGAGAACATTTTCTTTGAAGTTCACGACCGTTTCCAGTACGCCGTCTACGCCGACGGCACCTGGCAATGACAGTTTTTCTTCTCCTGTGACGATTACGGGTTCTTCTGGCTCAAAGACTGGTAATAATGTTGGCGCAACAATGCAGACATCGGAGCCGAAGCCGTCAGCACAGTCATCATCTACGCGTTCGGTCTGGTACAAGTGGACGGCGCCTTCGTCCGGGACATTTACTTTCGATACTATTGGGTCAAGTCTTGACACGGTGCTTGCCGTTTATACAGGCACATCGGTTTCTTCTCTCTCAGAAGTCGCTTCTGACGATGACAGCGGCGCAAACAGCACGAGTAAATTGTCTTTCCAGGCTGTTTCGGGAACGACTTACAGAATTGCTGTTTACGCGTATGGCGAGAATGCGGGGGACTTTAAGCTTAACTGGAGTCAGGTTGCAACAGCGCCAACAGCGCCAACTGTGAAAGTTGCTACTTGGGGTGCCTATGCCAATACCAGTTACATTGAGATAGATTGGGAACCTGTATCCGGTGCTACATCTTACGACATCTACCGCTCTACGTCCAACTCGCGACCGAGCACTCCATTGGCGACGAATGTGTCATCACCTTATTATGATTACAAGTCGAGCGGATTGATCCCTGGTACACAATACTTCTATTGGGTTTCGGCAAAAAATTCTGGAGGCACGAGCTATAGCGACTCGGACTGGGGCATTGTAAAAGCGGGTTTTAGCGGCATCGGCGTGTATACTCCAACGTCACTTGGGTGGACTCAGCCTGCAATAATCACTTCGACAACCAATCAGGATGATTATGTTAACAGACCTGTCATAGACGAATGGCAGCCATTTAACATCCGTTTCTGTTATAGAAATTTCAATTCGAATGCCGAAGATGGTGCGCAGATTGAAATATTACTTGAAGATGAAAACGGCACAACCATCTTCTCGAAAAAAATGAACTCTTATGACTTTGTTGCCATTCCCGCTGGAGATTATAGGGTCTGGGATGTATTTTACGACATCCCGGCGTTTTCGGGCGAAAGCCACCTAAAGCCTGGGCAATATACTGTTAAATGTTGGGCATGCTCGTCTGATGTCGAGTATCATGAATCGAACAATGAAAACATTTTCTATGAATTTACATTTGAGGTCGCTCCAAAATTGCCTTATCTGGATTCTTTTGGGATTGATGGCCAAGATTTTGTTGCGTGTTCGTCTAGTGTGGATTACAGACTTGCCTGGGATATTGATAGTTCCAACTTTGATGGCGATCCCCTCCTTCGCGCATCGTTGCTGAGCGTCTTCTATGACCAATTTGCCGAAGATCTCATATGGTCTATAGTTTCAAGCAATGAGTATGTTTCCATCTGTGGCGTGATAAATTCAGTCAAAAGTCAGTTGGCTGTCAAGGATACGCCGCCGCCGCCACATGACCAAGATGTGACGATAGAGGCAAATTTCGTGTGGTTCGGAAGTGGTGATTGGTCTGAGGGGCCAGTCTATACTAATTTAACCGCAAGGAAGAATGTCACGATATTAGGATTGGACTCCTATGTGAACGGATTGGCAATCCGCAATGGTGTTCTATACGATGTATATCCGAAGAATATTGTGGACGTAACCATTCCGTCAAATATAACGAGTATAGGGGGCTATGCATTTTCGGGGTGTACAAATCTTTTGAATGTGACTATCCCCAATGGCGTGACGAGCATAGGGGGCTATGCATTTAAAGGTTGCAGTTCTCTTGAAAGTGTGACAATTCCTGGCAGCGTGACTAATATTGGGAGGGCGGCTTTTGCGACGTGCAGTCGCCTTGCCAAGGTGTTTTTTGAAGAGGATGCACCTTCAATTGGCAGCTGGTGTTTCAACGGAAATACTTCAATATATGTAAAAGAAAATTCTACGGGATGGAACGTGCCAATCCCTGGAACATGGAACGGGCTGTCAATAGAGTATTATGATCCTTCTGAACCTATGGGTGTTGTTGCACCTGTAATCGGTGTTGATGGCATTGTCGTTGACGGCGATAGCGTTGTCGTTACGCATGATTGTACGGTTACGATTGCCTGCGCCACGGAAGGTGCGACGGTGTACTACTCGACAGACGGCTCTACGCCGCGTCCGTCGAACAGGTTCAAGTACACGGGACCATTCACGATCGCGGACACTGCTGAGATATGCGCGTATGCGGTATTGGGTGATGAGAGCAGCGAATTTGTGACGGTGACGGTTACCAAGGTTGAGCCAATTATCTTGACGTTGGCAGATGCCGTCGACTGCTCGGCAAATACGGTAACGACTGGTGGCGACGCCGACTGGGAGCCTGTTAATGATGCAACGGCGGTTGGTGGCCATTCGGCGCAGAGTGGCGCGATTGCCTCAGAGGAATCAACGTGGATGGAGATGTCGGTTTCCGGCGCGGGTACGTTGACGTTCAGTTGGAGGTCTGACTGCGAGAAAGATCCGCGCAACCGCTACTCTTACGACCTTGGTGCGTTCACGGTGGACGGAACTGTTACGAACCGCATTGATGGCACAACTGCATGGCAGACTGTCACGGTTGAGATTGCAGAGAGTGGAACGCACACGTTCCGCTGGACGTACATCAAGGACGACTACGACGAGGATGATTTTGAAGGCGAGGACTGCATCTGGGTGGACAATGTCATTTGGACGCCGAGTGCCCAGCCGGTCCAGATTCCGAATGTGACGACGGATGACAAGGTGGACAGCACAATCGACAGCGTTGGCTTCGCTGACGCCGTCGCGGTCAAAAAGGCGATTGGCGGAAGTGCGGCGGAGTACGGAAGGTTCAAGTCGTGGGCCGGAAGCGTGAAAGACGTAAATGGCGCGGCAATCGCCGGCGAGGCGGTGGTCGTCGGAAACACCAACGCGGCAGCGGCATATCTGCTTGGTGCGGATAGGCTTTTCGCGAACCAGCCCAAGGTTGAACTTGGAAACCTTGCGGTTGGCGACGAAGGGGTCAAGGGTGAACTGACGCTCTCGGTCACCGTCAAAGACGGCGAAGATGTCGTGAAATGCGCTGCCGAGAAGGTCAAGAATCTTTTCGAGGCCACCAGCAGTCTCGGCGACTGGCAGGGAGAGAAGGTTAAGCTGGTGCCAAATGTCGAGATTCTTAGCGGCTCCGGAGATACAATGCACTTCAAGGTTACGCCAGGAGACGGAACCGCGCCAAGCGCCTTCCTTCGTATACGAAAGTAGTCTCATAGGAATCTATGGGGAGAGACCCCGTGAGGGGTAAACACGACCCCCTCTGGAGCAGCGCGCAATATTAGCTAGACCTCACAGCAGATTAACTGACCCTCACAGCAACCTAACTGACCAAGCGCGCTAAACTAGCTAGAATTGTTCAGTTGTCTA
>JAZQBR010000190.1:0-11758 GCA_045545855.1 Kiritimatiellia bacterium | reverse complement strand
CTGACATGTTTTTGACTAAAATGCGTTTATATATAGTGAAGGGGATGGTGTATCTCGTCGGCGGCACCGCCAAGGCGCCATCCGCCGTTGACAGCCAAAAGGCTAAATGATACACTATGGGCACAAAAATGAGACTAGCGAGACAAACGAGGCGGCAGGCAAACGCGCGGCATCCTATGTGGAAGCAGCGCATATCGGGGACCGCATTCGAATCTATGGGGAGAGACCCCGCGAGGGGTAGTAATGGGCGTCCAAACTGAATCACCATGCAACAGGCTGGCTTGCCAAAGCAAATGCCGCAGGCAAAGCCCTCTGCGTCAATCGCAGGGGCGACGTGAATTTGCGACCTTGGAGAACTCGCAGCCGCAGTACTGCTGGCGGTAAAGGCCCAGTTCGGACGCGCGCCTTACCGAAAGCTTGAAGCCATCGCGCTTTTTGAAGTCCTCGTGCAGGCACTTGACGCCGGCTACGTCTGCCGCAGCAGCGTCGCCGGCGGCGAAAACCACCGGACTCACCTTGTGGGGCGAAACGGTGAGCGATGTCGCAAAGGCGCCATAGCCATGCTCGGCCGCATAGCGCGCGGCGCGCGCGAGGCTGAAACGAAAACAGCGTTCGCACCTCGCCCCCTTCTCGGGCTCGTTCTCGAACCCTGCGGCAACTTCGGCAAGCCATGCGTTGTGGTCGTACTTGTCGGCGATGAACGGTACGCCGTCCGCCACGGCCAGCCGCTCGGCACTCTCGCGTCTCTTCTCGAACTCGGATGCAGTGTCGATATTCGAGTTGGAGTAGAACATCGCGACGTCGCAGCCGGCGTCCTTGAGCCGCGGCACGCACGCGCTCGCGCACGGTCCGCAGCAAACATGAAGCAGAACCTTCACTTGGGGAACGCACCCGAGGCCACTTCGTCTACATAAGCCGAGAACGCCCGCCTGACCTCGCCGGCGAGACGGGCGTACTGCTTGACAAATGACGGCGCCGACTCGTTGAGACCCAGGAGATCGTGCATTACGAGCCACTGCGCATCGCATACAGGCCCGGCGCCAATGCCCACGGTGACTATTTTGAGAGCCGCTGTAATCTCGGCGGCGAGCTCGGCAGGGATGCACTCCAGCGTAACGGCGAAAGCGCCGGCCGCCTCAACCGCCTTCGCGTCGGCAAGCACCTGGCCGGCCGCCTCGCGCGTCTTGCCCTGGCGCTTGAAACCACCGTATTCATTGACGCTCTGCGGCGTCATGCCAACGTGGGCCAGTACGGGTATGCCGGCGTCGACAAGCCGGCGGATGAGCCCGGCGACGCGCGCGCCGCCCTCGAGCTTCACGGCGTCGGCCCCGGCCTGAATGCATTTGACAGCGTTGGCGACAGCCAGATCGTCGCCGCACTGGTAGCTGCCAAAGGGCATGTCGGCGACCACCATCGCGTTCTTGGCCGCGCGAGCCACCGCCGCAGTAGCAGAAAGCGTCTCCTCGAGTTTCACCGGCAGCGTCGTCTCGTAGCCCAGCACCGTCATGCCCATCGAATCGCCGACCAGCAGTATGGGCACGCCCGCCTCGTCCGCAAGCCGCGCGAAACACGCGTCGTACGCCGTGCAGCACCCGAGCTTGGCGACGCCCTTTGCCGCTCGCACACTCGCCACATTCCATTTCTTCATAGTCCAGTCCTTTCCTTAATGAATATTCCCCCGCGACGGATGGCTCTTCGCCTTGGGCTTCTCTAGTTTCAGAAAAGTCGCGAACTTTAGCGCCTCGGCCGGCACCTCGTCGCCGGTCGTGTCGGGCATGGCCGAAAGATCGAGCGCGCGCTCCGCGTGGGCGTGGTGAAACTTCACCTTCGGCCGCACTATATCCCTGAGAGCCTTCTTGAACCCGTCCAACCCGTCGCGCGTTTCGCACGAAACGGCTATGGGCTTCACGCCAGTCTCCCTTTCGAAGCGCGCGAGGTTGTCGCGCGACACTTCGACATCCATCTTGTTGGCTACCACCAGCGACGGGCGCTGTGCGAGCTCGACCGAATATTCGTCAATCTCCTTCTTGAGAATCTCGTAGTCGCGCCAGGGCTCGCGGTTGTCGACACCAGCCATGTCAAGCACATACACAAGAACCTTCGATCGTTCAAGATGCTTGAGAAAAGCGAGCCCGAGGCCCACACCCTTCGCCGCGCCCTCGATGATGCCGGGAACATCCGCGACAGCCACCTTGGCCCAGTCGTCGTACACGATTGTGCCGACAATCGGGTTTAGCGTCGTAAAAGGATAGCTCGCGATCTTCGGCGTCGCCGCCGAAAGCGCCGTAAGAAGCGAACTCTTGCCCGCATTCGGAAAGCCCAAAAGCCCCGCGTCGGCTATGGTCTTGAGCTCCAGCCTGAGCCGTCTCTCCTCAGGCTCGCCGCCCGGGGTATGCTCGGTCGGCGCCTGGTTCACGGACGACTTGAAGTGGACGTTGCCGAAGCCGCCCGCCCCGCCTTTCGCCACAATGACGGCCTGACCGGGCTCTGTAATGTCGGCAATCATCAACCCCGTATCCTCGTCATACACCTCGGTGCCAAGCGGCACAGGCACGACAAGATCCTTGCCGCGCTTGCCAAACATCTTCTGGCCCTGCCCGGGCCCGCCATCCTGCGCGAAACACTTCGGGTCGTAGTAGAGCGTCAGAAGCGAGTTCACATGCTCGGAGGCCTTGAACACGACATCGCCGCCGCGCCCGCCATCGCCGCCATCCGGCCCGCCAAATTCGACCAGCGCCTCGCGCCGAAAAGACATTGAACCATCACCGCCCCTGCCGGAACGGACGAGTACAACCACCTGATCTATGAAAGTCTTCGATTTCATCAGCGGAAATTATAGCAAAATACCGCGCTTCTGACTAGTGGCGATTTTCGTCTGCAGGCCATCAGTCGGCAAAGTCGAGAAGATGTCCGCGCAGATACTTGAGCCCGCGCCAGTAGAAGCCGAGGTCGAACATGTTGCGCCGAACAAGATGGTAGAGCGCCCTCGGCTGCAGAAAACCCCTGTACACGTCGCGTATGGCCTTTTTGATATCAGCCTCGGTCGCGAGCGGCGTCTTGGTCACGGCTCTGCGCTGGTCGTAGTCGTCCCAGTCAAGCGTCGTCAGGCCGTCTGACGCCTTTAGTTCCTTAAATAAAGGCGTGCCGGGATATGGGATGGTGAGCGTGCACTGCAACGTCGCCGCGTGGCCGTTGGCGAGCAACTTGCGGGCGAGACGCACGGTTTTGGCGATTTCGGCGGGCCCCTCCCAGGCGTGACCGAACATGAAGGTAAGATGAACGTCGAGACCGGCCTTCGTGGCCCATGCGGCGCCCTTTTCGACGTCCTCGACAGTAATCGCCTTGCAAAACCTGTCGAGCGTCGCCTGATTGGCCGACTCCACGCCGAAAAGCACCAGCCTGAAGCCGGCCTTTCGCATCAGCCTGTAATCATCATAGCTTAGCCGCCCAAAGCGCATATTGCAGTCGATTCGCACCTTCTCGTTCAATCTGCGGCGTATCATCTCCTCGCAGAAAAAACGCAACCAGGGGCCTACCGGGAAAGACCCAGAGTCGTCCATTATCTCTTTGACGCCAAATCTGTCGACGAGCATCTCTATCTCGTCAAGGACATCTTCGACGTCGCGCGTCCTGTACGCCGGGTAGAGCGTGGTCCAGCTGCAAAAAGTGCATCTGGCGTGCCAGCAGTCGCGGCCTGACATAATATAAGTGCCTGGCGTACGTTTGAAGTTGCCGTTCTTCGTCGCGTAGAGCTCCCAGTGGACGAGTTCACGGTCTATCCATGGCGCGTCGGCGAGCCGGTGCCCCAGGAGGAACTGCCCTGTCGACTTCACCTGGCCGCCATCGCGATACCATACGCCAGGCTCGAATCGTCTTGGGTCGAAGCCGGATGCCGCGAGGCTGACCACCAGAAAGTCCCAATCGCCGCCGGTCAGTATATAGTCGACCGGACATGCCGCCATCGACTCCTCGGGCAGTGCCGTCACATGGTCGCCGACCAGAACCGTCCTGAAAGCATGGCCGTTGTCGCGTATCCATTGCCAATGGCGCTTCACGACAGGCGTCTTCGTCTCGAGGACGACCATATCGGGACGAAAAACGGCAAGGCGCCGCATGAACTCGTCGGATGAAAGCCCTGCGGCGATTCCGTCCAAGAAAAGAACCTCGTGCCCGGCGTTTTTCAGCATCGTCGCCGCCATAGCGGGCACGACCGGAAAGATAAACGTCGGGCGCGAGAACCACTGGAACTGTCGGTTCTGGGTGAGAAGCGGCACGCCCTTCTCGCTTTCGAGCGGCGGATAGGCTATCGCGATTCTCATGGCCGTAACGCCAGTTCCATTTGATGCGGCAACGCCGCAGACTTACCACTTGTAGCCGAGGCCGAGGATGTACCTCAGGTCGCTGTGCTTCGTGCCGGGGCCGACTTTCTTCTTGTAGTCCCACTCGACGCGGGCTATGAGCTGCCAGTTCGCGCGGAAGGCGTACGTGAAGCCTGCATCGGTGTCGATGAGGTAATTGTCAGACCAGTCGTCCACCTGCGGCATGAACTCGAAGTTGTGGGCGAAAGCAAGGCCGTCGACGCACGCGATATCCCATGTGTAGTGGTGGGCGTAGCGGAACGTCCCGTAGTCGTCCTTCTTCATGCCGTCATACTTCTCGAGAATGTACGACATACCGATTTCCTGGTTGAAGGAGTTCTTGCCGAGGCCGAAGTCCTTGCCGTCGAGCCACTGGTAGCCGACGCCGAGGCCGAGACGCCAGCGGTATTTGAGATCCATGATACGGTCGAATTCGTACTTGCCGTTGCCGTAGACATAGAACGACTCGCCGGTGATGAAGTGGTCTTCCTGCGCCTGGAGCTCGAAGCGGCTCGTCGTCTTCTGCTTATCCTGCTTGGAGTCGCCCGACGCGCCGTAGTAGTAGCCGCCGTTGGCGGTCAAGCGGTCCTTCTCCCAGCGGCGGCTCAGGTCGCCGACGATGCTGGCCGACTCGCCGACCGTGTTGCCGCGGGTGAGCGACGCGGAGCCGTTCAAGCTGCCGTGCCAAGCCTCGATCTCGGGGTCAATCGCCTTGACGGTGGTCATATCAAGCTTCTCGCCGTCCTTCATGAGTTCGCCGTCGTCGACGACAAGCTCCTTCTCTTCGCGGGACTTGTCGGTGTAGACGATTACGTGCTGCTTGGCCGACTCGAGCGAGGCGATGTTCGCGATTTTGATGGCGATGTCGCCGAGGTCGTCCGACTTGAACTTCAGCTCGTCGCCGGCGATGTCGCCCGCGACGCCCGTCAAGAACGACCCGGACTTGAGCGTCACCTTGTCGGCCTGGGCGGCAGTGACCATGGCGGCCGCAAGCGCTGCGGCCAGTAGTTTCAACTTCATTTGCTTCCTTTCATTTAGTTTGTTGGTTGGTTGGTTTTGTTGTCAAACATGTCCGAAAACATCCCGGTCACCGACCACTCGGCACGCTGCACGCGGTTCGTGCGCCTTGGGTCGGCGTACTGCTCTTCAAGCGAGCGCAGGTCGAGCGACTTCATGCCCTCGGTGCGGGTGCGCTTGCGGTCGCCCGGCTCGCGGCGCAGATCCTCGGTATACTGGCGGCCGAGCACTGCATTCTTCGGCAGACCCGCATCGGGCCTGATGCTGCGCGGGTCGACGATGCCTACTGTGACAAATACGACTATCTCGCGCTGCTCCTTGACGCGCACCACCGACCCGAAGAGCCGGGGACCTATCCACCACCAGTCGCGAAGCCATGGTATGCCGTTGTCCTTCTGGGTCTCGACAGTGACCGAAAGCCCGCCTATGACGGCGGTGGAACCGCTCGCCATGTTAAACTCCGTAACAAGCCGCTGCACATCTATTACCGGATACTTCGCTGATATCGTCCCCGCGTCGGCATCATCCTGCGTGCCGGAGACGACCCAGTCCGAGCGCGACGAAATCGTCGGCACAATCTGGACATTGATGAGGCCGTTGGTTGAAATGCGCGGCGTGACATCGAGTGAAATGCCCCAACTGAAGAACGACTCGTTGGCGAACATCAGTTTATCCTCACCTGGAATGGCCGCCATCTGCATGTCGAGATCAAGCGAATCGCCGCCCGAATTTGTCGTGCGCTTCGCCGAAAGCTTGACGTTCGGATACTTCGTCGTCATATCGATATTGGCCTTCTTGCCGGACGAAACGATAATCTTGGGGTTCGAGAATGTGCGCGCGTCCTCCGACGACTCCAGCGCGCGCAGTATGATGTAAAGCTCGCTCATGCCAATCGTACCGTTTATATACGAGAGGTTGGCGGTGGAGCTGCCGCCGTTCGAGGTCATCGCGTAGGTTCCGTCGGCGCTGGCATAGGAGCTCACTCCCTTGATTTTACGCTGGTTGAGGCCGGCGTCGAGCGATAAAGAGCCTTTCATCCCGTCAAGCATCTGCCAATCTATGCCGAGCTTGTGCGAAGCGTTGTTGGCGAGCTCGATGAACCTGGCCTCGATGTAGACCTGAGGCACTTCGACATCGACCTCCTCGACAACCTTGGCGCACGCGTCGAGTATCATCGCCGGCGCTGTAACCATGACGGCGTTGGCCTCGGGAAAGGCCTGGGCTATTCTGCTCACCTTCCACGTAGTGCCGAAGTCGCCGCTCCATGTCGCGTTGAATCTGTCGGCGACCTCCTCGGCGCTCGCGTGCGCGAGACGAAAGACCCTTGTCGATATTCTGCGGCGTTCGAGTTTGGCCTCCTCTTTAGCTTCGGCCTCGGCCTTTTCTTGCGCCTCGGCCGCGAGTTTGGTCTCGGCGACAGCCTTCGCGGCCGCAGCCGCCTCGGCGACAGCCTGCGCGTCGATAACAACCGGCTCAGCGACCACAGGGTCTTCGGGGACGACATCTGGCACTACAATGTTCGCCAGCGGATCGTTCGCCTCGGCATAGAGCGGTCCGCCGGCGGCGGCCGAGGAGACAGCCGTCAGACCATTGTCGCCGAACGCTGCGAACACAGCGAAAACAACCGCCGCGAGGGCCAACTGCGCGGCTCTGGATATGTCTTTTTTTTGCATTGGCCGTATATTATACCAAAAAGGACGCCACACGGGCGGAAAAAGATGATATAATATCACCATGAACGATTCAAACCAGAACGAACGACAGCCAAAGCTGCCTCTGCCCACGATTCGAAGGTACCCTGTCTATCTGCGGGCGATCAAAGCGAAGATTGCCGGCGGCGAGCTGAATATTTCAAGCGCCGCCCTCGCCGAAGAGCTGGGGCTGGATCCCGTTCTTTCAAGAAAAGATCTCGCCATGGCGGGAGTCTCCGGCAAACCCAGGCGGGGGTATCCAGCGAAAGAACTCTGCGACGCCATAAACCGCGCTCTCGGGTGGGACTCGACAACCGAGGCGGTGCTGATAGGTGTCGGCTCGCTTGGACGCGCCCTTCTTGGTTATTCCGGCTTCGAAGAGCAGAATCTCTCAATTGACGCGGCTTTCGACCGTGACGAAACGATAATCGGCGGGACGTTTCACGGCGTCAAAGTGCAGGCGATGGACAAGCTGCCCGGTCTGGTGAACAAACTGCGGATAAAGATTGGCATTCTGACCGTTCCTTCGTCTGCGGCACAGCAGTGCGCAGACGCGCTTGTCGCCGCCGGGGTAAAGGGAATATGGAATTTTTCGCCCGTTCAGCTTGTCGTGCCTGCGAGCGTCAAAGTGCAGAGTGTCGATTTGGCGCAGTCCCTCGCAGTCTTGTCGCACATGATTCAAGGCGAGAAGTAGCGCCTCGCGCCACGCCTCACGATTTCTGGCTGACAAACTCACGGTTCACGAAATCGGCGAGCGCGTCCTGCCATCTGGGCGTTCTGTAGCCTAGAAGATTCAGAACGCTTTTCTTCAAGGCCGAGTTGCGCGGGCGCGGCGCGGGGCGGGGGAACTCGGCCGTTGTGCAAGGCGCGAGCTCTCTCTTGAAGCCTGGCAAAAGACGTTTCAGCTCGCAGGCTAAATCATACCATGAGCATTGGTCTTCGCATGTCGCGTGCACGATACCGCTTACATCCGGCCGCGAGACCAGAAACTCGAGGACATCGGCTACAACCGCAGTGGACGTCGGGTTGCCTCGCTGGTCGTCCACGACCTTGAGCGCAGGCCCCTCCTCGGCCCCGAGCTTGGCCATCGTATGGACGAAACTCGGTCCGCCGGGGCCGTACAGCCAGGCGATTCTCACAATTGTCGCGCCCGGATCAATCATCTGGATCATCTGCTCGCCGGCGAACTTCGACGCGCCGTAAACAGTGCGGGGGCGAGGGATGTCCATCTCGCCCCAGGCCCAGGGCTCGCGCGGAGGCTCGCCGGAGAATACGTAGTCGGTCGAAATCGCGATTAACTTGGCGCCAACCGCCTTGCAGGCGACGGCAACATTTCGCGAGCCGTCCTCGTTCAGCCTGAAGGCGAGCTCGCGCTTTGACTCGCAGTCGTCCACCTTTGTCATCGCTGCGCAGTGAAAGACGACATCCGGCGCGGCAGACGTGAAGAACGCCGTCATCGCGCCCAAGTCGGTAATGTCGCATTCCGGCAGGTCTGCGATCACGACGTCATGGGCCGCGAACTTCTTCGCGAGCGTGCGCCCGAGCATCCCACGGCCGCCGGTAATCAAAATCTTCATTCCTTCGCCATCCTTTCGAGAAGCGCCGCCGCCGCTTTAGCCTCGGCTTCCTTAATACTGCCTGCGATGCCGGTCGCCGCACCCAGGCCGTCGACGTACACTTCAGCCGTAAACACAGGCTTGTCAGACGTACCCTCCGACTTGACCATGCGATACGCGGGTGTGCGCGGCGGCGTCAGGGCTTGGGTCGCGTGCTGAAGCGCCGACTTCGGATTGCCGTCCAACTCGCCGTAGCGGGAGTTCTCCACCAGCCCAAGATAGTCGAAAACGGCCTTGGCCGCCGGGAGACCGCCATCAAGCCAGGCCGCGCCAATGACAGCCTCTACCGCGTCGGCGAGCGCCTTGGCGCATTTGGCGAGCGGGGCCGCCCCCTTGTTGCGTCTGAGCATCGGGGCAAGACCGTATTTGGCGGCAGCCTCGCTTAGCGCCGCAGACGACACCATATGCTGGCGCCGCCCGGTAAGCTCGCCTTCTTTCGCGAAAGGCATATTGGCATAGAGCCAATCTGTCGCCAAAAGGCCGAGAACGGCATCGCCGAGAAACTCCAACCGCTGGTTGTCGACTGCACTCGGCTCGGTCATTCTAAACGCCGGCGTCGTCAACGCTTCGTTGGCGAGCGCGACGTTTTTGAACTGATAGCCGAAGATTGTCAAGAGGCGCTCTCCTCGGCAGTCGCGGGCTCCGGCGCGGGCCCGGCCGCCGGTTCCGGCGCGGGCTCGGCCACCGGTTCCGGCGCGGGCTCGGCCGCCGGCTTTTCGCCGGGCTCGGCCGCCGGCTTTTCGCCGGGCTCGCCGCTTTCAGCCTGCCCGTCTTCCGGCTTGGGCAAAAGCTTTTCTACCGAATAAGACGGCACAATGTAGACCCACTTTTGTCCATCCAGCTTCAGATAGCGGTCGGACCCGCCAGCCACCGCGGCGCCAATCGTGGCGACACGGTTCGTGTCGCCGGCGATTGTAATCTTGGCAACGACGCCGGTCGTGAAGCCAAGAGCCGCCTCGTCGACGTCCGGCCCGGCGAGCTTCGAGAAGCTTATCCAAGGCTCGTCGACAATCTTGGTCTCGCACCACCTCTTCGGATCGTCACCAAACGCGTCAAGCGACTCCCCGGTCAGCACCGCCTTGCCTTTATACTCTGCATAACGGCCAAAGCCCCACTTCTCGTGGCGCTCGCCAAGCGTAACGGCCGCGAGTTCCTTGCCGGCGGCATCGCGCACCACAACAGGAGTTTTCTCCGACAGCGTCTTGCCGGTTACGACCTGACCGACTTTGAGGTCCATCAGCTTGATAAGGTTCTCGGCAATCTTTGCGCGATCCGCAGGGTAGTCCTGCATGGTCGCAATCGTCCAGCCACCTTCGCC
This sequence comes from Kiritimatiellia bacterium, assembly GCA_045545855.1. GTDB lineage: Bacteria > Verrucomicrobiota > Kiritimatiellia > RFP12 > UBA1067 > UBA1067. The sequence goes on along the minus strand of JAZQBR010000190.1, from coordinate 1,758 downwards.
AGACACCAGCTTGATCTTGTCGCCGATCTCGATAGATGCGACCTTCTCGACGTCAAAGTCGCCGACCAGACGCTCGCCTGTCATGGCGGGCGAACGGCCTTTGCCGTCGCCCCCCATGAAATAAGCCGCGAGTCCCAGCGCGACGGCCGCGCCCGCCAGCACTGTCAATCCCTTGCCTGTCATCTCAGCACCCCCTTTTTCTCATGAAGCCGCGCACAAGCCCGAAAAGAACCACCAGGAACGGGACGAGCGCTATATTGTACCACTTTAGCCGCCTGCCGAGCGAATCTATATCGGCCGTCAACTCCTTTCGCACATTCTTGAGCTCGCGACGGGTGTCGGCCTGGGACTTGCGCAGTTTGACAATCTCGTCCTGCTGTTCTCTCGACAGGATGAATCTCTCGTCGCCCTTCTTCTCGCGCTGAAGCTGCGAGAGACGCTCCTGGGTGCGCTGAAGTTCAGCCTGGAAGTCGGCCTCCTTCTGCTGCCACCTCTCGGTCGCTGCGGCGCGAAGCTTCTCCACTACCTCGAACGGACGGTTCGACGAGCGGCGCGACCTAAGACCTATCAGTTCCTGTCTGCCGGCGAGCTGTTCGATGACGCCGGCAAAGAGGGATATGTTGTCGTTCGCGAGCTGCGGTATATTGCCGAACGGTGTGCGTATCATCATGACGCACACGTCGTCGATGAGAAAATCGGCGTCGGCGAACAGCATGACGCTGCTGCGGCCCTCGGCAATCGCGTTTGCAACGTCGTTCGTACCGTCGGGACCATTCGGATAAGCCGTTTTGAAAAGTCCGTCCAGACGCGCCGCGACAACACGCGATTCGCCGTCGGGCACGGCGTCTTTGCTTGAACCCGACCCCATCATGAGAGTCATCTTGTCAACTGCGGACGAGTGGTCGGCAGATGTCGTCACAAGCGGATGGAACGCGAGATCGGGCGCTTTGGCTTGATCGAACGAGAACGCGCCGGCGAACGGCATCACAACCTGTGTGAGGCGCGAGACGAGAAGGTCGCCGGCATCCATGTTCCCGGCTTTGAGCGAGAGACACGCCGGCTCGTCGACCGCGCCGCCGCGCCCCGTGCCAAGCTTCGTAGAAGCCGCAAGATCGCATGTAACCTTCGTCTCGTCGAACTTGACGCCCCAAGCCTCGAAAAGCTTGCCGAGCGTCGACGGACCGTCTCCGCCCATGCCGGGCATCTGGCGGTTGCGCTGCGATTGAAGTTCCGCAAGACTCATCGGGTCGGTGCACGCGACAAGCCTGCCGCCTCTCAAGACGAACTGGTCAATCGCGTAGAGCGTCTTGTCAGAGAGGTCCTTCGCGTGCACGAGCACGAGGGCTTTGACGTCGTCGTCGATCTTGTCCACATCGGTGGAGATCTCTCTCACATCATAGTCCTTGGCAAGCTCCGAGAACGCAACCCAGCCCTGCTGCTGGCGCTGGCCCATCTGCATCATCATCGGGTTGGCGGGACCGGCCAACACGCCTTCGAGCGAAGTCATCACGCCCACGACAGGGCGTTCCGGCCAGGCGACCCGCGTTACGAGGCGCGTAATATCGTATTCAAGGCTCGACTCCGTGGCCGGCGTGAGAGCGCCGAGTGTCTCGGTTCTGTCGCCGCAGGCCGCGACGACTCCAAAGTAGACGGGCGAACCGAACTGCTTGGTCACCTGCGGCTCCACGCCGTAGCGCTGGGCCCATTCCTCTGCATCGGAGTCCGGCGACGGGTCATACTAAGTCGGATCGTAGCCAT
>JAZQBR010000189.1:0-10655 GCA_045545855.1 Kiritimatiellia bacterium | reverse complement strand
CAGATGGACGCCGAGTTCAAGAAGACCCACGACGGCAAGAGCCTCGCCGTCGCCGCCACCGAGAACGATTTCACGGTGCAGTTCTCGCAGTTCATCGGCGATCCCGCCAAGCTGCTCGGGTCGGAGCTCGCGAAGTTCGACAACATCATCCTCGCGATGGCGACCAAGGGCTGCGAAAAGCTGCAGGACTTCATCAACACCGTGTTCAAGGTCGATGCGGGGAACAAAAACGTCCATGGCAGCCTCGTCAACGACCCCTACGCCAACATGTCTGCCAAAGAGATCAAGGCGCAGCTCGACGCCAAGGGCCTCAACCAGATACTCGACTCGGCCTCGAACGCCGACACGCCCGGACAGGTCGGGTTCTTCCGCCAGGTGATTTCGACCTACTTCACTTCGCTCGGCAAGGCCGACAAGCGCTCGTGCTTCGCCGCCGCGATGAAATACGCGCAGACGTTCGACTTCGCCGGGCTTGAAGGCGACAAGCGCGTCTCGGCGCAGAAGAACGCCGTCAACAAGTTCACCGGCGCGATCCTGAAGGGCACGAGCCCGCTCCTCCAGAAGATGATGCAGGGCCTGCCGAAGGAGATCATGGGCGACTACGCGGACGCGCTCGACGACATGAAGTCCTCTCTCGCGCCGATACCGCGCAAGATCGTTCAGGCCCACTTCATGAAGATGATCGAAGAGTCGAAGGGCAAGGGCGACGGGAAGGAGATCGAGTCCATCGAGCTCAAGAAGTCCCTTGGCGCGGCTTCGGTCGGCGAGGCGTTTCTCTGCAGCTTCAAGCTCAAGGGCGAGAGGGATCCGAAAAATTTCGTGGTCAAGATCATGCGCCACGACGCGGAGCGCCGCGTGAAGTCCGAGGCGGAGATATTCACGAAGGCGGCGAACGACATCGGACCCGGAATGGCCAAGACGTGGGAAGGCCAGCTCAAGCAGTACATGACCGAGTTCGACTTCCGCAACGAGGCGAACAACGTGAACGAGGGCGTCAAACTCTACGGCATAGCCGACGACAAGACGCATCCGCTCAGCCTCATCGCGCCGGACGTCCACTCGATGAAGATGTCGACGGTTGTCGCGCCGAAGAAGGACGTGATGGTCGCCGAAGTCGCCAGCGGCAAGACGGTAGACAAGTACTTCAAGGCGAAGACGGAAGGGATGCGCAGCGCCGTCTCGGCCGTGTTCGAAAAGAATCCCGCGACGGGTCGCATCAAGTGGGAAGACGGCCCGGTCGACCCGAAGACCGGCAAGCCGAAGAAGGTGCCTGTGTTCAAGAAGAACCTGCCCGTCGGCTCGATACCTACCATGCTCGAGTACTGCCGCAAGGACTACGGCGATCTCAAAAAAGCGCAGAATCTTCTCGTACAGGCGACGAAGGCGTGGTTCCACGAGGCGCTGTTCGGGTCCGGCAAGTTCCACGGCGACACGCACGCCGGCAACCTGATGGTGAACCCCGGCGAGATTACGTTCATCGACTTCGGCAACCTCTACGAGCTAAAGACGGACCGTCCGCTCCTCGACAAGGAGGGCAAGGCTGTCATCGACCCGAAGACGAACAAGCCCGCCACTGTCAACGAGCGCCACGAGCTGCTGCGCGTCATCATGGGCGCGACGTTTCGCGACAAGGAGTTTGTTCTCAAAGGCTTCGAGAATCTGCTCTCGCCAGCCGGCAAGGCCGCGCTCGAGGCGAACCGCGACAAGGCCAAGGATATTCTCGACTCGGTGCTCTCGAAGGGACGCTTCTCGTACGACATGGTGTACCGCCTGAACGCTGCAGTCACAGAGCTGCAGAAGCTGGGCATCGAGCTGCCGCCCGCCATCAACTGCTTCGTGCAGTCCATGGCGCGCCTCTCGAACACGATGGTCGAAATGAACACCATACTGAACCAGGCGAGCGAGCTCCTGGAAGCTGCAAATGGCTATGTCAGCGCACCGCCGGATCCGCCGCGCGACGAGCTGGACATCCTCGGCATGGCGATGGACTTCCGTGCGTCGCCGGAAGGCAAGGTGCTGGTGGACGATGACGAAACCGTCGTCGGCTTGCAGAAGGGCGGCAAAGACGTCCAGATTTCCGCCTTCTGCCACAGTCTCACGGTCGAGGGATTCGGCGGATACTCCATTGAAGAGGGCGCGCTCAACCCCGGCGGCTCCTACCACACGAAGGTCGTCGATCGCGTCAAGAACGCGGCCGACCCTGCGGTAGAGGCCGACAAGCTGAAGGACATGCTGAGGGCCAATATCGACATCGAGCGCGACAAGAGCCTGCGCACGTATCTCGGCGTCGTGGACGATGCTCTCGCAATATTCAAGACGGAAATCGCCGCAGCCGACACGGACGAAAAGAAAACGGCGGCTGCCAAGAAGTTCGCCTCGCAGTACTGCGGCATGATCAAGCAAATCTTTCAGACCATACAGAACTCCGAGGGCCTGCTTGTGCATATGCGCACATTCGAGTCGGTGGAAAAGCCGAGTTCGTTCGCCAACGCCATCATGACGACGCTGATGAACAAATTCGACCTGCTGTCCAAAACATTCGCCGATTCCAAGACCAGGCTCATGGCCGACGTCTATACCATCACGTCCAGCGAGCTGAAGGCTGGCTGGTTCGCCGACGAGGATACGCGCGTGAAGGCCATCAAGGACGACGCGCTCAAGATGGCCGGCGACGACTCGTACCAGATCGACATCGGCGTCTGAAGAAAAGATGCGCGCTCGCGCGCCCATGGTTTCGTTCCCGTCGCCGAAGCGGACGGGAACGGAATTTTTTCTGTCAGAAGTGTATTTTTCGGCACAAAAGGCCAAAATGTGGTATAATATACGACAATCTATCTGAAAGAATGCAAACATCGAAGCAGTAAATCAAGAAAGCCAACAAAAAGGAAGATATACAGTATATGGACTTTGCAGAACTCATCTCGGACTTCGCCTCGCGTCATGGTTCGCCAAGGGGCCAGAGAGCGGTGTCGACATCCTCGTGCGCCGTCTGCCGTTACGGTCTTTTCATACATCAACCCGAAAAAGCATAACACATGACAACGCAAAAGAGGCTTGGCGGTTTTGTCCTCGCCATGGCAATTATTGCGGCGTCGGCCATATCCGGCGGTTGCGCGTCAATCGTGACATCAAAGGTAGGTTCGATGAACGGCATCACGATAAAAGGTGCCGCGGCCGAGCCCCGCGAACACGTCTGGCTCGAGACGAGCGGCTCGTATTTGTTCTGCACCATCCCCCTCGGGTCGGGCAAGTTCTATTGGGACGAGCGCACGAAAAAGCTCGAGACTGGCACGGTTTTGTTCGAGGATTGCGTCGGTATCGCCGAGTTGCAGGACGCCCTGACCAAATATGCAGACAGCCACAACTGCGACCTCGCCGATGTCGCGTTCTACGACTCAGATTCGTCCTACGCCGACGCCAGCAGTTACGAAGGGATTATAGGCTTGATGTTCAACGACTCGTGCATGGGCGTCTCGGCCGTTTTGATACCGCGCAAGCAGCCTGCCGGCCTTCAGTAAAGGAACAATGCGATGAAGAATCTATTTTACGGTATCGCTCTTCTGGTTTTGGCCGGCTGCAGCTCCTACAGTGAAATCGCCCGCTGGGACAGCCCCGTCGCGATCAACGACGGCGAGGTGCCCGTGGCGTCGTTCTTGACACAGAACTTCTCCTACCAGCTTCTGGGCTTCATACCGCTCGGTTCGGGCCTGCCTTGGACCGACGGCGAAGACGACATCTGCGACGAGTTCAATATCGCGATGTTCACCGACAGGGCGACGCTCGACAACAATCTCGTCTCGCTCAACCACGCGCTCGACCGTGCAGGCTCCCACCGCATCACGCAGCTTCGCACCTTCATGAGCGACGACAGCACGTGGAGTCTCTTCCTCGTGAACCGTCACGAGGTGCGCACGTCATGCATCATCCTGAAGGAAAAATGAGTTTTGCCAAAAGGTTGTGCCTTTTCACGGCGACGGGCTTTGGCATAGGCGCTTTTGCTCCCTTCGCCCCCGGCACGTTCGGGAGCGCCCCTGGCGTCGCGCTCGCTTTCGCGACGACTCTGATGCCGGTCTGGGCGCAGTTGCTCGCGGCGCTGGCGCTTGCCGCTGCCGCCGTGCCGGTCTGTTCCGTCGCCGAGCGTCTCTTCGGCGTGAAGGACGACGGGCGCATAACGGCCGACGAGTGGATGCTCTTCCCGCTGGCGGTGACAGGGCTCCCGCTCGCGGCGCTGCCATGGTGGGCGACGGCGGTGTTCTTCACCGTCGTCCGCTTTGTCGACATCGTCAAGCCCGCGCCCGCCCGCCGCCTTCAGGCCGTCCGCGGCGGCCTCGGGATAGTGATAGACGATTTTGTCGCCAATCTTTATTCTCTCGCCGCCAACTGGGCGATTTACATCTGGCTGTTCAAATGATGCTGTCCGACGACATAGACCCGGTCATCCGCGTGACCGACCCGTGCAGGCCGCTCGCCATCGACCTCTCGCGCCCGTTGGAGATAGAAGTGGGCTGCGGCAAAGGCCGGTTTCTTGCGCGCCGCGCCAAAGAGAACCCCGATTGCGACTTTCTCGGCATAGAGCGTATGCTCGAGAGGGTGCGCCTCTTCGCCGACAAGTGCCGGCGCGACGGCATCGCCAACGCAAAGGTCCTTCGCCTTGAAGCGCTATACACGTTTCATTATCTTCTGCCCGATCACCATGCGCGCAGGGTGTATGTGTTTTTCCCCGATCCGTGGCCGAAGAAGAAGCACCATTCGCACAGGCTTTTCGGGCCGCTCTTTCTGAATGCTCTCTGGAAGCGTCTCGAGATCGGCGGCAGGCTGGAGTTCGCGACAGACCACGCAGGGTACTTCGAGACGGTGCTTGAATGCTTCGCGGCCGACCGGCGCTTCGAGCGCGTCGAGCCGATGCCGCGTCCGCCGGAGGTTTGGACCGAGTTCGAAACGATGTTCAGAGAGAAGGACCTCGCGATCTACAGCGCGGCGTGGCGCACGCTCCCGGCGGATGACGCGCCGCTCGCGCCGCTCGCGATACCGCCCGAAGCGGAGCCGCGCGAGGGTGTCGCGCGCAGGGTGTCGACCAGGGAGGAGTGACGTGTGAAGAATGGTGTTGCCGATATCGCCGCCAGGCACTTGAGACATCTCTTCGCGTCGTTCGGATATTCGCTGTCGGGCCTGAGTCTCGCTCTCGGCGAAACCGCGTTCAAGCAGGAGCTCGCGCTCGGGCTTGTGGCCATGCCGCTCGCGTTTCTTCTGAGGCTTTCGCTTTCGCTCAAGCTGCTGCTGGCCGCTCTGTGGGCGGTTCTGCTCGCGGCGGAACTCCTAAACACTGCGATAGAGGCCGTTGTCGACCTGGCCTCGCCCGGGCGCCATCCGCTCGCGAAAAAGGCGAAGGACTGCGCGAGCGCGGCCGTATTCGTCATCATTGTCATGAACACGCTCGCCTGGGCCGCCGCGCTGGCGCGGGCGCTCAGGTGGATTTGAATCGAAGATGAAAGGTGGTAAAATGATCAAAGTAGGCATTGTAGGTTGCGGCTTTGTGGGCGGTGCGCTCAAGACGTGGCTTGACGAGAACAACGACGAGGTTGAAGTTTTTGTGAGCGACCCGCCCAAAGGGATGAACGACGACCTGTCGAATATCGATATCGCGTTCGTGCAGATACATGTGCCGACCGAAGACGACGGCACCCAGGACTTGACGCTCATGAAAAAACTCATACGCTCGCTCCCGGACGTGCCCGTGTTCGTGCGCACGACAATACTGCCAGGGACGAGCGAGCTGCTCTCGCGCGAGACCGGCCGCACGGTCTGCTACATGCCGGAGTTTCTTACCGAGAGAACGTATATAGAGGATTTTCGCCGGCAGCCGATGGTCTTCACCGGCTCTGTCGAGCTGCTCTGCCGCATTTTCAAGGGCAAGACCTTCACAACGATGACGCCGCTCGAGGCGGAGATTACGAAGTACTGCCACAACGTTTTCGGCGCATACAAGGTGACGTATTTCAACGCCGTCTACGACTACTGCCGTCGGCTTGGCGCAGACTGGGCGCGCGTTCACGCCGGCATGCTGCTCTCGGGCTACATCAACGACACCCACACGTTCGTGCCCGGGCCCGACGGCAAGTTCGGCTATGGGGGCAAATGCTTCCCCAAAGACGTGAACGCCTTCGCCAAGATGACCGAAGGCACGCCGCTCGGCACGCTTCTCAAGCCTCTTCACGCTCTCAATGTCAAATTTCGCGGTTTTGAAGAGCATATCTGAGCGGCAAGGCTGAATTTATGCTATACTATTCGCCATGACACAAGATAAGACATCTCTCGCGCTAGTGTCTCTAGGCTGCGCTAAAAATGCGGCGGACCTCGAGGTCATGGCAGGCAATCTCCTGAAGAAGGGGTGTGTGCTGTCGCCCGACCCCGACAGGGCCGATGTTGCCATTGTCAACACATGCTCTTTCATAGCCTCTGCCCGCGAGGAGGCCGAGGCCGAAATCACCCGCGCATTGCAACTCAAGGCCAACGGCAACTACGGCAAGGTTGTCGTGACCGGGTGCTATCCCCAGCGCTACCCCAAGGCGTTCGCCAAGTTTCCCGGGGTCGACGTCTGGCAGGGCGTCCCGGACAAATGGATCGAGCCCAAGATGCCCGAGCTCCGTTTCACCGGCAAGGCCTTCGCCTATTTGAAGATCGCCGAGGGTTGCTCCCACCGATGCGCGTATTGCGCGATTCCAGGGATACGCGGCAAGTTTCGCTCCCGTCCGATGGCGTCGATATTGCGCGAGGCGAAGGCTCTTGTTGCAAGCGGCTGCCGCGAGCTCAATATAGTCGCCCAGGATCCGATGCTGTACGGTTGCGACCTGAAGGGCGCGCGAAAGGTCCGACTGAGCGACTTGTTGTGGAGGCTCGACCGGCTGGAAGGGCGCTTTTGGGTGCGCGTTCTCTACAGCTATCCGAGCGAGATTACCGAGGAGTTTATCGATTGGTTGGTCAATTCGCGACATGCGGTAAGGTACGTCGACGTGCCGTTGCAGCACACCGTGCCGGCGGTTCTCGCCAGAATGAACCGCAAGAGCGCGATAGAGGCGTCGCGCACGGCTGCCGATCTTTTGCGCGAGCTTGTGCCTCAAGTCACTCTGCGCACAACCATCATGACGGGTTTTCCGGGCGAGACCGAAAGTCGCTTTCACGAGCTTCTGGCCGATTTGAGGCGTATGCAGTTCGACAGACTTGGCGCCTTTGCGTTCAGTCCCGAGAAGGGCACCAAGGCGGCGAAAATGTCAGGCAGACCATCACGCGCGGTTGCAGAAGCCCGCGAGATGGCCGTGATGAACGAGGCGGCCGCGCTTTGGCGCGTCAAGGCCCGCAGGATGATAGGCGAAGTGCATGAGGCTCTAGTCGTCGCGCCGGGTGTCGCGCGCATGGCGTCGCAGGCTCCGGATGTCGATGGTGTCGTCTACATAGTCGACACGCCGAAAGGGTGCCGGGCCAAGGTCGGCGATTTCGTAGACGTAAAGCTCTTGAAGGTGTCAGGTTTCGACTTTGACGGAGAAGTGCAGTGACAAAACCGATACCATACGTCAATGACGAAGTCTCAAGCCGCGACTTCAAGTACTATATCTTCGATTGGGACGACAACATTCTGCACATGCCCACGAAGATCAAGATGGAACACTGCGGCGGCGACGGCGTGTGGAAGCCAGTGGAACTGTCGACATCGACATTCGCCCTGGTGCGCGCAGATTCGGAGCATTACCGTCCGCCGGCTGTTGGCGGCTGGGACGAGGCGTTTCGCAACTTCGCCGACAGCGACGACGGCGGCCCGAACAGATTTCTTGAAGACACCATGGCCGCTCTCGCCAAGGTCTCGGCCGGCGAACAGCCGTCGCCCAGTTATAGCACTTTCAAGAAGACGCTCGTCGAAGGGCGCATATTCGCCATTGTAACGGCCCGCGGCCACGCACCGCAAACTATTGAAAACGCAGTCAGGCTTTTCATCGACAACGCTCTCACGCCGCTGGAACGCGAGACAATGATGTCCAATCTGCGCGGCTACAGACGCTGGCTCGACAAGGTGGAGCGGTTTGGCTCGGACGAACAGGAGCTGAACTACTATCTAGGCATGTGCAGATATTCGGCCGTTACCTACGACGGATTCAAAACCCGCATGGCGAATGACCCGATCTACAAGGAGAAGCTCGCGACCGCGACGAATGCTTCACGTCCAGAGCTGGCCAAGGAATTCGCCATTAGAGATTTCGTCGAGCATGTCTTTCACATGCTACAGCGTACCGGCGGCTTGAACAGATCCGTCGCGATTGGCTTTTCAGACGATGACAAAGGTAATGTAAAGAGCGTCTCCAGTTACATAAAAGCCGAGTTGGCGAAGCGATTCGACGGTATCAAGTTCGTAGTTTACGACACCTCCGACCGCACGCTCAGCAAGGGGCGAAAGGTATGCGTTTCAGGACAGATGAATCTGCCGGGCTTTTAGTCTGTTGCATCTGCCAAGCTTTTAATCCGTTATTCTCATAAGACGGATTATGTCAACTAAGCACCCAGTGCCGCCAAACGCTTGGCTATGGTTGCTTCATAACCCTGCTCTGTCGGCCGGTAGTATTTCTTTGGCATTGACATATACTCTTGCTCGACATAATGGTTGGCGAATGCATGCGGATACTTGTATTGCGTAACTGCACCGCTGCCAATCGCCTTGACGTGCTTATTCTTGAGGTGCTCGGGTACAGGCTGGACCGCGCCGGATTCGATATCGGCCATAGCCTCGCTAATCGCCATGCAACTGGCGTTCGACTTGGGCGCGCTCGCCAGATATGTCGCAGCTTGAGCGAGGTTGATCGCGCACTCGGGCAAACCGACAAATTCGCACGCCTGCATCGCCGCGACAGCTACCGTTATGCCGCGAGGATCGGCGTTGCCAATATCTTCCGAAGCGCTGATGACTAGACGGCGCGCGATGAAACGCGGGTCTTCGCCGGCGGTAAGCATCTTGCCAAGCCAATAGACGGCCGCGTCGGGGTCGCTGCCGCGAATGGACTTTATGAACGCCGAAATAGTGTCATAGTGGCCGTCTTCTTTCTTGTCGTAAGCGACCTTGCGGCGTTGGACGCACTCCTGGAGAACCGGCAGCGCAAGTCTCACGACGCCGGACTGATCCGGCGGAGTCGATCGCATGGCTATTTCGAGCGCCGTCAGAGCGTGTCTGGCGTCGCCGTTCGAAACCTCCGCAAGAAACTGAAGGGCGTCCTCGTCTATTGCGGATGGGATGGCCCCGAACCCTTTCTCTCTGTCCGCAAGCGCCCTTTTCAGCAGCTTCGAGACGTCCGTCGGCAAAAGTGCGTGAAGCTCGAAAACCAGCGAGCGGGATGTGAGCGGGGTATTGATAAAAAAATTGGGGTTGTGTGTGGTCGCGCCCACGAGAACAACCGAGCCGTCTTCAACATACGGCAGCAAGACGTCCTGCTGCGACTTGCTGAAGCGGTGGATCTCGTCGATAAAAAGGATGGTTCCCTCGGCACCAAGCTCGGTGCGCGCCCTTTCGCAGATTTTCCTTATATCGGCCACGCCGGCCAAAACGCCCGAGAGCCTGACAAAGCCGCGCTTCGTCGTCTTGGCGATGACTTCGGCCAAAGTCGTCTTGCCGCAGCCGGGCGGCCCGTAGAGGATTATATTCGTAAGTCTGTCGGCCTCGATGACTCGCCTGAGAAGCTTGCCGGGCCCGAGAATATGGTCCTGGCCGACGATTTCGTCAAGCGCCGTCGGTCTCATTCGCGCCGCGAGCGGCTCTGTCGAACTGCCGGTCATTCTTTGAACACATACCAGTTGAGAACGTCGCCTTTCACCTTCTCGCGAAAGTCGAAAAGCCGTTCGAGTCTGGTGGCGGACGGCGCGAAAAGGAGCATGGTGAAAGTTTTGCCGACGATAGACGACGCGAAAGCCGCAGCCTCGCCTGCGGTGGCGAAACGGTGTTCTTTGACGGTCAGTTTCGGGTCTAGCGACTCTTCGTCCGACCAGTCCTCGAGAATCTCGTTCACGATGAAAGAACCGTCCGGCAGAAAGTGAACCTCTGGCGGCTGGGCGAGCCGCTCCGACCTGTCGCGCCACTTTTCGAGCGGCAGAAACGCGCGGTAGAAAAGCTGCCCTTTCTTGACGCCGTTGATTTTCACTCTTGCCGAATCGACCATCGAAAGCGCCGTCGCCATTTCGCCGGCCTCGGCGAGTGTAAGCTCCGGAGAGAAGTCCGAAAGAACGTCAATCTCGACATCTTTGGATTTTTCCTTCAATAAAGCGACCGCTTCAGCGAGTTTGCCTGGCGCCAGCTTCATGTCGACGACGGCGAAGTCGTTGGTTCCGCTCCAAGTGAAAGTAAATGTGCGCTTCTCCCCTTTTGGTATCTTGACAGCGGGCTGAAAGCGTCCGTACGTCGGCGACTGTTCGAGCGAATCGTCCAGAAGAATCAGTGACTGGCCGCAATTGTACATCGCGAAGACGGCGGCAGGCATATTCGTTTCGGCTTCGGGAATTCCGTCGGGACCGCGCGAACCGCCGGTGTAGATGACTGGCGGGGTCGTGTCGCCGCGCATTTCGCGCACAAGGGACGATAGAGCGGGCTCCATCTTGAGCGAGACGCCAACGGGCCACAACCTGCA
>JAZQBR010000188.1:0-4093 GCA_045545855.1 Kiritimatiellia bacterium | reverse complement strand
CAGTCTTTATGTTGATAGATGTATCGCATGTTTTTCTCCGCATGTTTTGCGGATATTATACCGCATAATCTCCGCACGATGCAAACGCCGCAATTGCCCTCTTCGCGATCCATTGCGTCTTCATTGCCAGATATCCTTCTTCAAATACTCGTCGCGGCGACAAAAGTCAACAGGCAGACAAAGCGTATCCCAGACAGGCGCAAGGATCAACGCCTCACCCGCCCAAACCACCGCGCCAGCCGGGGCAAAGGCCAGCGCGGTCATCGGCCAAGCGTCCTCGGGCAGGAACCCCGCAAAAAACAACATCACACCCGCAGACGGCGGCAGATAGGTCACACCTTCCCTATTCTTGTCGGGGATGCCGATGGAAAAAGGCAAGGGCATATATGTGGAATCGCCCTTCTCGCGATGGTATTCATCCAACTTCTGGAATGTCATCGTCTTTGTCGCAATATAATACTCGCCCGTGCGCTCTATGGAACAGCACCCCGCCGCCGCGAGCGCGAGGGATGAGACAAGGATCCCCCTGCGCAGTACTAAAGAGGACAAGTTGATTCGTGCAAAGGGTTTCATGGCTCATTTCGGTTGGTGTTTTTCCGTTCCTCTTTTTCTTCGCGGCGGTCGGCGAACCATTGCACAATCATGACATAGGCGATATAGACGGCGAAAAGCGCCAGCGGCACCGCTATGACGGCATTCAGCATCGGTTTCACGCACAGGTCCCCATCTGCGATACTTTGGCACAACGAGCTGATAGATGATACAGCCCACCACACCAGCCCCACGAATATGATCCACAGCACCGTCACGCCCAGCAAAGTGGTGCGCCGCCGCTCGCGAAACACCGATCTTGGCGCCGTATCGCGATGTGTTCGGACATACTCGACAAGTTCCGCGAAAGTGTGGTCGTTCTCGTACCACGCGGCGTCTACAACAAACCGAAATTCCTCTTCTACATCGCCCAAGATTGCCTTCACGCCATCTCCACAAAACGCCGCAATCATGTCTAGTGGATCGCCAGGGATTAGAAAATCGTTCAACATCCCACCATAGGGCTTGATGAGTCCTGCGCACTTCCGCGCGATGTCTTCTATCTCGGCATCTGGCCACAATCCCGCGCCCCATACGTTCGGACGCCGCGCAAGTTGCTTTTCAAGCGATTTGACTAGCGCACTGTAATGGTTGTCGCATAGATTCAGCCATTTGAAGCGACGCGGCGAAACATTCTTTGCAACATCATCGCGGAGAGGCTGCACATCCTGCGGACGTGTCTTCACCTCACATTCGGCGTCTCTGCGCTTGCGTCGTCTCTTCAAGATGACATACGTCGTAACGACTCCCACGAGCGCGAGGGATGAGACGAGGATGATTCGTGCAAAGGATTTCATGGAGCGGGCCTTTCTTTAATCATACCGGCAGATTGTATTCAAGTTCAAATGGCTTCTTGTCTTTTGTTGTTTTTACCATTGCGGTTATTCTCCATTTCACTTCGTCGCCGTAGTCGTCTTCAGATGCAATAGCAAAGTCGAAGAATCCTGCAGATGGCACAGACGGCGCGACATGGCATGAAAGATCCTTTCGAAACACCGTTTCCTTGCGCGAGTACTCGCCGGAACCTACAATGCGGTAGCCATCCATAGCAAACTTGATGGTCTCAATATAGGTTGTTTCCGCAATACTCCATGCAACATGCGCATTGGCGCCTTCAGGCATGTCAAGCACAAGCGAAAGTCTGGGTGCGCGAATCTCCCGCACAAAATGATACGCGAACATTACAAGAAACCAAATGCCAACAGTTGGAAACAGCGCGACGAGCAGCATCACCCCACCAGTTACGCCGTCTTTGAAAGATGCAAGAGCCAGCGGCCAGGAAATCGTGTTTCAAAGAAAGGCGAAAACGCCAATCGATGTGACACCTGCGCGAGACCGGTGCAGCACATGGCCGCTGAACTCGGTACGACGTTTGCGCAATGCAATGAACAATGCCACGAGAGCAGCCACAATAATGCCCCAGCCAATGATCGCGAAGACAGACGACAAACCAATCGCAAAGGATCCTGACGAGGCAGATCGTTTTATTACAACCTTTCGCGGGTTCTCAGGGGAGACGAAGACTTCTATTGTGTCGCCAGGTTTATATGCCTCGACGGTTTTGTCATGGCGCTTGCGATTGCCCGTGTATACGTCAGAACTCTCAAAGCGGTCGCTTTCGTATATCTTTCCGTCAACGGAATATTCATAGCCGATGCGTGGAGCGTATGCCGTGGCTCCCCTATCTCCGGAATGACAAACGACACCCGAGTAAAGGACTTTCGCCGTAGTTGGAATATACTCTTTCTCGGCATCAGCCTTTTTGGGGGCTTCAATAATGCTCCATGTTCCGATTGTCGCAAATGGCAAACCGAAAACAATAAAGAACATCGCCATGCCACATTCTCTCACGCGTTTTGTCATTAGACGGCGCACAAATCCGAATGAACTTGCAATCAAACAAAGCCCAATCAAGCAGAAAACGGAGACTATGCTTCCGAACAGCACATTGCCGATACTGTGCGGAAGTCGTTCAGCGTCAATGAATGGGGGGCTTATCCTAAGGTATGTTGCGGCAGCATTTCTTGGATCGACCTTGCATGGATGCACTGTGCCTGGAGCATATTTCTCTAGGAGGGGCAATCTTTCACCAAGGCGCTCAAACCTATATTCCTGAACCTCGTGCCTGCTATTTTCAGGAAGCGAGTATTCCACCGTAAGAACGAACCAATCAAGCGTTTTTCTTTCGACGGACGATTTCTCGATTTTGCAGGCGACTTCACGCCAGTTTTCATGCCCGTGGTCACCAAGTCCCCAAATGGCAAAGCAGAAAAAGGATATGAATCCCAGAATAATGCATCCCGGAATGAACGTCGACAACCTAAAACTGCCATTGTCGCGTTTCATCGTTTTCTTGGTCATGGAGCGGGCCTTTTGTTGGTTGAATTGTCCGACCGTTTAGATGAATTATTTACAGTGTACAATGCACGGGCGATTTCAAGCGCAAATTGCTTTTCGCAAATGAAGGCGTGATTGTTGTCTGGACACGAGACACTGCGCCTGTCTGCGCTGAATCCTGCAGGAATCGCGCCCGTGGGCCATAACCCTTCGTGGGAAATTTTACGAATAAGGATCGTTTCTCGCCAGTCATCAGCACCGACTTCCCAAGTCTGTATCCGCTCAAATCGCATCGGGACAAGGGCAAGCGAAATCATTTGTAGCCATTCAGGATAGCTAAGCGAGTCGGGGACGCCACTAGAGGCTCCATCCTTGCACCAGAATCGACAACCTGGATCGTCAGCTTCTGAAAGGCCGCATTCCAATGCCGCAGTCCTTAGCTCCTCCCATGAATTGTATTCACCAGCCCTTTCGAGATAGTATGCGTAGTTGCCCATGCATCCGCAAACCATCGCCAACACAAACGCGAGGGATGAGACGAGGATCCCCCTGCGCAGTGCTAAAGAGGACAAGTTGATTCGTGCAAATGGTTTCATGGAATAGGACTTTCATTTCAGGGGAATGCGATAGGACGAGGAGACAACAAGCCCACTCTTGAACGTGACAGTCGCGCGGAAGTAGTAGCGGAAGCGGTCATGGCAATCCGGCGCTATGCGCGGCATCTCAAGCGACACACGCCCCGATACAAGTTCCATCGGATGAGACATCTCCTTTGTGTCGTTCACGACTCCATGCGGCGCGCCTAACACTTTCGTTCTTCCGTAGCCGCGTGGCTCTTCAACTGCCGTGGCAAACTCGACACGCCTGACATCCTCGGCGTTGCCCTTGAACTCATATTCAAACGCCGCCCTCTCGCCTTCCTTCAGCACGCCGCCCATAAGCCTCACCTCGTAGCATGGCCGCAGATGCTTCCATACAAGCCTGAAGAAATACACCGTCATCGCAATGCCGATAAGCGGAAATATGACGCCTATGACAAGCTCGGCGCAGAAGCCCTTCTCAGGATAATCCCGCACGGCGGCGATGAACCTCGGGACAAGCCCCACAAACGCGGCGGCGTCCCAGCCACAGCACCAGACCGCCATGAAAAGCAGTCCATCCGGCA
>JAZQBR010000187.1:0-7768 GCA_045545855.1 Kiritimatiellia bacterium | reverse complement strand
TCTTCCTAAGACCGCTTGGCCTCCGACTTGATACGCCGCCGCACGGGCGAGATCGAGCGCGTGCGCCAGGACGCGACGGTGCAGGTCGTCGGTACGCCCGGCGTTCGCCGCGAGGTCGAGATGGTGTACAACTCCATTCTCGGCAGCGTCGCGCGGCCCGACGGCGTCAAAGGGGAGCGTCCGTGGCCCGATTGCTCTTTCTCGGATATTGCCGTAATCGTGCCCGATATGAAGACCTACCGCCCGGTCATAGAGGCTGTCTTCGACGCGCGCGGCGAGGTGCCGTACGGTCTTTTGGATACATCCGCGAGCGACGACAGCGATTATCTTCGCGGTTTTCTGGCGCTTTTGGAGCTTGGCCGCAAGGGACTGAACCGCGAGCGGCTCTTTGGCGTACTCGAAAGCGCGCCAGTGCAGCGCGCGCTCGGTTTCTCGCGTCAAGATGTCGCCGCATGGCGCGAACTAACCAAGGCCATAGGCGCGTTCGACGGGTTCGAGCACGACGACGAGAACGCACAGGGGTATTTCGACTGGTCGTCGGCTCTCAAGCGCATGCGTCTGTCGCGGTTCGCCGACGCGTCTGCCGGCGCCGGTGGCGGCGACCTGCCGCTTGTGAACGCGCCAGGCGGAGCCGCGCTGAAATTTTCAGAGACAGTGGAGCTCTTGCACCGCGACCTCGCCGAGACGCTGTTCGACAGCTCGCACCGTCCGCGCGAACTGCCGCTTGCGTGCGCGCGGCGCGAAGACGGCACGCGCGCCGACTGCTGGGCCGAGCGTCTCGCGCGTCTCGCGAGAACGTATCTCGCTGTCGAAAGGGACGACATGCTCGAGGGCAAGGTAAGCGAGGCGCTGATCGGCACGCTCTACTCGCTGGGCGAGATCCCGGGCGTGCAGAGCTTCGAGCTGGCGGCGGCCGCGATCGAGCAGTTTGCCGGCGGCATACCATGCCGCAAAGGCGGCTTTCTGACGAGCGGTGTCACGATCGGCGGCTTCTCCAGCTTGTGCACGATACCGTTCAAGCAGGTTTACATCATGGGCTTGGGCGCGGGCGGCTACCCTGGCGGCGCCAGCGACTCCACGCTCGATGTACGCGGCACCGGCTGGCGGCTTGGCGACGTCTCGACGCCCAACCGCAATCGTTTTCTCCTGCTCGAGGCCATAATGTCGGCGCGCGACCGGCTGGTCATAAGCTATCCGTCCAAAGACATCGAGAAAGATGCAGAACTGTTCCAGGCGGGTGTCGTGGCGGTTCTCGAAAAGTTCATCGGCGAGCGCGTGCTGAAGGATGGCGAGGCTTTTGGCGAGTATAGGGGCTATCCGCTTCTAGAGCATGGTGAGGCGGGTTCGCGCAAGGATGGCGAGGCGCGGGCCACAGATGACATAATCTGGTTGGCCGACGACCCCTTCGCGGGGATATTGCCCACATACTCCAAGGCTGCACGAGAGCTGGCGCGTGCGCGCATCGAGGGCGTGCGGACCAGGCCCGAGGCCATCGAGCCGACGGACGAAGCGCCCGGGGCGAGGGTGGAACTCTCGGCGAAGGCACTCTCGGCTTTTCTGAAAAACCCGGTCCGCGCCGTGATGCGCTATCGCTTTGGCATCGCCATCGCAGGCTACAGCGAGAACGATCTCGAGACGGCTAGTCCAATTGGTTTGCCCGAGGGTCCCGACGGATGGCGGCTCGAGGAGAAGTGGCTTGAAGCCGACGCTGCGGGAGAAGTGGCGAAGGAGATTCGCCGTCTGCAGCTGTCGGGCAGGATGCCGGCGGGTTTTCTAGGCGAATACGCCAAAAGCACTTTCATGCAGGATGCCGCCGCCAAGGCGGACGCTATCGGCAGATTCGTCGCGGGCTTTTCGCCGCGCGGCGCGAAGCCGGACGCTCTGCATATCGATTGGCCGGTCGAGTTCAAGGCGGGCGAAGCCGGCGGGCTCAAGGCGCGCTTTACAGCCGATGTGCCGAATTGGAGCGAAGGGGAGCTCGAGGCGACGGCGGTCGTGACGGGCTGGCTCGGCGAAAAACCGCCTGAGCTCCCCGTCGAAAGCTGTTTCGACGCGTTTATCGCCTATCTTATGGCGCTCTCGGCGAAGAAATGCACGGCCGGCAGGCTGAAGATCGGTGTTGCGGATCTCAAGCACGGCACGACCGGCGCGTGGATATGGAGCGGCATCACCCCGGAGAAGGCGTCTTCATATCTGGAGGCGCTCTCGCGGGCGTATCTGGCCTCAGGGAAAAGCGACGGCGGCATGATTACCGATCTCTCAAGCAAGAAGCTTTTGAAAGCCTTGAACGAGGCGAGGCCGCCTTATGACTGGGACGAGATACTGGTGGAGATGTCCGCCGAAGAGTACACGGGTTCCAGCGGAGAGTTCAACAACAATCTCGTGCTGGAGCAGAATCTCGAGCGGTTCAAGCGAAAACCCGAGACTGGCGAGGAGCTTAGAGGCGTTTACGAAGCGCGCTACGAGATGCTGCTCGGCGCGACACGGCTGACGGCGGCCGAAATGGAGGCGGGCAATGAATGAGGAGTTGGCGAGGGGTCGTCTGGGCGAGCGCGACCAAGATGGGCGATTCAGCGACAAGAGGTTCGTTTGCAATACGATAGACTATCGGCGCGACGCCATCATCGAGGCGTCCGCCGGGACAGGCAAGACATATACATTGCAAAGCATTGTTCTCAAACTGCTGCTGGAGGGCGCTGTCGACAGCGTCAAGAACCTGCTTCTTGTGACGTACACCGAAAAAGCCGCGGGCGAACTGAAAGACCGTATACGCAAAGTGCTGGACGAGGCCGGGTGCCTGCCGCCGGACTTCGACGAGGCGAGCATCTGCACGATACATTCGTTCTGCCGCAGCCTGCTTACGGAATACGCCTTCGAGAACCGCGTGCCGATGCAGATGACAATATGCGGCCCAGACAAGGAGATGGTGCACGAGGCCGTGCTCCAGGCGCTGCATTCTGTGGAGTACCGGCGCCTGCAAGGCGGCGAGTTCGTCGAGTTGATGACCGACGCCGGCATCGCCGCCAAAGACCTGGTAGCAGAAGTAGAGGACAACTTCAAATCGACCGAGCCTTTAATAGAATATGTCGAGAAGGGTCGCGCCGGCAAGAAGACGCTTCACCGCCAGTCAAAGGCCGTCCTGGTGAACGGCCTGAGGCCGATCGCCCAGCGAATCTACCGCGAGCTGAAGGAGGCGACATCCACGATGACGTTCGACGATCTTGTCGAGCGCGCCGCCAGTGTCGTCGCCGGCGAGGCCGCGGTCGAGGCAGTCGGCGGCAGAAGCGCGCTCATGGAGTCGATCCGCCGCAAGTACCGCATCGCGCTTGTGGACGAATTCCAAGACACTGACGGCAGGCAGTGGGAGATATTCAAGAGCATCTTTTCGCACAAGGCGAACACAATAGGCGACGGGCCGGAGCCGAATCGCGGGGCGCTGTTCGTCGTCGGCGACCCGAAACAGGCGATATATTCGTTCAGAGGCGCCGATATAGGGGTGTATCTCGCCGCGCGCGCAGAAATACTGTCGTCGTCCGGTCCCGGCGCGCTGCATACGCTAAAGACGACCTACCGATCTACGCCGGGTCTCGTCGATGCATTCAACCGCATCTTCGGCGCGAAGGACGGCGACGGACTGTCGTGGTTCGGGGACATGAAAGAAGGCGACGGCAGAATCGACTATGAAGAGGTCGCCCCGCCGCCGCCAGGCGCCGGCAAATTCGACAATCTCGTCTGTCACCCGGAGTTCGGCGACAGCGTGGAGCTGCTGGAGTCGCTCCCCCGGGGGCGGCTGCCGAAGACGCCGGCCTCGGCCAATTCGGGCTATGGCAACAAGACCTGCTGTCTGCCGGAGTTTCTGCGAAACGCGGCTGATGAAATCAAACGGCTCGTGTCGCTCGGGCCCGCAGCATACACGACCGTCGACGAGGCGACCGGCAAGCCGGCGGACCACACGTTCTCCTACCGTGACATGTGCATACTCGTGCGCGGACACGCCGAGGCGGACAAGGCCCGGGAGATATTGTCGGCCGCGAAAATTCCGTTTACCATCTACAAGGAGCAAGGCGTCTATTCATCGGCCGAGGCCGAGGCGCTTCTGGCGCTCTTCGATTTTCTCGCCGCCCCAAGCGGGCGCGGACGCCTCGAGGCGCTGCTGCTCACGCCTCTCATGGGGTGCGGGCCGGACCGGCTTGAGGCCCGGCGCAGGCATGAAGACCGCGCTTTGCAGCGCCGGCTCGCAGTCTGGCAGGAACTCGCAGCCAAAAGGGAGTGGAGCCGGCTTTTCGAGAGCGTGATGAACGATACATTGCTCGCCTGCCCGGCCAAGGACGACCCCGATTTCGACCGCAGACGGGCCGCCACGCGGCAGATACTCGACAAGCTTCTGGAGAACGGCGGACGCAAGGCGCAGACTATCGACGAGTTTGCGGCAACTCTGCGGGCGTGGCGAAAGAACGACAAGCGCGCCGGCGAGAACGGGGCGCTCCGGCGAAAGGAGTCCGAGGCGGACCGCGTCCAGATAATGACGATGCACGTCTCGAAGGGACTTGAGTTCCCCGTAGTTTTCGTCGCGTGGGGTTTCGGCAGACTGGGCGGCCGGGCCAAAGACAGCGCCGCGAAGGCGGCGGCAATACGCGAAGAGAAGCGCCTTTTGTATGTGGCGCTCACGCGCGCCGTGATGAAGCTCTATCTGCCCTGGTCCCAGTGGGCGCAGCACCGGCGAATCTCGAAGGGCGCCGAGACTGACGAGACCGGCATAGGCAGTACCGGTTCGGCGCTCTTGATTCAACCGGGCAAGGCCGACGCCGGATTTCTCGCCCGCGGCATACGCGCGCTGTTTGCAGGCGGTGACGGCGGCGGCGCGCAGAAAAGCGACGAGGCGGCGAAGGAGGCTGTGGCCAGAGTCTCGGCGCGTGCAAAGGCCGCGAAGGCGCGGGCCGTACCGGCGCCGACCATCGACGGCGACATGCCGGCAGGCGACACGGCGCCGGCGGTCAAGGTATACAAGCTCGACGCCGTAGCGCTGTCGCGGCGGATCGCGACAAATGATTCTTATTCGTCAATCCACCGAAAGGCGGACAGGATTGCAGTGCCGGCTGAAGGCGCTTTCAGAGTTGACGAGAACCACGAAGCGGCCGAGCCGCAGAAGCAGAAGGAGCGCACGCTCCTCGCGCGAAACAATATCTCCGGCGACGTGTTCCACGAGATTATGGAGACGCTCTGCAATAATGACGATAGCGACGGCGAGGCGCTTGGCTTCTGCACCGCAGGGCGAGCCGGGTTCGCAGATCTGGCGAAGGACGGGCGGTTCATCGGCCTTGTAAAAAGGACGATGCGACGGCATCAGGTTTCGTCCGAAAAGGATGAAAGCGACGACACGACAGAGATGGTACTCGCGCGGATGGCGTGGCGCGCGCTTAACGTGCCGATTTCAGCCGGTGGCAGGACATTTCGCCTGAGAGATGTCAAAGCGGCGGACAGGCGCGCCGAGACCGAGTTCGTGGTGAACCGCGCCAAAGCAATGGGCGAGGAGCGCGCGTCTGGCGCAGACGCGCCGGGCGATGCGTCCGGCGACTCGGCGTTCAACGGCAAGATCGACTTGCTTGTCCGCCCGGCAGGCCCCGGGGGGCCGGTCTACATAATCGACTGGAAGACGAACACGCTCCCCGACTACGGTCCGGCCGCGCTGGCGCGCGCCATGGCGGCATCGGGCTACCATCTGCAGTACCGGTTTTACGCGCAGGCAGTCAGGTACTGGCTCGGCGGGGCGGTGCTTGGGGGTGTAGCGTACCTGTTCGTGCGTGCGGGCGAGAAGTCTGAGAGCACGGCTGGGGACACGGGCGTATTCGCCGCAGAACCGGCGGCGATCGACGAGGCGGCCTGCCGCGCCGCGATCAACGAGGCATTAAGGCGGGAGGAAAATTGAAATGACGATAGACGAGGCGAAGAGGCGGTTGATATTGTTCGATGTGCCCGCCGGCGAAGGCGGGGGCGGCGAGATGCAGGAGGCGGGCGAAACGCTGGCGATTCTCGCGCGTATTCTCGCGGCGGGGTCGCTGACGCTTGGCGACATGCAGTGCGCGCGCGATATCGCGCAGTATTCCGGCGCGCGTTCGCCGGGCGTATATCTCTTTCTCGCGGCGATGCTGCTGTCGCTCAAGGCCGGCAACACGTTTCTGCGAATCGAGAAGGGGCCCGGGCTTCTCAAAGACGCCGGGCGGCTGGATGACGGAGCCGATGAAGCCCACAGGAGGCTTGTCGACGAGTGCTGGCCGCGAAGTGCGATCGAGGCGGGCGGCGAGCTCGCGAAGGGCGACGGGCGGATGGTCGTCCGCAAAGAAGTCGCCGATGGCGAAACGGGGTGGTTTTTTGCGAGAGTATGGGCTTCGGTAGATGCGGTTTCCCGAAGGCTTCGCGAGATGTCTGCAGAAGAGGATGCCGTCGAGCTGCCGCAGGCAGTCGTCGACAGGGCCGTGCGCTTTGCCGGCAAGGGCGGCGAGTTTTCGCTCAACGCTGAGCAGCGGCAGGCTGTCGAGACCGTCGGCAGGCGGCGTTTCACTGTTGTTACCGGCGGCCCGGGGACGGGCAAGACGACGGTAGTCTCGGCTATACTGCGAGCATTGATGGAGCATGGGCTTGCAACCGGCGAGAATGTGGCGCTTTTAGCGCCTACGGGGCGCGCCGGCCAGCGGATGGGCGAGTCGATACATGAACAATGCGCCGCCGCAGCCGGCATGCAGCCCGAGACAAGACGCCAGATAGATGAATTGTCGGGCTCGACGATACACGCGACGCTCGGCGGGCTGCCGCCGGAATGGAAGTACACCAGAGAGAACCGCCTGCCGTACAAGCTGGTCATCGTGGACGAATCGTCGATGGTTGATGTGCATCTCATGAAAGCGCTTCTCGAGGCTCTGCCGGACGAATGCCGTCTAGTTCTGCTGGGCGACAAAGACCAGCTGCCTTCGGTAGACGCCGGTGCGGTGCTTGGCGACGCGGTGGCGAATTTTGACGGACGCACGGTAGTGGAGCTCAAGACTTCAAACCGCTTCAAAGGAGCGCTCGCCGAGTGCGCCCGCGCGGTAAACGCCGGCGACGCACAATTGTTCGCGCGCCTGGCGAAACGGCTCCCCGCCGGCGGCGAGGCGTGGCTCGACACATTCGTGAAGGAAGAGAACCGTGTCTGTCATTATGATGTCCATGACGGTGCGGCGAAAGAGACAGTCCGCAGGCTTGCGCTAGAGTGGGCGCGAGGCTGGGGGCTCTTGGAGGGCGGCGGACTCGTCGCCGCCGCGAAGGCGCTGGCCCCGACCGACGGGGTATTCAAGGACGGGACGATGACAATCGCGGCAAGGGAGCTTTTCGACTGGCTCGGCCGCTCGCGCATACTGACCGTAGTGCGCAACGGACCTTTCGGCGCATCGGGCATCAACGACCTCGTCGCGACGGAGCGTTTTGGCGGGCGCCGGCCATCAAATCCGCTCGCGAAGGCCGGCGTGCCGGTCATAGTGACGCGCAATACGCGCGACCGGAATCTCTGGAACGGCGATATTGGCGTTACAGTGGCGGGGCCGGACGGAATGTCGGTCCTGTTCCAGCGAGGCAAGAGCGTGGAGGTGTGTCCGGTGGGGCTCCTGCCGGAGCATGAGCTCGCTTACGCAATGACCGTGCACAAAAGCCAGGGGTCGGAGTTTGGCAATGTGATGGTTGTGCTGACGGATGATGAGGAGCATCCGCTTTTGAACAGGCAAAGTCGGATCGTAGCCAT
>JAZQBR010000186.1:0-5838 GCA_045545855.1 Kiritimatiellia bacterium | reverse complement strand
AGCATCGGGTATTCTGTGTTCTCCGGTTGCAGCGGGCTGACGAGCGTGACGATACCTGACGGCGTGACGAGCATCGGGAAGCGTGCGTTCGAGGGTTGTAGCGGTCTTACGAGCGTGACGATCCCAGACTCTGTGACGAGCATCAGGGAAAATGTGTTCTCCGGCTGTAGCGGACTTGCGCGTGTGACTATTGGCAACGGCGTGACGAGTATCGGGAATTCTGCGTTCTCTGGTTGCCGCAGTTTGACGAGCGTGACGATACCGAATAGCGTGACGAACATCGGGTCTGAAGCGTTCTACTACTGCAATGGACTGGCTATCGTTCACTTTTGCGGTGTCCCTCCAAGTGTAGACTCTGGGGCCTTTTCCAGTGTAAAGAGCGGTGCTATCGGCACATACACCGCAGAGCACGCGGCAGAGTGGGAAGCGGTGATGGGGTCGGACGGTAAGTGGAATGGGCTAATTATGAAGCAACAGGAGCCACCCCCACCGCCGACGTTGGTTGCGGAATCGGCGGACTGGTCACTGGGGTCGATTACACTACGCTGCGAGGATGCAGACCTGAACGGCGCAGAACATTCATACGCACTTGAATATTGCAACGAGAATGGCACTTGGGTTGTCGTGGATGATGCACAGGTGTCTGTAACGAAAGGACAAAACGCGAACAACGAGGAGGTTTGGGTGGTGAAGCTGACGGACTCTGCCTTTTCGTCGCGTCTCGGTGGTATTCCGCCTGTACAGTATCACGTAAAAGAAGTGAAGAGAGGAAGAGTATCGGAAACGTGTGTGACGAGGAATCGGCATGCTATCTTTGTTGGATTGAACGAGTGGCAGGATACAGATCTCAAACCGACTGGCGGTGACAGGGACGCCAACGACTTCTTTAATATCGCGGCTCTGCGTGGAGGATTCTCCAATTCTGAAAACATTCATGTTTTGTTGAATGGAGGAGCTAAAGCAGATGATGTGGACGATGCCTTTGATCGTGTTGCCGAGTCTGTCCAGACCGGTGACATATTCCTCTTTTATTTTCGCACACATGGTGGATATGACAAATCTGACGGTACAACATTGCTTTGTTTGTATGACGAAGTTTACACCGATACGGCTCTTGCAACGAAAATCCAAGGCATTGAAGCAACCGGTAAGAGCGTTGCTATTATTGGCATCGTAGCAGCATGCCATGCTGGAGGCATGTATGACCCAGACGCGAGACTGGGACATTGGTACGTTGCGAATGGATTGGCACGTTGTTCAGCAAACATCGCATGGATTGCGGCGGCAGACAGGGAACATACATCATATGCTGTGTTCAACAAATTTCTGCTTGATTACGGCTGGGAGGAAGGTTGGGCAGGGAACGATACCAGACTTTCTTTCCTTGAATTGGCCACATATACGAAAGATCGGTACGAGTCTTTACTTAGCGGTATAAAGTCTTATGAGGGATGGGAGGTCCAGATAGAGAATCCCTTGTTGCTTAGAAATGTAATGGCGGGTACACGAGGTAGCCATACAAACAAGAAGCCTCCTGCCTCAGTTACAGGTATAAAGTCGGAGACGGGTGATAGGGTGGACGAGATCAAGACCGAATGGAATGCGGTGGATAATGCAGACGGATATTGGCTGTTTTGCGAAACGGGTGGAGTTAATGCGGTTTGTGCGGTCTACTCTCGTCGTGTAAACGAAACCGAGGTGATCATGTCGTTTCAAAAGCTTTTTGGCGATTTGGAATTTGATCCGTCGAAGCTTCCTATAAAATATAGCGTGAAGACTGTCAATGGTGCAGGTGTGTCTGTTGCGAGTACTGTGGAGGTACAGAACTTTGCACGAATTGTCTTTGATGCTAACGGTGGCGGTATAAGCGGTTGGAGAGGAGCCCTGCCACGCGAAGGAATTATCTATGCCGATATTACCATAGGAAGCATTTTAGGAGGTAGATTGCTTACATTGCCAGATGCATATGGAGAGGATAACAAAGAATTCACGGGATGGTTTTCTGTAAATGGAGTACAGGCGAATCCTATGGTGCCTATTGCCTCGGATGAAACATATTTGGCCAAATGGAAAGCGAAGAATGCCAACGGTATGACCCAGGATTGGCTAGATAGTCATCAAACCATTGCGAGTGCTTCAAATGGTGACATTGCGACGGCTGCGGCGATGACGGCGGCGAATGGGTGTCGGACGGTTGGAGAGTGCTATGCGCTCGGAATCAATCCCGAAGACCCGAACGACGATTTGAAGATTACCGATTTCAAGATGGAGGATGGCAAGCCGGTAATTACTCTCAACCACACAAAGGATGGGTCGGGCAATTCGTTTGAGTCGCGTATCAAGACACTTGGCAAAGCGAATCTCACGGACGAAGATTGGGTTGATGTAACAGACAAAGACCAATCGCACTATCGCTTCTTCAAGGTGAGGGTTGATATGCCGTAACGCGGTTGGACATTCCAATGGTCTAAGTTGACGTCCCTCTTGCGCGGCACATCGCGGCGGATGTTGCGCGGGACATTCTGCTTGGATATCTTCGCCAGCCGTGACGATCGTTGACATGCGCAGCAGACAGGCCGCTTCGGTCTCTCTTTCATCCCTCAATTTTCGCATTTTGCAGGAATGAATCACCCACCAGTCGATGAAGTTTTGGTATAATATGCGTAACCTTTCGCAATCTGCCGTGTAGATAGGGTGCGCCCCGCGGGCGTATGGGGAGACGCCACTCCCCCGGGAGACAGGGCTGCGCTTGCGGTTGTGTCCCCTCATGAACACGTCTCCTTATTCACATACCCTCGAAGTGCTTATCGCAACCCTGCCGGGGAGTCATGTGCTGGGTGGCGACCCATGTCCTCATGGGTGCCCACCCATGCCCTCTTGGGTGGCCACCCATGACCGCTTGGGTGGCCACCCAAGGGCATGTTGGTGGCCACCCAAGGGCACGTGGGTGGGCACCCAGCACATCATTGCCCTAGAGTCATGAGAATCCCGCCTGCGGGGAGGTACGACCATATTCGCACGTCCTCCAAACAGCCTCTGGCACAGGATAGTCTGGCGTCCCGGACGGTTTAGAACCCCGAACAGCCAGATTCACAACGCCATCCTTTCGCTTGCCTTTGAAACCCTGTTGCATGGCAATGGAAAGAAGCAAAGAAAGTAGAGTAAAAGAAATCCCCCCACCCACCACCACCAAAACGCGCGCGCGCGAGGGATCTGGGCGGACTCGACCCGACCCTCGCAGGTATCGGCGGCCCAACATGGAAACGCGGCATAACACCCGACGACCTCAAAGATGCTGCGGACAAAATCGGGATGCCTTACGAGGAAGTCAACGAGTGGATCAACTGACTTGCCAAACTAGATGCCCATACCCTATGGGCATTTACTTTGGCAAGTCAGCAAGCTAAAAAAGTGTTCTAGAACACTATTGACTGAGTGCGCAAAATATCCTATAATAAGCTCACCCCGTCGGGTGAGGGCATGACATGAAACAAAGCAAGGTGAAAGAGATAACAGACATCCTCAAGAAAAAGATCGAGGAAGGTGAATACGGCGCGAACAAGCCGCTGCCGAGCGTGCGCAAGCTTATGCGGGCGTATGACATAGCCCATTCGACCGCGCACCGTGTGCTTATCGAGCTCTCGGCCATGGGTCTGGCCAAACCGCGTCGCGGGGCGGGCACGTACGCCGAGCACGTCAACCGCACGATCGGCCTGGCGATACCGGGTACGGCAGATTCTGAATTCTTTTCTGCGATAATGGAGGGTGTTGTTCACGATTGCAGCACATACGGGATGGATCTTGTCGCCGGAGGGGCGTTCGCCGTCGACCATAATCTGCGCGACGAGCAGGCCCGCAAGCTCGCGCACCACTTCGCTGCGACAGGTGTCGCCGGCGTCATAATGCAACCTGTGGGCTTTTCCGAGAACGCGAACCGCCTCAATGAAACCATATCGCGTGTTCTAGACGATGCCGGGATACCGGTAGTGCTCATAGATTACGACATAGTCCCGCCGCCCGCCCGCAGCCATTACGATCTTGTCGCGATAGACAACATGGCGGCCGGCCGAAAGCTCGCCGCGCATCTCATCGAAGCCGGTTCAAAGCGCATCTGCTGCCTTTTGCGCAGACTCTGTGCTGACAGCGTCCATATCCGCTTCGCGGGCATCGACGACGCCGTATTTCGCGCGACGGGCAGGCATGTGGATATAATCGTGGCCGAGCCGGACGACTGCAAGGCTATCGCCGGGGCGCTCGCCGGGTATGGTCCGGACGCGATTGTCTGCTCGAACGACATTGCGGCCGGAGTGCTGGCGAAAACTCTCGACAGACTGAAGGTGCGCATTCCTGACGACGTGATGCTCGCCGGGTTCGACGATGTGAAACTCGCGGGAGAGATGACGCCGTCCCTCACATCGGTTCGCCAGCCGTGCGCCGAAATCGCGTCCGTGGCGTTTAGGACTCTTCTGGAGCGCGTCGCGAACCCGCAGCTGCCGCCGCGCCAGATATTGCTCGACACCACTCTCGTTGTTCGCGAATCCACAACGCGGGCTGCGAAATGGAAAAGGCTTGTCCGCAGCGGGCGGTTATGCGCCGTTGACAGGCCGGACGGTAAATGATACACTATGGTGCGGAATGGAGACGGCAGGACATAGATGTGTGGTGGCCATAGGGCTTTCTGGCGGGGTCGACTCGTCCGTCGCCGCATTGCTTCTCAAGGAGCGCGGGTTTGAAGTCGTAGGCGTTACGATGAAACTATGGCGCGAGGGCGTATACAAGGGCGGCGAACGGGACGCCTGCTTCGGCTCGCACGAGATCGAGGATATCGCCGGCGCCCGTGCGCTAGCGGAGCGTCTCGGGATAGAATACAGAGTCTTCGACTGCTTTGACGCCTACAACCGCGAGATAATTGCAGACTTCAGGCGCACGTATCTGGCGGGCAACACCCCGAACCCCTGCGTGAGATGCAATGCGCTATTGAAATTCGGGCTTTTGCCGCGGCTGGCCGAAGCCTCGGGGCTCAAGTTCGACCGGTTCGCCACCGGGCACTACGCGAGAATCGTAGAGCGCGGCGGGCGCTACGCCGTCGCCAGGGCGAGAGACCTTTCAAAGGACCAGTCGTATTTTCTGTACCGCCTGTCGCAGGACCAGCTCGCGCGCGCCATGTTCCCGCTCGGCGACATGACGAAACGGGATGTTCGCGAAATCGCCGCCGCCAACGCTCTGTCTGTCGCCGACAGGCCCGATTCTCAGGATTTCTACTCCGGCGACAAAGACGAGCTCATCGGCGAGAGCGCCAGAGAAGGCGACATCGTCGACCTCTCCGGCAAGGTCCTTGGCCGCCACTCGGGATACTGGCACTATACGGTCGGCCAGCGCAAGGGGCTTGGCATTGGCGGCGGTACGCCGTTTTATGTCGTAGACGTCAATGCCTGTCGCAACCAGGTCGTTGTCGGCACAAAGTCGGACGCGGTCAAGACATCGTTCCCGGTGTACGATATAGTCTATTCGGGCATGCCGCCCGAAGATGTCCGCGGCGAAGTGCGCTGCCGCGTAAAGGCGCGAAGCGCCGGCGAACCGCGAGGGCCGGCCGTGTTTGCCGACGGACGCTGCACCATACCGGGCGGAATCGCGGGCGTCGCGCCCGGGCAGTCCGCAGTGTTTTACGCGCCCGACACCGACGAAATACTTTTCGGCGGAGTAATCGCGAGAGAGCCGGGCGCGTGAGCCGCGGCCGTCCGGCCGCGGCGGCGGCACTTGCGGGAATGGGGGCGGATGTGGTATAATATCCGCCGCTTTCATGCGTGAAGGCGAAATTCCAAGATAAACTCTACGGAA
>JAZQBR010000185.1:0-7160 GCA_045545855.1 Kiritimatiellia bacterium | reverse complement strand
GTTGTCATAGCCCTTTGTCTTCCTAAGACCGCTTGGCCTCCGACTTATGAACACGCAAAACAGAGAGGAGCAAATATCATTGCAGAAATCTGCGGTTACGGCTCTACCTGTGATGCACATCATGTCACAGCTCCTGACCCCGAAGCAACTTATGTCGCTAAAGCCTTTTTACAAGCTGTTCCGGAAGAAATGAAAGCCAATCTGGACTGTTCTAAAATCTATGTAAATGCACACGGCACAAGCACTCCCCTGAATGACAAGACAGAAACGACTGCTAAGTCGGAGGCCAAGCGGTCTTAGAAGACAAAGGGCTATGACAACTCCTTGGCCCACAGAACGACATGGCTACGATCCGACTGGGGGAGAGACCCCGCGAGGGGAAGGGATAATTGCGGTTGTTGAGTGAATTTGGCGCTGAGCTGTCGCTATCTGGGACGTGGGCCGGGGGGATGCGACCGGACGAGCAGGGATGAAGTCAGCCTTTTAATCTAATTGCATTTTGCCCTTGCTTTTCGTAGGGGCGATGTGGTATAATCTCAGTGTTTCTTGAATGGGACAATGTTGCTCTTTTCCATTGGCGGGCGCAAATAAGGTGCTCGCTACCGGGCTGAAGCGGACTCATCAATCCGCCGAGGCTAGAACCTCGCGAGGCTGTGCATCATGGCGGCAAACCGAGGAGTTGGGTGATCCCGCAAGGACCCCAGCACGTACGCAACAGCGTATGACGCTTCAGGAGAAAACCGCTAATTTTCACTGAATGAGGCGAAATACGATGGTGCGTTGCGTGGTATCCACGCGGCGTACTTTCTTATTCTGTTTCATTCAAGGCTCTTAGCGGTGCCTCTCCTGAGATTGAATTGCGAGAGTGCGCCGCTCTTCTTTTGCCTCCTGGCGGCACGCTCTCCACATGGCAGGGGAGGCAGAGGAAGGTGCGCATCTATGGTTGGTGCAAAAGAACGTTGCGAGATAGTTCTTGCTATAGTATTTGCTGCATTGGCGTTTATTCTACACGCTGAAAGCGCCAGTATACGCGAGTACAGAGAGGGCGACATTGTCAACAAGGGGGAGACCAGAAGTCGAGACATAACTGGGTTTCCTCCAGCACCGTATGTTGCCACGTCACCTTTCGCACTGTCGTTTGCGCCTAAATTCGAGGTGCCGGATGAGTCATGGGACGTTGCTGTGCTCCGTATCAATCTTTTGGTAGGTAGTCATCGAGCGGTTTGCGCACTCGACGTTGGCACACTTGGCAATTTTGCAGATTACAAGATGAATGGTATAGGCGTTGCCGGATTGTTCAATTCCGTCGGAGAATCGGACGGTGCCATCCATGTCGCCGGGCTGTTCAATTTTGCAGCTTTTGATTTTGCCGGTTGCCAGATATCAGGACTTTATTCGTGCACTGAAGGGTCGCAATTCGGGCTGCAGGTCGGCGCGGCCAACTATGCCGGCTGTTTGACGGGTGTGCAGATTGGAGTGTTCAACTACGCTGAGACGCTCCATGGAATTCAGATAGGTGCTTTCAATTTCAATAAAAGCGCCCCCATGCGATTTTTCCCGATTGTCAATGCGGCGTTTTAAGGTAATTTGCAAAGGAAATAGAATATGAATAGGATATTAGTTTGCCTTTTGACTCTGTCGCTTTCAGTGCTTTCAGGGTGCTCGTTGCCACGCACATCAGGTGTGATGGATGGAAAGGGTGAACTCTTCATTGAAGACCCTGCTTTCGCGTCAACCATTGAGGTTGTCCGTTACATTAGCGAGAAGACGCCAGAGGGATTCCTCCAGGCGCAGGTTGTGGTAAAGAACACGAAGCGAACTGACTATGAATGTCAGTACAGGTTTGAGTGGTTTCGCGGCAACGGGATGAAGCAGACGCATGCTGAAACGCCATGGCGTCCGATTCTCCTGCATGGCCGAGAGACCGCCGAAATGTCTGCCGTTTCGCCGCTGCAGGGAACTGAAGACTTCAGACTGTCGATACGGCGCAAATAATAGAAAGGACAACTGGCAATGAGAAGATTAACGAGTTTGGCTGCGACGACGATTGCATTCTGTGGACTGTTCGGATGCATGACGCCGAAACAAAGGCCGGACGACTGGCGAGATAAAAGAATGACAATTGTCGAGGCGATCGAGAAACTCACTGTAAACCCGCGATTTGAGGAGAAATACGCCAAAGCGAAGAAGATTGCAAAGAGGAACAAGAAGGATCTACCGGTCGTGACGATCATGCGGATTGAGAATAGTGTTGACGATCAGGGGTATTCTGCAACGGAAGGGATGTACAGTCGGCTTCAGGAGGCCATATTCAATACTCAGAAGTTTGACATTGTAGACCCAGGTGAACGGGCAAAAATGATAGAAGTAATTCTTACAGAACCTGACATGGGCGTGTCTCCTTTGGCTGGGGGAATTCAATGCTACGGGAAATACGACCCGTCCGATTTCGTCGTCACGGGGGAGCTTTGTCGGGAGGAGACGGGTGAACTCACGCTGAAGTTGAAAATGCAGGACACACGTGATGGCAAGATGTTCTGGATTGCAAATGTGACGCCTTCGGACGCATTTCGTGAATGAGGGGGAGGATGCCTGTGTGTGTAAAACTGATAGTGTCGGGGATGATGGTCGGACTCCTTGGGTGCGCAGGGTTGCCCATTTTGGAAACATCAAGTCCACGAATCATTATCGAGCCAATTAAAATAATTTTCAATCCAAGAGGTACGACACTTAATGCCAATCGAACGCTGACCATCCCAGTTGCCTTCAGGATGTCAAATGAAAGCGATTCTTGTGCTTGTGCGGTGACGCGCATTAATCTTGGTGGCAATCCTGTCGGCGAAGCTGTATTTAAGGCAGGCAGCATTGTTGCAAGAGAATTTGGAAAAATCGTAAAGTCGAATTTTCATGTGGTTTCAGGTGATGAAACGCCAATTGCAATTATTTCAGTCGATGTCGATAGGATGACGGCGAAAGTTCTGGAAGGGAGCGATGAGGTTGAATCGTCGGTTTCGGTTCATGTGAAAGTGTCGCACGCGATTGGTTCCGAAGAATGCTATTCAAAGGCCTTCAACGGGACTGGGAAGGAATCTTGGCATGATAAAAGCGTTGTGCCGTCGTCGTTCTACCGGGCTTTGGAATCAGTAATCAATGGGTTCGTGGCGGATCTAGGCACCGATGAAACAGCTGTCGCCAGACTTCTTGGATGGTGGCGCAATGCCAATCCGCAAATATTGCCACCTTCGTTTAAGGCTCCGATTAAGTGGACCAAAGCACTGGACGCCAACGGCGACGCATGGGCCGGCAACGGTGAGGTATGGACGGGAACTTGTGAAATTGAACGTAATGGCTACGAACTGTCCGCTGCGACAGAGTGGGCCAATGTAAAGATTGCAGCAGCGTGCCGCATGAAACTTGGCAACATTGACCCAGCCCGTGTTCGTGTCGTGCCTGTCGAGGCCCCAGACGAAAAGACCTTGCCTGACGACAGTAAAGTGTTGCGGTTCTCGTTCATAACATTTGCACGCAGGGATATGGTGTTGTCGTATGATCCAATGAAGAATGAGGGTTTTGTCACCGGAGACCTTGAAATGATGGGCGTTACCAGTGAACAAGCAGATTCAAAGCTTGAAGCATATGTCATAACTGCCATGGGATCATGGGGACGTAGAATCGACGATCCGAACAAAAGGTATCTGGCACCGGTCAGGTTTGCAAAGTGGAGGAATGAAGACAAGAACTTCAATCTAGTCACGAAGAAATTTGAACTTGTCTTTGCGCCATAAACGGATTTGCCGCACCATTGTGGTGCGGTTAAAACAAAAAAGAAAGGAAAAAGAAATATGAAAGTACTAGTTGGGGCGGTCGTTGCTGCAGCTGCACTTGCCATGTCAGGGTGTCATATTGTGCCTGGCACTATCAGGGACATGTCTAAGCCGATAGAACAGGGTGGTTATTCTGAACCCGCCGACGAGGTGTCAGCGACTGAACTACAAGTGTATCTCTTCGGCTTTCCGATGAGCGATCTTCGCGGATCCGCAGGTCGGCGCTTGTACAAGAACGCGCTGGCCCAAGCACCCGGAGCAGATGCACTTATCGAATATACTACAGATACAAAAACGCTTAATCTTGCTTTCATGGTGTTCCAGTGGTACACTCTTACCGGTGTGCCGGTGAAGACCAATAAGTGAGGCAATCTGCACACACGGCAAGGCGGTGAGTGATTCCTCCGTCTTGTCGTGTTGCATGTCCATGAAAACTATAGCGGAGGAGAGGTGTAAATGAAAAGGTTGCTTGTTTTAGCAGTCGTAACCATGTCTGGTTTTGCGATGCTTGCGCAATCGCAGAAAGTCACTGATGCGGTAGAGAGCGAGTCGCGCCCTCCTGAAAAAGAATGCAATCAAATGGCAAATAGTCCGCGCAAGGTTGCTTTGGTTGTTCAGAATCACGCCGCGCGAGGTGCGGAGATTCCGTTTATGGCGTTGACGGACGCACTAACGGCTAAGCTTTCGGGATGTGGCCTGCAAGTGATCAATCCATACAACGCTGTAGGCTTCAACCAGAATAGAACGTCATCTGGAGAGAAGACGCCGACGGTCTCCGCAATGGAACTTGCACGACAACTCAAGGCCGACGGCGCAGTAACGGCATCGGTATTGGAGTTTCTGGATTCGACTTTTGGAACACCTCCTGTCTTGCACCAGTTTTCCATCCTTATTACGTTGAATCTCGCAGACGCATGGACAGGCGCTACTGTCTGTGAGGGAGTGAGAATTGAGAAGGACAGCCCGAAATTCACTAATAATCAAGTTTCGCAGAACAGGCAGAAGTGTCTCAACGATCTCATTTATGCTGCGGCGGACGAGTGTGCGGCTACGCTTAAGAAAAATTCAGAGTTTCAAAAGTGGCTGAAGAGCGGCAACAAGCCGTCTGGCGGACTTTTGGCGCAGATGAAGGCCGATCCCGAAGTCAGAAAGTGGATTGAGTCGATGATTGACGGGAAGGTGTCGAAAGCCGAGGAGCGAATAGACAGGAGATTGATTGAAGTCGAGAAGCAGGTCAAAAAACTGTCGGAAGAAAGTGGCCGGACCAAGACGTTTGACGATCTTATTGATGCGCTGGTGAAGGAAATGATGTCGAATTCGACATTTGCCGAGAACTACAAAGAACTGAAGGAGGCAGGTGATCGTCGCCCAATCGTTGTATTTGGCAAGCTGACAAATTCATCAGAATATGCGAAATTTGATGTGGGGCTTAAGGTTGCCAGCGAGAGATTCCTTAAGAAACTCTACGATTCAAAGATGTTTGACATCACGGTTGATTCAGTGAAAGTTGATCTTGCAAAGCGAATCACGCGCCGTAGCATTGTGGAAGATGAAAGTTTAATGAGTGAATGGAAGTCGCATAACTCCCCTGATTTGTTTGTTGAAGGCGAATTCTATTTTAGAAACGAGCTTGACGATACGGAATATTTTGATCTAATTATAAAGATGCACAGACTCAGGCATCCTGGCGGTGTTGTTTGGTTTGGAATTAGCACATACCCGGTCAAGAAAGGGGTGACGAAATGAACCGGGCCGTTGGATTTCTCGCTATTGCAGTGGTGGCGGCAGTTGGTGCGACTGTTGTAGTATGCCGTGCCAATGCCAAGACTGATGAAAAGCCGTCAATTGCGCCTGTGGCGAATGATAAGGCAGAGATTTTAACAATTAATCTGGTTGAGACGAACGCGACTCAAACGGTGTCAACGGTTCCGCCTCCTACATGCAGTAAACCGCCATACAAAGTTGCGCTCATCGTCCAGAATCACACGTCGGATGCGCCGACGCTGCCGATGTCCGCTTTTGCGGACACATTAACAGCACGGCTTTCTGGCAAGATGTTCCGCATCGTCAATCCACACAACGTCATTGGCACTAACCAGAACCGCACTGCGAAGGGCGAAGAGATGCCAGAAGCATCTGCTCTGAATCTTCTTTCCCATGATCCAGATCTGGCAGGTGTCATTACGGCATCCATTCAGGAATTCACAGGAGAGGATGAGTTTGAGGGTGACGTTTTAATGGGGCATACGCTCAGAGTCCGTCTTGCGCTGAATTTTATGGATTCGACGGGAGGAAACGTTTGTGGCATCGACGATGTGAAGGATAGTAGATTCTATTCTGCGAAGAAGGTGAAGTCCGATACCGCGACGCTGTACGAGGGGCTGATGCACGCCGCCGCCGCGAAAGGCGCGGAGAAGCTGCTTGCGAAACTCCTGGCATCGGAATGGAATCCTGTCGCTGCGGATGTTGCGCATGTCAACTTCACCTGTAATATTCAAGGGGCTGACGTGAAGATCGACGGCGTGGCGTTTGGCACGGTTCCGGCGATGGTGGAGGTGTCGAAGGGCGTTCACAACCTTCTTGTCGAGTATCCGTTCTGTGTGCCGTACGCGACAAAAGCGTTTTTCACAGACGGACAGGCCTATAACATTGTGTTGCAGCTGGACGCGACAGGGCGCGAGCGTTTTAAGAGCGAGGCGTTGTTCGCAGAGACGCTTGACCGCATCCGCAAAACTGGAGCGTCTGATGACTATGTGCGTCGTACACTTGCGGACGGGACTTCGCAGTTCTGGAAAAACAGCGGTGTGAACATCGACCATGGCGAAGTCAAAGACCTTAAACTCGACCCTCCGGGCGGCGCGGAAACTGTCGCCCCGAAATCTCCAACAGTTGATCAGCTTATGGATAAGGCGAGGGGATTGTGAGAACGCTTGCCAGATTTGTCCTTGCTCTATTCGCTGTAGTCCTGTTGAGCGGATCGGCATATAGTAGCCCTCCTGGGCATCCCGGTATGACGGGTGTAGGCGAAAATCCACAAGAAGGGACGGCATCAAAGCAGCAGATTGAAGCGCAAGCGATACAGGACTTGATACAGAATGCGAAAGATAATCTTGCCTTTGAAAAGAAGTGGGAACTAGATCCGTTGAGCCGTCCGAAGTTTAATCTTATTTCGGCATCAGACATCACTAAATACCGTTATACAGATCGGTATCTTGAGCTTGGCAACACAGAAGTCTCCAATTATTTCATCCTTCAAGACGACTATGTGTTTCGAAATCTTAATGGTAGATTTGACAAGATTCCTGCTGGGTTTATTTGGGATGGAGCGTCAATATC
>JAZQBR010000184.1:0-7920 GCA_045545855.1 Kiritimatiellia bacterium | reverse complement strand
TCGTAGCCATGTCGTTCTGTGAGCCAAGGAGTTGTCATAGCCCTTTGTCTTCCTAAGACCGCTTGGCCCCCGACTTCCCCATCGGACGCGCCCGACTGTCTTTTTGTGCGTAGGCATCGAGCCTACGCCCCGATGGTACAGCCTTGCACCCTCGCGGGGTCTCTCCCCATAGATTCCAACCTCACTTTCGGCCAGTCGTTCATCACACCGCCTCCTTTCTTTCGATGGCGGCGGCGGCGAGACGGTCGATATGGGCGGGTTCGACTCCGCGGTATTTTATTTCGACGGCGCCCGCGCCCGCGAGCCACTGTGCGATGCGGTTCAGTATGCAGGCGTCGATTCGCGTCATCTTCTTTTCGCCCGGGATATAGGGCCAGGCGATCGGCGCGAGCATCAGGAGATTGCCTTTCGCGGTCTGGTCGAACAATTTCCCGCCTGGCTTGTAGAGCGGCGAAAAACCCTTGTTCGAGAGGGTTATCACCCTGAGGCCTCTTTCAAAGGCAAGGCGCGCGATATGGCGCTCGCCTTCGCTTATGCAGGGGCTCAAAAGAACGGCGCCATGCTCCGCCGCCTCGAGAAAGCCATCGCGCTTTTCCTCGAATTCGCGCGTTGCAACGGCCGGCGGCTCGTCTTTCAGCAGTTGGCCGCGCGCATCGCGCCTGTAGGCGAAATACGAGCGCGACACCTGCACCTGGAAGATATGCGGGGCTTTCAACAGAGCCTTGTTGCCGATGGCGGCGAAACGCCCGCCCGCCGCCTTTACATCGCCGAGCACCTTGAAGAGCTCCGGGTGGGCGCGCTTTTCCCACAGCCGGCGCGGGTTGTCTTTTACGTAGGCGACTGCTTCCGCCACGGCCCTTTCATCAAAAAGAATGTTATCGACATAGCCCTTGTCAAAGAGCGAAGGAAGTTCGCCGTTTGCACGGCGAGCGCAAGCGTTCGCGCTCGGCGTGCCAACGCCGAGTATCTCCCAATATATCTTCGACGCCCCGCCCTTGAAGCCGCGCAAGGCCAGCCCGAGCGGCCTCGACATGCGGCGTTTCACCCGCAATACGGCATGAAGATGCTCGGGCATGATCTGGGCTGCAAGAAGCTCGATTTCAGGCGTAAATTCGCCAATGCGGCGCAAATGGGCGTCGATTGCCTCGCCGAGCGGCGAGAGCGCGATAGCGGCGAGTTCAGGCTCGTCGCCCGTAAGAGCGCCTAAGAGCGGCTTCGAGCGGTCGGCGAGAACCATCGTTATAAGATACACCGCGCAGCCGCTGTAATCCCAATTACGGCAGCGCCGCCCCATGCGATGAATTACGTCTCGCATCATGGCGCCGGTGTCTTCGTCGTAATGCCAGCCAGGGGGCAGCGACTCGCCGTTTGCACGGCGAGCGCAAGCGCTATCGCCCGCCGCGCTCACGCGCCCTCCTTTGCGCTCTCCTTTGCGCTCGCCGTGCCGTCGCCCACAATCTCGCTCTCTAGCCGCCGCTCCTCTTCGCCGAGCGCCCTCAGCTTGTCTATTAACAGTTTCCAAAGATTTTTGTACGAAACAGACATTCAGCCCTCCTGCGATTATCTGCACATATTGTACCATTTTTCGGCTGGATTTTCAAATCTGCGGTTTGTTTTTCTTTACATTCACCCCTATCCTTGCATTAAGGGTTTCGTGTTGAAATTTTGCCATAGCGCCCCTACCCCTCACGGGGTCTCTCCCCATGGATTCCGGCGGTTGGGGCGAAGATGTGGTGCCCCCTCTCCGGCCCGGCGCGCTTTCTAGGCTAGAGCTCGCAGCTTTCTAGACTAGACTCCGCGGCTTTCTAGACTAGACTAGCGCGCTTAGCTAGCTAGCTTGCCGCTAGAGTTAGCTAACCTGCCGCCAGGCCTAGCTAGCCCAGCGCGCTTCGCTAGAGATCACCCTTCTCGGGGACTTAAACCTAAATTCCTCCGTTCAATTTCTCGGCAAATGGCTATATCTCACGCAGAGGTGCAGAGAGGCAGAGCTTTAAGAGATTACAGCGCTATATTGGAAGGCATGCGATTTCACCAATTTGGTGAATGAAACTACCATCGTGTTTTCTGTCATAGTTTTATCTTTCTTCAAATTTTTTGAGTTTTCTCTGCGCTCTCTGCCTCTCTGCATCTCTGCGTGAGACCTTCAACCGAGGATATTAGGTTAAATCTAGCGAATTGTCAATGATCAGGGCTCTACTCTGTTCGCATGGTGTAGAAGCACGCGGCCCTGCCGGATGACAGGGCCGCGTGTTATCGAGCGGTAACAGTTCCGCTTGGGTTACTGCTGAGCGTCCTCGATCGTGATACCGACCTTGTAGAAGCCCGCGCCGCCCTCGCTCTGGTCGAAGGCTTTCTCGCTGCCGAGCTCGTAGCTATCCGTCGGCTCAGCCAGCCAGTCATCCGCGAGGCTCGCCTTCTCGTAGACTTTGAGCGTCACCTTGTAGTCGCCCGTCACGTCAGCGTCGAGCGAGACGACAATCTTGCCGTCCACAATCTTGATCGTGGGCGTCACGTCCTTCTCGAGGTTGCCCTCATCGTCGAGGAGCCCGAGCACGTACGCCTGGGCGTAGGTGAGGCCGCTCGCGGCAGAAGCAGTGTCGGCGAGCGTCTTGCCCTCGGGGAGAACGATGGCCAACTGGTCCGCTTCGGGGATGGTGAACGTCTTGCCGTCATCACCGCCCGGGAAGCCCTTGGCCTTAGGCATGTACTTATCGTAGCCTTCCTCGTCGCTCGCGACCTGCTCGGTCTCCTCGTCAAGGGTGAGCGTCGAACCGGTCGGCACATAGAGCGCGCCGGCCTCGACCGAAACCGCACCCGTGAAGGTCGGGGCCCCGGCGAGCGTCAACTTGCCGGCGCCCTTCTTGACGAGCCCGCCGTCAACACCTTCGGTGACGCCGCTGACCATGACACCGCCGATGGTGGTGTCGATATCAGCGTCGACAACCGCGCCGCCGGCGAGGACGTTGAGCGTCCAATTGCCGTCGGCGGCGACAATGGCGTCGACCGAATTGCCCGCGCCGTACGACGACAGCGTGCCGCCGTTGAAGTTGATTGTCGCGGCCGACGTGACATCATCCATCTGAAGATGGCAGACTGCGAGTTCGCCTCCGTTCAGATTGATTGTCGCGCCGGGATTAACAAGAATCCACTTCGCTTCGGCGGCATTGCCGATCGTCATGAAGCTCTCGCCGGTAAGCGTGAGCGTACCCTTGAGAACGCAGTCAAGGGCAAACGTGTTGTTAAGCATGTTGACCGTGCTGTTCTCGACCTTGAACTCGCCGCCGTTGATCGTCACCTGCTGCGGATTCATCGTGGTGCCGTTCACGTTGACCATGCCGTTATTGACGACAACGTTGCCGGTAAACTCCGACCAATCACCCTTGAGGGTAAGCGTCGCGTTACCTTCCTTGGTGAGTGTCCCGGTGCCGGTGATTTTCACGTCTTCGGCGCACTGGATTGTTACGTACCTCGAACCGCCGCAGCTGACCGTAAGACCGGCTTCGCCGATTTCAGCGGACTTGACAACGGTAATGACGGACGGATTGGCAGTGCCGATACCGGTATTGACGGCTTCCTGAATCGTCGCATAGAGCGTGTCGCCAGTCTTGTCGAGTTTCGCGACGCCTTCCGCCGCAGCGGCAGTCACGTCAGTGAGTGTCTGCGACTCGCCCGTCATGGCGACTTCATACCTTGTCGTGCCGACAATGGCCCATCCCTCGGCCGGCGCATATTCGACCGTGGCCGTCTCGCCGGCGGGAACCTGATATGTGACGCCGTTGTCATCGGCGACGCCTTCGAACGTCTGGCCGCCAGCCGTGACGGTGGCCGTCAGATTCTCGATGGCCGGTATGGTGAGAGCCGCCTTGTCAGCGGTGATCGAGAGGTTGTAGCCGCCGTTCGCGTACCCGAACGAATAGGTGCGGTACGGGGTGGCCGGGACGATGCATGTAACGATGCCCTCGGCCTGCTCGGCCATGCTCGCGAGAACGAGCGGCGTCGCCTGCGGGTTCGCGACCGTCACGGCGGAGGCATCGTAGCCGGAGTAGTCGAAGACGAGCTTCGCCTTGCCATTGTCGAGAATCGTCGTCGCGCCGCCCACGGCGAGCGCACCGGCCTTGATTGTCGTCTCGGCCGCGATGGTAATCGCGCCAGTCGCCCTGATTACACCGGTCTTGCCCTCGGCGAACTCGAACGTAATCGGGTCGCCGTCAATCATCAGCGCTTCGTACGCCTTATCCTCGTCGAGGTTGACGCTGACCGTGACGCCGTCTTCGGCGGACGACACAATCGTCAGCGAAGAGCCGTCGATCGCCGCGCCCGACTGGGCTTCGGCCCCGCCGTTCGGCTTGACCGTCCAAGGTGTGGATTCCGTCTCGACCCAGCTGCCGTCTGCCTCGAATGTACGGGACGAATCGCCGAACGGCGACGCATACGGATACTCCTCGGGCGCGGAGAACGCCTTGATAGTCTCGTCGTCAAGCACGCTGCCGAACAGACGAATCGCGTTGACAACGCCTGTATCGGACGTAGCCACGGTCTTGAAGACCATCGTCTTGCCGTTGATTGTCGAATTTTTGTCGCGGATATTCCCGCCGAAATCGGCACCGACCTGAAAGCCGCCATCTGTTATATCGATTTTGTCGATCGAAAGCGTCTTCCATGGCGTGCCATCAAGGTATACGGTGAAGTTCGACTTGTTGTTCTCGGTGTCATCCTGCTTCGTGACCGCGTAGACATGGCGCGACAGAGTGCCGTTCGGGACGCTCATTGTCGTTATCGGGCTCATTGTCGCGCCATCGTTCCACGCGACAAGGAGCTCATTCTCGACATCGGTCGTAGCGAATATGAGGCCCTTCCCGTTGGAAGTGCCCATGCTCAAGAAGAAGGTGGTGGACGCGGACGGCAGCTGGCCGACCACTACAACCGTCATTGCGGCCGAAAGCTCGGCATTAAGGAAGTTACCGGTCGTGTAAGGACGGTGCTTCAAATAAAGACCAGTCGTCTTGTCGGCGAAATCGTTGTTGTACGTCGCCGGGTTGACGTCGCACTGGCAACCCATTCCGGTTGGCCTGTAAGCATAACCAATCGTATTCTTGAACGAAAGGTCGAACACGGTTGCTTCACCGCAGATATCTGCGTCGATCACATTGTTGTAGGTGAACGCGCCCTCACCATTCCAAGTCGCGGCGCAGTAGCCACCATCCTTGCGGATGACCGTGACGCCGAGCGCGGCAGGATTGACGCCCTCCTTGAACGTCGCCGCGAGCGAGCCGGTGTTCTCCGTGTCGCCTGTGAGATAGACGATTGTGCCATCGGCGAAAGCGTAATTGCCGGTCAGCGTATACGGCATACGCACGGACGAGCCAGCGCCGAACGCAAACTTGGCGCCGTCAAGCGCATCGTCAGCCCCGAAAACAACCGCTGTTCCGGCACCGAGCGTTATCGTGCCTGCAACGGACGAGATATCCAGATACTTGGCAACATCGTCATCCGACACCATATACCCGTCCTTGCCAACGAGAGTGAACGAGCCTTCGCACGAGAGCTTCACATAGTCGCCATCGATATCGTCAGGGTTGAACGCGTATGTGCCGCCATCCTCGACAACAACCTCATCGAACGTTAGCCCGGCGACTTCGACAATCTGAACCGCCGCGATGCAGGAACGTCCGAGGCTCTTAGGATTCTTTATCGTCACTTCATTCGTGCCGCTTATGACATCCGAAACCAGGTAGTTCACACCTTCTGCGAGCGAGCCGCGGTTGTGGGACAAGCCCCACGCGTTGCTCCTGCCGGGGAGAGTAGGAGTCGTCTCACCACCCTGTGCAATCGTCGAATAAACTACGCCATTAATCGTCTTTGGATCAAAAGGCGCGTTCCAGGTGTCTGTTGCAGCATACGCGATAACGCGGAATTTTGAGAATGGAATATTCTTGATTACAACCTGCGGATTGCCTCCGTCATCGCAATACCCATAAAGAATCCGGTCGCCTGAGTCATCGTTAGTGTCATAAGGATTGTTGACCTGAGAAAGCGTAACGGTTGCCGAACCATCAGTGTGCAAAACGCCATCGCCGTCAATGTAATTCGGAGCCGCCACGTCTGTGGAATTCTTGGCGGGCACATCGTTCCACGAAGTGCCGACCACAGGTACGGCACCATGCATTAAACCGCTGTATGCTGCATTGTCCGTGACACGCGCCGCCGTGTTGTTTGTCTTGCTGCTACGCCCACCCGGGAAGTTGATGCTGAGCGAGCCGGCTTTGGAGACTGATGAAATCTTGACCGCGATGCCGTAGCCCGCAAGCGAGACGGTCTCGTATGTATAGCCGAACGGCAGGCTGACACCCGAAATCTCAACCGTGCCGCTGACCGAAGACGACAGCACCGGCCAAACATAATAAGGCACGCCGTCAACCGCGTTCGCCGCGAGCGTCGCCCAGTCATATTGTGAAACGTCGACCGTCATTGCCGCCGCAGTCGCGTCGATAGTTGTCGCCGAGAGTGCCGTGCCCGCAGCGAGCTTGGCAGTGAACGGCTCGCCAGCCGTCGTGAAGTTGCCGATTGTCGCGGTTCCAGTGACATCGAGATATCCGTCAGCCTCGCCTGTCACCGTCACGTTCTTCGCGGCATAATCGCCCGTGTTGAACGCCGTACCGGACGCAGAGGCCTGGACATCAGTCGAAAGAGAGCCGTTGAGCGCAACATACGCGCGCTCGTAGGCCGCGCGAGCGTCTTCGTCAGAAAGCTTCGAGCCGCTGTAGACCGCGACGTAGTAGAACTTGATGCCGTTGATGATATTGTTCGGCCCCCTTATCGCACCAAGGTCGATTTCGGTGAAAGCCGCGCCGCTACCTTCCTTGAGGCCTGTCGCATCAAGCAGTTTGACGCCGTCGTGGTAGAAAGAAGCACCGTCATTGTTGCTGTATGTCATTACCGCGTAATGAATCGCTCCGTCGGTCGGCTGAGCCTTGCCAAGATCAGCCCAGCTGTCATTGTTGTAATAGCCAGCCTTGAGATTACCGCCGACAGTATTGTAACGAAAGCGGCAGTCGTTTGCAGTACTACCTCTGCTCGGGGCGATAATCGTGCCCTCGAAATCGCTGGCAATCTGATATCCCACCACAACGGAGAGCGTGGAGGTATTGAGCCCGCTCACCAGCATCGGCCAGCCTTGGCTCTCCTTGATCATCATGTACTCGGCGGTCGAGGTGTTCTGTGGATTGTTCTTGGTAATCGTCAAGCCGCCCTTCTCGCTGGCCACGGCAGCGGAACCCACCGCGCTTTCGGGGAAGTCCCCGTACCATTCTGCCGTGGGGTCTGCAGCCCAGGCGCCCAGTCCCAACGCCGTCGCACATGTCAGCACGACAGAGCGGAACACCGATCTTAGTCTTGTCATTTTCATTATCCCTCCCATGTTTTATTTTAGAGATTTGCATCCCGCCATTCCTATGACGAGATTACAGTTCGGTATTATACCAAAACTTCTGCGTAATGGCTAGTGGGAAAATTCAGCACGCTTCTGCCTGCCGAATTCTGGTTCGCGTTGGGTTGGGTTGGGTTGGTGGCGAGAAAGGGGATCGAACCCTTGACCTTAGGCTTATGAGTCCTGCGCTCTACCGACTGAGCTATCTCGCCAAGTGCTATTTTCAGCAACGGGGACATATGATATC
This sequence comes from Kiritimatiellia bacterium, assembly GCA_045545855.1. Classification (GTDB taxonomy): domain Bacteria; phylum Verrucomicrobiota; class Kiritimatiellia; order RFP12; family UBA1067; genus UBA1067. Next base: position 247 of record JAZQBR010000184.1, on the reverse strand, counting down.
ATATTATGCCCCCGCGCGTCAATACCGAATCTTAACTTTTTTGCGACCCGCGCGTGGTTGGCGCGACACGGCGCGGGGAAACACGCAAGATCGCAAGTTTGCCCTCGCGCGCACGCGCGCGTGGAAGGATTACTTACTAGTACTAGTAGTCCTTCGGGGTTTAATAAACCCATTAGTAGCCCTTCCACGGGCGCGCGCGCGTACGCGCGCGTACGCGAGGGCCTGTCATGTTCGTGGGAACCGTTAC
>JAZQBR010000183.1:0-6339 GCA_045545855.1 Kiritimatiellia bacterium | reverse complement strand
TGTGGCGGCGCGGTCGTGCGTCTCGTAGACGACGTAGCGATTCGGCGCGAGGTCGATTCGGCGGTTGTACCACACCCACTGCGTATCTATGGCGCCGGTCGTCTCGGTCTTGACGACGTAGGCGGTGAGGTTCGTGCGGCTCGTCTCTGGCATGACGACAAGCGCAAGGGCGATGGCGTTCGTCGCCGCGTTCGTCTGCGCCGTGGTGAGCGTCCGCAGCGCGTTCGTCATTGCGACGTTCGCCGCTTCGCCGATCTCCGTCGCACGTTCCGCCGCTTCGCCCACCGCTGCCGATTCCGCCGCGCTCCCAACCTTGCCGTCGTCGTTCATGATCTCGCCCGTTGCGCCGTTCTGCATGACGACCTGCCGTTTCCACGCGGGTTCCTCTATCGTCTCGGACGTGATGACGATGTTTGTCGTGCCGCGATCCGCGAAAAGCTGCGCCCGCGCCGTAGTCGCCGCCAGAATTGCGGCCAATGTCAGGATCGCGCCGCGCATTAGTCGCCCTCCGTTGCCTCGTAAGTTGACGACACCCGCCATTCCCACGTCTCGCCGACGGTAAAGCCGACATAGACGAAAGCAAGTGACGACGTGACGCCGACGGTCTGCCACGCCTGTTCACCCTTGCGCCGCCTCTGGATCGTGTACACGGTCGCGTTCGGGTCGTCGCACGTCCACATAATCTCGACGGCACTCGACGACGCGGCGAAGTGGGTGATTTCGATTCCCTTGCTTTCGATAATAACGGCGGGCGTTTCCGCGCCAACCCACCAGAAGCGGTTGGTCGAAACGTCGCCGGAAGCGGCGAACGCGAGGACGTTTGTTGCGAGGTCAGTTGTGACGGTCGCGCCGATCTTCTCCAGTTCGCGCCAGTTCTCCGTCTGGTCGTTGCGGACGGAAACGGGGGTCGCCGTCGTGACGTTGTGGCCCGTGAATTTCACCTCGACTGCGGTCACGTTGTTCGTGGCGTCGTATTCGACGGCGACGGAAACAAGCGCAATGCCCTCGTCGGCCCCCGCGTTCTGGACGGGCTTCGTGCCGCCGTAGGCAATGGCGACGGCAACGGCGACAAGCCCGACCGCCTTTTCAAGCGGCTTCATCTTCCGCAACTTCGCCCATTGCTCCCGGATTAGCGGCGCAAGCGTCAAGCCAGCGCACACGGCAAGCAACAGCGCAAGAAGGAACAGACAAGAGGCAGTCAGCCCCGCTTGGCAAGCATTGACAAAATCAGTCCACATTTCGCACCCCCTTCAAGACGCCGCCCCGGAACGTCAGCACCTTGTCGCCCCAAACATACTCGCCGGAAACGCCGCCCGTGACGCCGTTTGGCAAGTCGAGCGTCGTGCCGTCCCCGCTCGGCGCATCCGCGTCCGCTCTGATCCAAAGGAAGTAGGAGGCCGTGCCTGCCGGGTTCGGGATCGTCGCGGTTATGGTGTAGTACCCGGCGAACGTCTGGCCGTCGTATGTGCGCTCCTCGACGTGATAGACGGGCGCGGTCACATTCGCCTCGGCCAGTTCCTCAAAGTTCGCGCGTCCGCCCTCTATCGTGTTGCGGTGCAAGACGGCGGGCTTTATCGTCCCCAGATTCGCGGTCGAAACGTAGTCCACCTCGACGACGATCTGGGCGGCGGTTCGCGTGATCCACCGCGCCTCGGTAATCGCCAGAATGTCGTCCTCGGTGAAAACGACAAGCGCGGCGAAACTGTCGGAAAAGCCGGAGCGGTAGACCACGACGTTGTTGCTTATGATGTTCTCGACCACCGCGTTGATCGCGTTCGTGACGCCCCGCGCCGTCGTCTGCGCGGCTTCGGCCTTGGCCTCGGCGATCTGTACCTTTACGGCGTTCGTGGCAACGTCGGCGACGGACGCGACGCCCTCGACGTTCAGGTTCCCGCGCTGATCCACCATCATCACCGTATTGGTGACGTTCGGGGCGGCGACGGCGGCGGCGGTTGCCGCTGCGCACAAGAGGGAAAGAGTCGGTCGTTTCATCGTGTCAGTTCTCCGCGTTGAGGTTCACGTTCGTTGTCGCCTGATACGTCAGCGATCCGTTGCGCATAACAGGCGTCCACCAGACTTGCAACGCCTCGTCCCATATCCCGCCGAGTGACAACGAGCGTATTTCATCGTCGACCCATTGCTTTGTCGCAAGGTCGTCGCGGATGAGGCCGGAGGGGAGAAAGCAGAAGCTGCCATTTGCGTTGGCGTTGTACCATCCGAGGCAGATGCAGGGGGGCGTGCAGTCGAGCGAGAACGGCGTGTCGGAGATTGTGAAGGTGCGGTCGGCGTCGTTGACCGTGCCGCAGAGGAAAACGGGCTTGCCGCGCGTGGTGGCGTCACCCGCCCAGCCCGCTAGCGTGGTGGCGAGGTTGACGCCGTTGTAGTTGGAGTACCAGTTGTTGCCGTTGGTTTTGCCGACGGTCTGAGCGCCGTTGCAGAAGAGGATGGGGAGGTCCAGGTCGAAGGTGCGGCCAGCGGCGAGCTTGTAGTAGCCGTTGGTGGTGCCGACGGTGAGGACGTTGGCGGCGAACGCCTCCGCCGCCTTGCAGTAGGTGACCACGTTGCGGTCGTAGTTGTTGGCGTCCGTGTTGTAGTCGGAGCAATACCACGCGCCATTGCGGTATACTAGCGGTATGATGGAGTTGGCGCCGTAGCGCGTGGAGATTTGCGACGTGCCCCAGTAGTACGTAGGCTTGGCGCCGGTCCACGTGCCGTCGGCAAGTTGCAGATTGAGCGTCCAGTTGCCGGTGGCATGATACGGCATGTAGTAGTAGATGACCTTGCCGTCGCGCAATTCGGTATCTTGAGATACGCCGGTATAGACGGTGCCTCTGGCGGTCTCGGGCGAGACGATGTATTCGACTGTTGCGATGCGGGCCGACTCAGTGTAGTTCGTCGCGGCGGAGAGGACGGCGTTCGTAGCGGAGGTGAGGTCTTCGGGCGTAGTCGCGCCTACCTCGCCCGCGGTGTAGGTTGGTTTTGTCTCGGCCATGGCCCAGGCGGGCACAGTGGGGATGTCGGACGTGAGCGCGAGGACGCCGTCAGCATAAGGGAATTCCAAAAAATGATAACTGCCGTCTCGGCGTTGCATCTCTATACCGTCGACGTAGTATATGCCTCGCTTCCCGTTGAACGTCTCGAGGTCGATAGCAGGAACCATACCAGAGCCAAAATAGGGCCATAGCTGTATGGTGCCTGTCTGGGCGGTTTTACCTACAATAAGGACGCCATTATCGGATGTCACTGTCCCGCCAGATGTCGAAACGGCACCCACCTCGCTTGCCGTGTAGGTCGGCTTCGTCTGGGCCTTGGCCCATTGCGGCACGGTGGGGTCGGTCTCGGTCGTGAGCGCGGCCTGGGCAAGCTCAGCAACCTTGCGCACGGCGTTGGCGGTGGCGGCGTGATCGGTGCGGGTGGAGTTGATGTTGTCGTTGAGCTGCACCATGCCGGGCGCGGACGTCGTTGCCTTGCGCATCGTCTTCTTGGTCGCGGTTATCACGCCGTCGGTGTCCTGCGAGATTGTATCGACAAACTGATATGCCTCGGTTGACGCTGCCGACGGCGAGGCCTTCGCCGTCTGCTTGGGCTTGTAGTTGGCAACAGCGGCGTCTGTGTAGTTGGTGGCGGCCTGCGCGGCGGCGGCGATAGCGGCGGGGATCGTGGCGACAGCCTCGGCGATCTTGTTGGTGACGAAGTTCTCGGTCGCCGTCCGCACGGGCGCGGCGGGCGCGGCGAAGGCCACGGCAAGCGCGGCGAAGATTAGGGCGGCACGTTTCATCTTTCTATGCCCTCCGGGTCAAGGGTGGTTGTCAGATCGCCGTATTCGTTGACGGCGGCGGTCAGTTTGTGGTAAAGCCCGGTCACGGGGTTGCGGATGTAGGTGTCGGCGGGTATGATCTCCGGCGTGACGGGCGAGCCGTCTGCGGGATTGTCGCGGACGACAAGCGGCCCCGTGCCGAGCCACCTTGGGTTGCCGTTCGTGTCGGTCGCGACGACGTGGTATTCGAGCGCGTCCGCCTCGTCCGGGAAGTAAAACGGCGCAAGGTAGCAGCGGAAAGTCCGCGCCGCCGATCCGTCCGGGGTCGTCTCGCTTGCCGCCGCCGTGTAGTTCGGGCGCGGCTCTTGCGTCTGCGGGTCAGGCGTCCGCCCGATCTGGACGGCGATTGTGTCGGCGTCGTCCGGGATGTCGCCCTCGATCACAAAAACAGCCGACGACAACTTGCCGACGTTGCACGTCGCAAGCGGCGCGTTCAGCCTGTCCGGGCGTATCCTTATGTGTTGCGCTTTCATGGTTCGGCATTCCTCCTCACCATTAGCGCAACGGTCAAAAGCAAATGCGTGTATCAGTTGCGAGGAGTAAGGCCAAAAATTTCTTGCATGGCTAGCACCAGAGCGGTATAGTCAATGCTGATTTTTATCGCGTCAGCTTCCCTGTCGATTCGGACAAGCCACCCCTGCTTCATGTTGACGGCGGCGGCGATTTCTTTCATATCCTTGAAGGTCAGTTGAGTTATGTACCTCTTTGGTTCCATGTCATGTACTCCATCCACTTGTTGGATTCCACGTTGCTGCCGAGTCGCTTGACGATTGGCGGGAGCCGCGCACCGAAAGCGTGTCGTTGCTAATTGTCAGCGCGTACAGGTTAGACCCCGCAATCTGTGCAAATGATACATTTTTCCGAGTACCCTTGCAAGCCAAAATGGGAATACTCCCACTGTCCCACTTCCATGAAGAAAGGTTCATATCAGCTTTTTCGTTCTTTGCGGTGGATTCGGCAACGCCGTTTTTGACGGTGACAACAGAGTCTACCCGCTGAAAAATACAAAATTGTCCGCCGTAATACGGCCCGGAGACAAGCAAAGAGACTGTCGAGCCGCCGTTCGTCGTCGTGCCGTTGCCTGTGTAGTAGCCCATTAAACCATCTCCCTTCTTGCGCTGATTGAATACCGCGTATAATCGCGGTCGCGATCCTGTTTCGGGTCGTCGATTAGCGCGAAGCCGCCGTTCGTCCCGCTTGCCGCCGTCATTGTCGGCGCGGCCTCTCCGTTCGGCGCAAGCGTCTCGGCGGATAGTTCGTACCGCCCGTTCACAATATCGGACGCGCACGGCATGAGGTTCTCTTCGCACACGACGGGGTCGCAAGCCGCGACAAGTCGGCAACTCTGCAAGTGTCCGCCGCCGCTGATCGCGCCGAGTAGGTTCTGCGCCTTGCTCCGGGCGACGACGGGGACGGATACGTTGAATTTATTGGCGTTGACCGCGAAGTTGTTGACGGCGTTCGCGCCCTCGCCTGTCAGCCGATTGCCCTCGTTTGCTACGGCGGAAACTATAACGACTGGGTGCCGCCCAATCTCGGTAATAATTTCAACACTCGCTATCATGTAGCCAGATATGGCCATATGCAATCGCGAACCGGGGTCGGAGTAGGTCGCCGGAAACCCGAGGCCCAACTTTATGGCAATGGTGACATCGGCCTTTACAACATAGGACACGGACGGGTTGCGCCATATTGGCCCGGCGGCGTTCACGCCGCTTTCGTATTTGCCGCCGTGTGAAGCGGCGACGCGGTGGCGCGTGTCGCCCGCTGTGGACGCAATCGGCACAAGCGCATTCGACCCAAGGGCAAACCAGTCGGTGATTTCTGAAAACATATTCGTCATATTGTCACCCCTTTACTTGCAAGAGTTCGTCCAACTTATCGGCAAGGTTGGCGGTGTTCTTCTCGATCTCGGCGAGGTGGCGTTCCGCCGCTTCCTTTTCCTCGCGGGCAAGGGCGACGCGCCGGACGGCCTCGTCGTCGACGGATAGGTTCTCGGCCTTGCGCCAGTCGCGGCGGCGGTCTTTCAAGCGTTCAAAGTCTTTCTCAAATTGCTTGCGGGCCTGCGCGTCGGCCTTTTCCTCGGCAAGTTGCGCGGCCATGCTGTCCTTGTCTCTGTACCAGCCCCACGCCTGCTGCAGCTTCGATTCTGCGGCGGACACGGCGGAGCGCGTCTTGGATTCCTCGGCGCGTTCGGCGGCGAGAAGTTTCTGGTGGTCGCGGATTCGTGCCGCGAGTTCGGCTTGCCGTTCGCGCTCCCGGCGGGCGGCTTCCTGTGCGTCAAGCCGTACGCGTTCGGCTGCAACCTTTTCAGCTGCCTTGCGTTCCGCCTCGGCACGTTTCTCGGCGGCGGCCTTATCCTTCTCGGCCTGTGCCTTGCGGTCTGCCTCTACCTCGGCGGCGATCTCGTTCTGGACGGCAAGTTCCCGCGCCTCGCGTTTTGTTGCCAGCACGTCAAGCGCGGTCTGCGCCTGTTCGATCTTGGCGCGGGCTTCGTCGGCTGCGGCAAGTGCCTTTTCGTC
>JAZQBR010000182.1:0-4158 GCA_045545855.1 Kiritimatiellia bacterium | reverse complement strand
GTTGTACGCTTGCTGTCCTCGTCCGGCACAACGGCGATCGGCGAAAGCACGCCGGTCTCCTCGATCGAGTTGCCGAGTGCGGCGCGGTCCTCGGTGGAGGCCGGGTAGGCCTCCGCGTCGGCGTGTGGCTTGCAGTCCGCGAGCTTGATCTTCTTCATCACATACGTAGGTCTCTTCATCTTCGGTTCCTTCTCCTTGTTGTCAGCTTGCTGTATCGGAGCGGCGGACTTCAGCCCGCGAATCTCCACCGGCGTCCTGTAGGGCTTCACCGTGATCTTGTACTTTAGCCCGGAGCCGCCGAAGTCGCCGGTCTCCACGTTCGCGATCACGAACATGCCGAAGCGCTTCTTGGTTGTCGGCTGGTTCATGACGGCGAAGTCGCCGATCTTGTACGCACCGGCAGTGTCGCCGCCTTTCGCGCGCAAGAACTCTTCGGGGAAACTGCGCTGGATGGTGCCGTCCAGGTCCGTCCAGATCCCGTACCCCTCGCCGATGTCGAACTTGTGCGGCTTTTCCTGTGTCTGCTTCATCTTACTTCCCGCCTTTCTTCTCGAACATGTCGGCGAAGTTCCCGAGGAGTTCACCGAGTTTGTGAAGGTCATGGTAATCCTCGACAAGCTGATGTAATGCATTGTCGGCAGTCAGTTCGCCGCGCCCAACCGCTCTGATCATGTTGTAAATACGCGTCGCAGAGCAATGCGCCCGGCTTGCCAACTTAAGGCACGTGTCAACCGGATCGAATTTTTCCATCACGCCACCTCCATTTCTTTACTTAAGGTAAAAACCATATAGCGCTTGCCATCGCTGGCGGGGCCATCCTCATCGATGGAAGTGAAGAAAGCGAGGCCGAGCAGTCCAGCCGCATAGACGTAGCTCGTGCATATCTGGCAGCGCTCGACTCTGTCCTTGTACACCGCGCCAGCGTATGCGGTGCCTTCGGCGCAAGATGCTTGCGCCTCCTTGATCTCTTTTGCGGCGGCGAAGTCGCACCTTTCCGCAAACTGCGAGGCGATCTTTCGGGCCTTGTTGAACAACTGCCTTATTTGACTATTCTTCATCACAGCTCCTCCCCGTCAACGGTCGTTGTGATGCCCATGCGCGCGAGACGGCGCCGGAGCGTTTCGTTTGCCTTGCGCTTGCCGTGGAGCACCCTACTCAGGTGCTCGCGCGAGCATCCAAACCGCCGCGCGGCGGCCGCAACGCCGTCGTATGTCCAACGGTGCCCTATCGTCTCTGGCTTTTTCGCCGTTGCTTTCATTTCTTCTCACCCTTTCCTTCGCTGGGATCTAGGGCATACGTTCTATGCTCGTCTACAATCAAATAACCAATGTTCCACGCTTCATCAAGGGCGAGGTCTTTACGTTGTAACATAAAACGATACCTACCAACTGGCAAGTCTTCAAACCCTGTGCCAGTGATGTTGACTGTTCGTTCTCGGATGACATAGACTCCTTTGTCACCGAGGTTTATGCACCCAGCCAGTGTGGCCGCTATCGCGATTGATAGTACTCTTTTCATTCTCTCGTTCTCCTTGTGCTTGTCACGTTTTTGTTGTATAATTTTCGCCTGTCACGGCGTGATGCGGAGCATTGTATCACAAATCCGTGACAGGAGTCAATACGGTTTCTCAAAAAAGTGAAAGGTTCTTATGAGCAAAATTGGTGAAAGGATGCGAGAGTTGCGCGGCCCATCTTCCTTGCGTGAGATGGCCGAGGCGATTGGCATCAAATACAATGCGTGGGCGCGATATGAAGCGGGTGGTTCGTTACCAGGAGCAGAAATCATCGAGAAGATTTGCCGTGTACACTCTTGTTCTGCGGATTGGTTGCTCGGCCTGACAGATGGACATGAGACAGCAGCGGCAAAGCCGCCAACACCAACGGTCAATCTTGACGAACTCCGAGCGACAGCAACGCAGCTGGCCGAGGAGTCTGCCGCATTGTCCGTGACTATCAAGAAGCTGAAGAAGATGTTGTAGGGTTATGAGATGATCGAAGATTCTCCATCAACCAAAGCTCAAATAAAGGAAGCCTTAATTGCTTGGGGGCTTCCGACCTTGTTTTCCTCGTTCCCTTTTCTTATGTGGCTTGATGCGGCAGGTGCTTTCCTTCGTCAACTTGGCTGGCGGTTTGTTACGATTGGCATATCGGCACTTATATTTGTGTTAGTTCGGCTATTCGTTTTGTTGCAGAAAGAGCGGGCAAATGTTCGCGTCTTAAATGAGAAATTGGCAAGTGATTTCCGAACACGCCTTGAGCTAGTCCCCGGGAGAGCGTATTATAGAGACAAGGTCAGCGGGGCGATTATCTGCCCGTGCTGCGTCGCAAATAAGAACACACCGTCCCCGATGGCGATAGAGGGCGAGTATTACGTTTGCGGGGCGTGTGAGAACATGGTCAGCCGTTAAGTCCTTTGAGAACTTCAACCAAAACAAACAAGAAAGGAACTGAAAAATGAACGAACAGATGAACATGATCGAGGCCGCATTAGAACTCACCAAGATCATAGGCAAGGAAGACCCTCACGCCAATATCGAGCTCTCTAAAGACGCTAAAGCCTACTATACTCGGCTTTACGCTGATTGCTACAAAACTATTAGCGACGCCGTAAACGCCAACTAGTCGGGAGCGGGAACGCAGTAGCGCAAGATGCTCGCCGGCGGATGAGAGAGGCGACGGGAATTTCCGGATGAGAATTTACCCGTTGCGCGCAACGACAACCTATGGTATAATTCACAACATACACCAACACAGGAGAACAAAGACATGACAGCCGAAAGTGACATTGAAGCGTTTCGCCTCATGGTGAGACGGCTGATTCTTGCGGGATCACCCATAAGGATCGACAATGGCAGCCCAGCGCATGCCAGGGTTATCCTCGAGGAGATGTTCAAGCACGCGCAGAGGACTGCGTTCGTGTTCTGTGGATGCATTTCCATACCCGTATGGGGCAGCGACACGATGGCGGCGAACATCGAAGATGCTATCGTCAACCGCGGCGTTGATGTGCGCTTCATCGTCCAGCATCCGGAGAAAATTCCCGAAGGCTCGCCGACGGTTGCCGCGTTGCGCCGCCATCCCGGCGTAATCGTGAGTTCGCCCAAATTCAAGGACTTCGCATCGCATTTCGCCGTGTTCGACCAGAAGATGTACAGAATCGAAAAGGACGATGCTGCAAAGACGGCTGTCGCCTGCGCCAATAGCCGTGTGGACGGCTCCGCGCTGGAGCAGTTGGCGAAACAGATGAGCGAGATCGCGAGGGAGGCGTAATCGTGCCGGAGTGGGTTGCGTCTATTGCTTGTGCGGACAAGGTTTACCATGTGGCCGACGTGGTGAACATCGCGATAGGCGTGAACCTGCTACTTCCCGTCGCCTCGTCCTTTCTGAAATGTTTCCTCGACGGGCTGGAGATTGCGCCAGAGAAGATTGCGGAAAAACATCTTGGAAACCAGGACGTCACACCGGATGAACTGGCTGAGATAGCGGTCGCGGCACAAGCCATTGAGAACGAGAGAGAGAAGTGCAATCCGTTGGCCTGGTGGTGGTGGCTGGCCGATCTTTTAGCCGCATGTGCAGGGCTTGTACTCCTTTTGACCGGATGGGTGGATAAAATTGGCTTGTGGAGCCTGTTTCTTTTTCTGCCATCGTGCTTGGCGATCGGACTCTCTGTGCGTAAATACTTGAAACTCAGGAATAATTTCCTGGGCGTCATCGCCAGGGTTAAGGAGCTTTCTGCTACACGCAAGAAAACGGCGAGCTCCTATGTGAAGAACTACGTAAATAATTGCAAGAAGGCAATCAAGAAGACGTCTGGCAAAAAGCCCGCCACACCCTGAAGCCCCACCCTTGAAAACCCGCGCGAGGCCTTCCAACCTCGCGCGCGGCAATCAGCATCTCCTTGAAATTCATTCTACACTTTACACTTTACACTTTACACTTTACATTTTACACTCTCCAAGCTGCCGCCCGTCCGACATTGGGCCCGGGGCGGCGGGCGAGCCTCTGAGAGCGCCCGGCGGTCAGTCGTACGTCGGCGCGGCACGCCCGCCGGACAACGGCAGGCGGCCACATGTCGGATGATGGCCCCGCCTGCCGCAATAGTGACCAGTGCCGCGCTCAAATCACCTATTTGACATCGGCGCAGTTGCCGTCCGGGCAG
>JAZQBR010000181.1:0-7105 GCA_045545855.1 Kiritimatiellia bacterium | reverse complement strand
AATCCTACGATCTCAGGCCATGGGAATCCATTACCGAATGCCCACATCGTAACTTCTACGCCCTCGAGACCCTGCTCATGAGCACCTGTCATAACTACGCAGAGACCTGTCATTGTGCAGATAACGATTGTGTCGAGGAATGTACCTGTCGAGGATACCATGCCCTGACGTACGCACTCCTTTGTCTGTGCAGCAGCAGCAGCGATAGGTGCGGATCCGAGGCCGGCCTCGTTCGAGAAGATACCGCGCGCGATGCCCTTCTGCATCGCGATGAATATCGTGCCCACCATGCCGCCCGTGAACGCCGCCGGATTAAACGCCGCGCGCACTATAAGTTCGATCGCGAGCGTTATCTTGGAGAGGTTGCCCAGGAGCAGGAAGGCGATCGTAACAACATAGAAAATCGCCATGAACGGCACAATCACCGTCGAGACCGAAGCTATGCGCTTCAAGCCGCCTATCACGACAAGCCCGACGGCGGCCGTCACCACGATGCCGGCAATGACCACGGGCACCGAATATGTCGTGCCGAACAGATGCAGGCCCGTCGCCATGTTCGACGCGTCGAAGCCGGGGTCGAAGAAGCGCTGCACGGCCGAGGTGATGCCGTGTATCTGGGTGATCGTACCTATGCCCATTATGCCCGCGAGCGCCCCGAATACGGCGAAGAGGACGGCGAGCCACTTCCAGTTCTTTATGCCGAATACGCCCTTCAGCCCGCGCTCGATGTAATAGAAGGGTCCGCCGAGAACCGTGCCGTCGGGCGTTATCTCGCGGTACTTGACGGCGAGCAGCCCCTCGGCGTACTTGGTGGCCATGCCGAAGAAGGCGGCGACTTCCATCCAAAAGAGTGCGCCCGGGCCGCCTGTGCCAATAGCGGTCGCAACACCTACGATGTTGCCGGTACCAATCGTGGCCGAAAGCGCCGTGCAGAGCGCTCCGAACTGGCTCACTTCGCCGCTCGCGTCCGCGCCCTCCTCGCCGCGGAACATTATGCGGAATGCGTTCTTGAGGTTGAAGAGGTGGACGAATCTCAGCACGCACGTGAGCAGAAGCCCTGTCACAAGGATGCCCGCGATGAGCGGCACGCCCCAGACGTAGCCGTCAATCTTGTCGACAAAACCAGTGAGAGAGGCCAGCCAGTCGCTGGAAGCCTCGACTGTAGAGGTGATACCGGCGCCTAGCGTGGCCTCCGGCTCGGCGGCTACCGTCTGAAGCGCGGTCGATGCGGCCTTTACAACTGTGTTGGTCATTTGAGGTTCCTTATATTGTCGTTCTCTTTATTTCGGTATCAGATGTATTCGCGACGCTTGTCGAGGGCGAGACCGGCGACCGCGTCGAACTCCTCGTAGACGTCCTTCGGCGGCTTTTTGGTGAGAAGCGAGACGACTACGGTCGCGACGAAGGCGAGCACGAAGCCGGGGGCGAGCTCGTAAAGCGAGAAGACCGGGTGTGCGGCGACAAGGGCCGCGTCGGCCGCGAGATAAAACTTCCAGACGAAACATGTGACGGCGCCAACGATCATGCCGGCGACCGCGCCCGCGAGAGTCGTGCGGCGCCAGAAGAGCGCGAGCAGCATCAGCGGGCCGAACGCCGCGCCAAACCCGGCCCAGGCGAACGACACCATCTTCATAACCACCTTGAAGAAATCGCTTTCGGTATTCATGGCCATCAAGACCGCCGCCAGCGCGACAGTGCCCACGGCGAGGCGCGAAACGGCGAGAAGCTCGCGGTTCGTCGCCTTCTTGTGCAGCACGACCTTGTAGAGGTCGTTCGAGAACGACGACGCCGAGACGAGCAGCTGGCTGTCGGCCGTCGACATGATGGCCGCCATTATCGCCGAGAGCAGGATGCCGGCGAAGAGGCGCGAGAAAAGTCCACCGTTGAATATGCCGTTGATCATCACCATGAACATCTTCTCGGGGTCGCTGCCGACATCTGCGAGCGTGAGGCGGTGCTGCTGCAGGTAGAGGTGGAAGACCAGCCCTATCACTGTCGCGGCGGCGAGCGAAATCGTCACCCAGCTCATGGCGATGCGCCGGGAGCCCTTCACCTCGGCGGGATTGCCAATCGACATGAATCTCACGAGAATGTGGGGCATGCCGAAATAGCCGAGGCCCCACGCCATGCACGACACAAGACCGGCGAACCCGGCGGCTCTATGGGTGTAGGCGTTCGTGAAAAGCGACTGGAGATAGGGGTTTATCTCATTCAGCCGGTCGACCGTCGCGGCGAAACCGCCGGCCTCCGAAACGACTATCGCCGGCACCAGCACTATCGCGACAAACATCAAAGAGCCTTGTATGAAATCGGTCCAGCAGACCGCCATGTAGCCGCCGAGAAGCGTGTACGAGACAACCACCACGGCGCCTATCCAAAGGCACAGCTGGTAGCCGGTCGTCGTGAAGCCGAGAATATTCACAGTCTCGGGCACGCCGAAGGTCGTCGTGAAAAGCTTCGCCGCGCTGACAAAGCCCGACGCCGTGTAGAAGGTGAAGAATACGAGTATGATTACCGCCGCGACCATGCGCGAGACGCCCGTCTTGTCGCGAAAACGGTTGCAGATGAAGTCGGGTATCGTTATCGAGTCGCCGCACTTCTGGGAATAGCAGCGAAGGCGGTAGGCGACGATCTTCCAATTCAGGTACGTGCCGATCAGAAGGCCGATGCCTATCCACGCTTCGCTGAAGCCCCCGACATATATCGCGCCGGGCAGCCCCATCAAGAGCCACCCCGACATGTCGGAGGCCTGCGCCGAAAGCGCCACCACCCATTTGTTCATGCGTCTGCCGCCCAGATAGTAGTCGCCCAGCGACTCCTGCCGCTTCGAGAAGAAGAAGCCGATACCCAGCATCAGCGCGAGATAACCTACAAACGAGGCGAATACGTACCAGTCGAACATATGGGTGGCGGGTTTTTGGTTTTGTTGATTTGGTGTTTTTTAGATACTCCAGCCCTTCACGCCGAGCGTGCGGCACACCTCCGAAACGAGAAGCGCGACCATCAGCGCGGGCGCGAGGTACTTGACCATGAACGTGTAGAGAGCCTTGGCCCTGAACTTGTTGCCTTCGGCCTCGCACTCCTCGATGACAGCCTTGGGCTTCAGCACCCAACCGACAAAAATGCACGTCGCGATCGCGACTATGGGCATAAGCGCCGAATTGGTCAGGAAGTCGAAGAAGTCGAGGAACTGCTGGCCGTTCTTGTCGAAGATGGCGATCTTTATATCGGCCCAGGCGCCGTAGCCGAGCGCCGAGAAGGTCGAAAGGAACGCTATCAGGGCGGTCGTGAAGAACGTGGCGGCCTTTCGCTCGATCTTGAGAACGTCGCAGACGGACGCTACGCACGCCTCGAAGAGCGAAATCGCCGAAGTCGCCGCAGCGAACGCGACGAGCAGGAAGAAGCCCATGCCAACCCACGGACCGGCCTTGCCGAGCATCGCGAACACCTTCGGGAGCGTCACGAACATGAGCCCCGGGCCGGCGTTCATCGCCTGGTGCACGTCTGTGCCCGTCTTGACGGCGAACATATAGACGACCGGGATGATCATGAGGCCGGCGATAATAGCGATGAGCGTGTCGAATATCTCAATGCGGCGCACGCACCTCTCGATCGAATCGCCCTTCTTCATGTAGCTGCCGTAGGTTATCATGATGCCCATCGCGAGCGACAGCGAATAGAACATCTGCCCCATAGCGCCGAGAATCGTCTTCGCGAGAAGCGCCCACGAGAACTTGCCGTCCGGCCCGGACACGCAGTCGAGATTGGGCACGAGATAGTACTTGAGCCCTTCGGCCGAACCCGGCAGGCACACGACATAGATCGAGATGGCGACGGCCATCACGAAAAGAATCGGCATCATGACGAGATTCGACTTCTCGATGCCGTTCTTGACGCCCAGCACGATAACAGCCGCGCATGCGAGAATAAACAAAAGCCCGTAGCCGAACGGGGCGAACGGCGCCGAGATGAACGACCCGAAGAAGTCGCCCGAGGCCGCGCCCGCTTCGCCCATCATCTGGGCGCCGGTAAACGCCATCTGCGCGTACGCCTTGAGGTAGTAGAGAACCCAGCCGCCGATCACGCAGTAGTAGGGCGTGATGAGAACAGGTATGACCGTGCCGAGAAAACCTATGAAGCCCCAGGCGCCGTGCAGCTTGCGGTAGGCCGTGAGCTGCGACTGCTGGGTTTTGCGTCCGATCGCAATCTCGGTTGTCATGAGCGTAAAGCCCAGCGTGACAACGAGAACGAGATAGACGAGAATGAACATACCCCCGCCGTACTGGGCGGCGAGGTAGGGGAACCGCCAAAGGTTCCCCAGCCCGATGGCAGAAGCGGCGGCAGCCAGCACGAATGCCAGCTGCCCCGACCATGTAGCGCGTTTTTCCATCGCTCTAAACGGTATCAGAAGTCGTAGAACGCCGTGAACTGGAAGCGGTCGTCGCTTGACGTACCGTTGTCGTCGCCGCCGGCGAGGTCGTATTTCGTCCTCAAATGGGCGTACTCGAAGCCGAGCTTCAGGTTGTCGTTGATGCGGTAGAACGCGTCGACGTAGGCGCGATCGTTGTAGCAGCGGCCTTCTGCGTATCTGGCCTCGGAGTCTGTCGGGTCGTCAAAGCCGTAGCCGATCGCGAACGACCAGGGCGTATCCTTGACTTCGTAGTTGAGGTCGATGAAACCGCCAATCGTCGAGACCTCGCGGCCCTTGGCGCCGGCGCCGTGCTTGAACGCGACGCCCTGGCCAACGCCGCCCTGGATGTCCCTGAGGTTGTCGCCCGCAAAGAGCTGGCCGCAGAGCGTAAAATCGCCGACAGCCGTCTCGAACGGGACGCTCGCCGCCATCATGACCATCTTCGAGTCGTACTCGTCGGCCTTGCCGAACGCGCCGTCGTCGCCGACGCGGTGCGACTTGTCGCGGCCGTACATGCCGGCGAGGCCGATCATCCAGCTCTTGTCCTCGGTCCACGCGGCCTTGCGCGAGTAGAGCGCCGCGCCCTCAAGAAGCGCCCAGCCGGAGGCGGAGTTGTCCTGATTGTCGTCATTGTCGCGGTCGTGGCCCATGCCGGGGCCGTTCTTCACGAGACCGGCGCGAAGCTCGAGAGAGCTGTCGTCGTCGAACTTGAAGATCTTTGTCGCGCGGAACTGCGGGCTGCGGCGGTACGGATAGCCCGTCTGCTCCAGCCAAGCGCCGTCAATCTCGCTGGGCGCGACCATCTTCCAGATGTGCCAGGTCTGGCCCGCGAGGAAGCTCCACCCGCTCTCCTCGTGCACGCCCTCCATATAGAGGTGGCGCCAGTGGAAAGCATAGTCGTTGGCATGATCGCCGGCGAGGTCGAACTCGGCCTTGCCGCGGAACTTCCAGCCGTTGACCTCCTCAGGCGTCTCGACGGTAAAACCGAGAATCGAATCCTGCACAGAGAACGTAGTCGTGTGGCCGCGGCGCGAAGCGTGCTTCGGGCGCACCCAGTCGGTGTACACGTCAACATCCGTGGAACGCGTGTTGTGGGTCGCCTCCATCACCAGATAGCCGTACGGCGTGAGCTTCAGGCCCGACTCGGTAAGGGGCTCGAAAATGCCGGCGAACTTGTCGGCGAGATAGTACTTGTAGCCCTGGGCCGTCGTGTAGATGCGGCCGCTGTCGCTCACCTCGGTACCCTCTTCGGTGGCGGGGGCCTTGGCGGCAGCGGTCTGAGACTCCACCTTGGCCTCGACCTTCTGGGTCGTGCCTTCAAGCTCGGCGATCTTCTGGGCCTGGGCCTTGTTCTCGGCCTCCAGCCTGGCTATGCGTTCTATTAGCGCCTTGAGATCCGCCTGTGTAACGGCGGCCTCGGCTTCCTGAGCCCAGCCTGCCGCGGCTATACCGCCGGCGCAGAGGGCCGAAAATAGTAGTTTTTTCATTTTCGCTTTTTCCAATTACTTGGTTGAATTGCGTAATTATACCTCATATCTTTCGGGAATGCAAGCCCCGGCGGCGTAAAAAATGAAGTCAGAAGCCGGGCGCGGGGCTCTCGACAACGATGGCTTCGCCGGTTTTCGGGTGCTTGAACACAAGCTTCTGCGAATGCAGGGCGAGGCGTTTGGCGCGCCTGGCGCTATACTTCACGTCGCCCGCGACCGGATGTCCGGCCTCGGCGAAGTGGACGCGTATCTGGTTCTTGCGTCCGCTCTTGAGCGACACCTCGACAAGCGTCGTGCCGCGGCCCGCGGCGAGAACGCGCCACTCGGTGCGGGCGGGTTTCGCGCCCGGCGAACCCGCGGCGACACTCCTGACGCGGTAGCCGTCGGGGTCTTCTCTCAGCCAGCTTTCGAAGACGCCGCGCTCGCTCTCCATCGCGCCTTCCACGCGCGCGATGTACGTCTTTTCGGTCAGATTGTTCCAATCGGCCCTGAAGCGCTCCGCCACTTCGGCCGACTTCGCGAACATCATGACCCCGCTCGTCTCGCGGTCGAGCCTGTGGACGAGCCAGACTCTGAGCCGGCTCTTGGCCTGGCCCTTTCGAAGATAGCCGTTCAGATAGTTCTCGGCGGTAATCTGGGCCTCGCGCGCGGCGCGGCCCTGGAGCTTCGTGTGGGTCGTGAGCAGGCCCGCCGGCTTGTCGATCGCTATTATGTCGCGATCTTCGTACAGTATGTCGAATGGCAGTTTCGTCTTCATTTCAGTTTGAAGTCCAGCGTGAGTCTCGCCCTGGCGGCGACAGCCCGCCCGTCCTGCCGCGCGGGCGTGAAGCGGGCCGCGCGCGCCGCGCGAAGAGCCGCCGCGTCAAGCTCGGCGAATCCGCTGGACTGCACGACCTCGACATGCTCGACGCCGCCGCGCGCGTCCACGGCGATTTCCAGAACAACCCCGCCCTCTTCGCCGCGCCGGCGCGAGCCGAGCGGATATTCGGGCTTTATGGTGCGCGTCGGACGCGGCGGCGCGTCGACTCTCGCCTGTTTCGGCAAGTCGGAGGCCAAGCGGTCTTAGGAAGACAAAGGGCTCTGACACCTCCTTGGCCCACAGAACGACATGGCTACGATCCGACTTCGCCGGCGCGGGCCGAGCGGATATTCGGGCTTTATGGTGCGCGTCGGACGCGGCGGCGCGTCGACTCTCGCCTGTTTCGGC
>JAZQBR010000180.1:0-7641 GCA_045545855.1 Kiritimatiellia bacterium | reverse complement strand
ACAGAGGCGAGGTCGTCGGTTTCACGAAGCCACAGGACTGTTTTCGCTCGCTTCTGGCGAGCCGCGGGCCGGGCGGGCTCGCCGACGCGAAGTCGGATCGTAGCCATGTCGTTCTGTGAGCCAAGGAGTTGTCATAGCCCTTTGTCTTCCTAAGCCCGCTTGGCCTCCGACTTACAGAGGCGAGGTCGTCGGTTTCACGAAGCCACAGGACTGTTTTCGCTCGCTTCTGGCGAGCCGCGGGCCGGGCGGGCTCGCCGACGCGATTTCGTTTCTCATATCGAGCTGCGGCACCGACCTCAAGTCGCCGTTCCCCTCGCTGGACAAGGCGGTTCTGGGGCGCATACTCACAGACCTTCAGTGCGTGCAGGTGCTGCAGACGGTTCTGGAGAACTTCACGCAGCTCGCCGCGCGCATGGGCAAGGAGTATGGCGACACGTGCCTTCTGAACGGCGAGCAGCTGACGGGGCGCGTCCTGGACATGACCGAGCAGGCATTCGTCGCGGCGAGCACGATAGCGGCGCTCGTGGGCGACTGCGGCATGGCGAAGCTTCTCGCGAAGATGGATTTCGCGCGCGAGCTGACGCGCCTGTTCAGGCGGCTATCGCCGAGGCTTTTCGCCCAGGAGGGCGACAGGCTGCGTCTCGTCGAGGCCGCGCAGGAGCAGCTGGACGAATACATTTCTCTCGAGAACGAGAGCGAAGAGAAAGAGAAAGAGGAGGTGGTCATACGACAGCGCCGGGCTGGATAAACGCAGTCGTCGAAGACTTCGGCCGCGCGGCCGGGATCTCGGGCTTCGCGCTGAATGCGGCAGGGTCGGCGGCCATCGCCTTCGAGAACGGCCTGGCGTTTCGTCTCGAGTACGCTCGCGAGGCGCTTCTCGCCGTCATGACGGCCCCGGCGGCCAACACGCCCGAGTCGGCCGTACGGCTTCTCGCGCTCGCCCACCCGATGGCGCGCGGCGCGGCGAGAGTGAGAACGGGATATCTGGCGAAGCGCTCCAGGGCGCTCTTCGCCGCGCGCCTGGCGGACCGCGACGTGACTCTGCCGGCGCTGAACGCGGTTTTCGCGGGGTTGTGGCGCGTCGCTACGGAATTCGGAGGCGGAAGATGAGCATAGGAGTGTCAAGAACCACCGAACCGCTGAGGTTCGATACGGGCATAGGCCAGGCGAGCTACGCCGAGGTTATGGACTCGCCTGTCGCGGGCCAGCCCCAGCGCTCTCTGCTGCCGGGGTCGACTACGGTCACCCAGGCGCTGGACGAGATTTTTCCGCCAGACAAGAGCGTAGGCGGCGAAGTCATGACGGCGATGGTGGCCGGCAACTCGGCCGTGTTGCGCACCCCGAAGGGCTTCGGCGAGGCGGCGAGATCGGCGCTGGAGACGCTGCGTGCGAAGGGCAGCGACGCGGCCGACCGCGCGGCGCATGAAATAGGCAATCTGCTCGCAGACACCGACCTCTTCGAGCACTACAGAATGTCGCTACTGGAGACCTGATGCTAGGCAAACTGACAAACTTTTCGAATGTGTTCAGCCGGTTCGGCGACCTCGTGCTCGCCTTTCTGGTCGTATGCATCATCGGTCTTCTGATCATACCTCTGCCGACGCCGATCGTCGACCTTCTGATCGCCACCAACATCATGATCTCGACGGTGATGTTGATGCTGTCTTTGTATCTGCCCAGGGCGCTCGCGTTTTCGACGTTCCCGTCGATGCTCCTGTTTACGACGCTCTTCCGGCTGGCGCTGAACGTCACGACGACAAGGCTCATTCTTCTCAAGGCCGACGCGGGCGAAATCATCTACACGTTCGGCAATTTCGTCGTGGGCGGCAATTTCGTCGTGGGCGCGGTGATCTTTCTTATCATTACGATCGTGCAGTTCGTCGTGATCGCCAAGGGCTCCGAGCGTGTGTCAGAGGTCGCGGCCAGGTTCACGCTCGACGCCATGCCCGGCAAGCAGATGTCCATCGACGCCGACATGCGCGCGGGTTCGATCGATCAGGAGACGGCGCGCGAGCGGCGCAACGAGCTCGCCAAGGAGTCGCAGCTGTACGGCGCGATGGACGGCGCGATGAAATTCGTCAAGGGCGATTCGATCGCGGGTCTGATAATGACGGCGATAAACATCGTAGGCGGCATCTGCGTGGGCGTGTTCATGAACAACAAAGAGGTCGGCTGGGCCGTGACCAAGTACGGCATACTCACGATCGGCGACGGCCTCGTCTCACAGATACCGGCCCTGCTCGTGTCGATCACCGCCGGCGTAATCGTCACGCGCGTGGGCGACGTCGACAACAAGCCGCTCGGCCAGGACATCATCAACCAGTTCTTCGCCCAGCCGAAGGCCATCCTGCTCGGTTCGGTCATGCTGGTCGCGATAGGCCTCATACCGGGCTTCCCGAAAGTGCAGATATTCGGCCTTGCGGCATTCGTCGCCGCGGTCGGCTACAGCCTGACGCTCAAGGCGAAGATCGCCAAGGCGCGAGCCGAGAAGGGCGAGGACCCGCTCGCGGCGGCGGCGCCGTCGGCCGGCAACGCCCCGAAGCCGAAGAAGAAGGACGGCGACGATTTCTCGATGGTGACGCCGCTTACG
Source organism: Kiritimatiellia bacterium (assembly GCA_045545855.1). GTDB lineage: Bacteria > Verrucomicrobiota > Kiritimatiellia > RFP12 > UBA1067 > UBA1067. The sequence goes on along the minus strand of JAZQBR010000180.1, from coordinate 5,051 downwards.
GTCGACATCGACGCCGAGATAAGAAGCGCGCTCTCGTACGACGTGCTGAACGACCAGATAATGTCGGTGAGGCGCGCGCTCTACCACGATCTCGGCGTGCCGTTCCCCGGCATAAACCTCTCTCTGAACCCGAATCTCAGCGACGGCAGGTACCGCCTTCTGGTGAACGAAGTGCCCGTGTCGGAGGGCGCGCTGAAGAAGGGTTGCGTCTTCGCCTTCGAAGACCCCGAGAACCTTTCGGCGACAGGCATCGCCTTCGAAGGCGGCAAGCCGTTCCTCCCCGGGCGCGAGACATGCTGGGTCAAGGAGGAGGACAAGGCGAAGCTCGACGAGAGCGGCATTCGCTCGCTGGACCTTGGCGGAGTTCTGACCTACCACCTCTCGGGCGTGCTGAGGCGCTACGCGCATGAATTCCTGTCGCTGCAGGAGACTCGCATACTTTTCGACCACATGGAAAAAGAGGCCGGCGAACTCGTCAAGGAGGTCCAGCGCGTGCTGCCGCTGCAGAAGATCACCGACGTTCTCCAGCGCCTCGTGCAGGAAGGCGTCTCGATACGCGACCTCAAGCGCATCACACAGACGCTGATCGAGTGGGGCCAGAAGGAGAAAGACTCCGTTCTGCTCGTCGAGTACGTGCGCGCGTCGCTGAGCCGCTACATCTCCTACAAATTTTCGGGCGGGCAGAATATCGTCGCGGCGTACCTGCTGGACCCGTCGCTCGAAGAGAAGATAAGAAAGTCGGTGCGCCAGACCTCCGGCGGCAGCTACCTCGCGATGGACCCCGCGACAGTCCGCGCGATAACGAGCGTCGTCAAGCGCACGATCGGCGACATAAACAAGATACCGCAGAAGCCGGTGCTTATCGTGTCGGTCGATATAAGGCGGTACTTCCGCAAGATGATCGAGAAGGACTACTACGAACTGCCGGTGCTGTCGTTCCAGGAGCTCAGCGCCGAGATCAACATCCAGCCACTTGGGAGGCTTAAGCTGTGAATTTCATCCTGAAGATAGTCGAGGGTCCGAACAAGGGGGCCGAGGTAGCGCTCGTCCCCGGGGTGGCCGTCACTCTGGGCAAGGGCGACGATTGCGACATAGTGCTCGCCGACTCGACGATGCCCGACGTGCCGTTGAAGATCGAGGCGGGCGAGGATTCCGTCACGGTCGGAGGCGACAGTCTGGAGCCGCTTCACGTGATGACGGCCGGTTCGACATCGTTCGCGGTGGGTCCGGCGGACGCGCCGTGGGGCGCGCTCGTGTGGCCGAAGGACGAAGAGGCCGGCGGCGCCGGGGAGGATGAGGCGGCCCCCGAGCCGGCGCCTGCGGGCGAGGCGGCGGGCGAGGCCGCGCCGGAGGCGCGGGATGAAGCGCCCAAGGCCGAGACTCCCGAGCCTGGCGGCAGGCGTCGCGGCGGCTGTTTCGGCTGTCTCGCAGCGCTCGTTCTCGCGGTGGCGGCCGCGGCGTTTCTTGTCTGGTTTTTCAGGGACGACCCGCGTGTCGCCGGCGTGCGCTCGCGCGTCATGGGCCTCGCGGGCCGGGGCGAAGAGCAGCCGGCGGAGCCCGGCGACCCGCCGGCCGGAGCTGGCGGGCTTGAAGCGCTCGCCGGGCGCTACAATCTCTCGTTTTCGGCGGATGGCGGCGTCCCGAAGCTCGCCGGCAACTTCAAGACCCGGGCCGAGAGGTTGAAGGCGACGGCCGAGGCGTATGCGGCGCAGCCGGGGGTCGAGCTGGACCTTTCTGACGACGAGTCGTTTCGCGCTGCCGCGGAGGACGCTGTTTTCACCCTTACCGAGGGGGCGCTTCGCGTGCTCTCGGCGACGAACCGCGTCATGGCGCTTGGCGGGGTTTCGCGTTCGCCGGCCGCGCTGACAAAGTGCCTCAAGGCTCTTGCGGCCGATTTGCCGAAACTCAGGGACGCAGACGTCTCGGCGGTCAAGTTCTCGGCGCTCGCGAGCGCGCCCGGCGAGAGCGGAGAAGATGAAGAGACGCCGGCGCCGGTCGCAGCGAAGCGCGGCGGGCGCGCGAGCGCTCCGGCGAAGCCGAGCCTGCCGGTCTGCGGCATACTCACGACGCCGTATCCGTGCCTCGTGATGCAGAACGGGATGCGCGTAATGGAAGGCGCGGCAATCGGCGAAAATGTGATACTGAAGATAGAGGCCGACTCGGTCGTAGTCACCAATTCAACAGGGAGGTTCGAATGGAGACCGTGAAAGAACCGCTGAGGCTTCTTGAGATCGAGAAGGAACTGGCCGGGCCAGGCCGCGACGAGGCGCTCGCGCGCCACGACGCGGTGCTCGCCGGGCTGGAGAAAAGGCTCGCGCAGGCGCTGAAAGAGGGCCTGCCGCCGGATGAATACTCCAAGGCGGAGGAATTGAGGGAGGCGAACACCCTCGCAAGAAAGATTTTGCGGCTGGCCGTCCGGGTGGGGGGCTGACGCGCAAGGCGACGCCGGAAGGCGGCGTTCAACAACAAAAAACAAAAGAAAGGAAGCACACAAAATGGCAATGCCTACAATGCCCACGGCGACGGGGGTTCCCGCTGTCAACACGGCCGAAACCCAGATGTACCGCGTTACGGAGGGTACGGCCGCGGACAACATCCACACCGACGCGGTGTACAACGCGCTCATGAACGCGGCCAACGTGATGGAAGACCGCCTTCGCGAGTCGCTTGAAAACTACCAGAAGCACCCTGACGTCCAGGCGAACCTGCAGCAGCTGCAGTACGATCTCCAGCAGTGGAACCTCGCCCTCACCACGATGACCAACATCAACAAGAATCTTGGCGACGCGATGAACTCGATCGCCTCGAACTTCCGTTGATGATTGATCTCACGGGAGAAGAGGCGCGACTGTTGTTGAACGTCGCTTTGATGGCGACGGGGCAGAACCGCTTCAAGTCGGCCGCGAAAATACTCGCGGCCCTTGGGCGGTTTCGCCCAGGGGAGGCGTCCGTCGCAGTGGCGAACGCCATCCTCCTCATCAGTATGTTGGACTTCAAAGGCGCAATAAACTACATAGACCAGGAGGCGCTGCCGCGCTTTCCCGAATCGGCGATGCTTCGCGCATTCAAGGGGATGGCGCTCATACGGCTGAACAGAACGGCCGAGGCGGCGGTTCCGCTCGGGGAGGCTGCCGGCCAGACCGGCGACCCGGCGGCGGCGCAACTGGCGAGGGATCTGATGACATGACAGAGTCAATGATAGTCGAGGCGGTGCGCGGCTTAAGACCTGTGGAGGCCGATGCCGCGGCGCAGGTTGGCGCGGTCGCGCCGGCGGCGGACCCTGCGGCGGTGGAGCGTTTCCAGTCCGCCATGGGTGTCGGCGGAGTCGGCGGGGTCGACCCGATACCTTTCGCGAGCGAGGCTGCGGCGGCGTGGCGCACGGCCCAGGCGAACAACCAGGGGCTTCTGCACCGCATACGCGCTCTGACGCAGATGCGCGCGGAGCACTCTGTTTCGGCGGCCGAGATGGTCGAGCTGCAGTATGACGTGATGAATCTCTCGTTCCAGCAGGAGGTTGTCACAAAGGTGGTGGACAAATCGTCCAACGCGATTCAGACGCTGATAAAGAACCAGTGACGCAGTGAACGGCGGCAGGTACGCCGGCGAAAGGACTGAGTGAAGGAGAATATGATGAAAAGGCTGACAATGATCGCCGCTGCGGCGCTGCTCACGGCCGGGTGCGAGAAGGAGACGACTCTGCACGCGGGGCTGGTGGAGCAGCAGGCCAACCTGGTGATAGCCGCGCTCCAGAACGCCGGCATCGACTGCCGCAAGGCGGAAGGCGCCGAAGGCACGTGGAACGTCATGATCGGCGAGTCGCGGTTCGCTCAGGCGGTGAACCTGCTCGAGAAGGCGGGCCTGCCGAGGCGCGAGTACATGGGCATCGGCGAAGTGTTCAAGAAAACAGGCATGATCTCGTCGCCCAGCGAGGAGAGAATACGCTTCATGGACGCTCTCGCCCAGGATCTGGCGCGGACGATTTCGAGCATCGAAGGCGTCGTCGACGCCCACGTGCACGTCGTGCTGCCCGAGAACGACCCGTTCGCGCGCCATGCCCTGCCGTCATCTGCGGCGGTCGCGATACGTTCGCGTTGGGACGCGGACCTTACGGATCACATTCCGTCGATAAAAGGTCTCGTGAAGAACGCGATCGAGGGCCTGTCTTACGAGAAGATAATGGTGACGATTTTCAAGGACACGCCGCCGGCGAAGTGATGCTCAAAGGGGGGAGCGGAGAGTGGTAGCCGACGAGAGACAGTTTCTCCTGACGACCGCGTGGATGTTCATGCGGCACGGTCGCGGCGCGCGGGCGGTCGGCCTGTGCGAGGCGCTGGTGGAGGAGAATCCGCGCGACGGAGTCGCGGCGGCCGCTCTCGCGCAGCTTCTGCTGGAGGATGGCGAGGCGAAGAGGGCTCTTGCGGTTCTGCGCGCGGCGGAGTATCCGCCCGAGCTCGAGCATGCCGAGGCGGTTCTGGAGACGCGTGCGCTGGCGATGCTGGGCCGGCACGGTGAGGCCGGCGCGCGCTGGCGCAGATATCTCGAGGTCAGGAAGGGGGCCGGCCGGCAATGGGTCGGTTCCGCAGGTGAAAGCTGAAAGTGAAAAACGAAGCGATAGACATCGAAGGCGCGCGCGCGCTCGTTTCTGACGAAGCGCTGTGGCCGCTTGTGCGCGGTTTTCTGTGGGATTTCGCGCCGCAGGTGCATCCGTCGTGGCTCGCCGGCGAATCGTATCCGCTGGAAAGCCCGCGCGTGAGGCGCATGGTGCTGGAGAAGCTCGGCGTCGAGCCGGTCTTCTGCCCGTTCCCGCGCTGCGACTGGTGCAGGCTGGCGCTTCTCGACGGCGCGACGCTGGAGGCTGCGGCGAAATGGCTCGGCGCGCTCATGTCGGCTGACGCTCTGCGGGCGGTGACGGCCGGGCCCGAAGTGCGCGCGCTCAAGGCGGCGCTCTCGGGCGTGTATCCCGACGTGTTTTCGTTCACTGCTTATTTCGCGAAGTTTGGCGCGTCCGGCGCGAGGCCGCCGGCCGGCGGCGGGGCCGCCGGATTCGTTAC
>JAZQBR010000179.1:0-7803 GCA_045545855.1 Kiritimatiellia bacterium | reverse complement strand
TGTAACAGCACAAAAATGATGGCAAGGGTTTTAATGCACCTCTGACTTGCTCGGGATAAGGGTTAAGGTGTGCTGGGAACGAAGATGAAACGAAGAGGGAGTGTGCGCGGATGCGGATGCCGCGCCACTCCTGCGATAATAGTATTTGCAGCAGGGGAAAGCGGAGTTTAATCACTCCTCCCCGGAGGATGCTTCAACCGGATGCTCCAGCGACGACACGCGCGCTTCAAGAGATGTCAGCCTCTCGGACAGGACTCCAGCGGCATTGAGTGCGTTGGTCGCATCTTTGTAGCTCTGGTACGTCACGAGATATGCGCAATCGACAGCCTTGTTGGCAATTTTCACCGCAGGCCCTGATATAACGCAATTCGTCATCATCGACGAGCTTGTGTTGAAACTGATATCCAGACTGTTGGTGCTGAACGAAAGCCACGAGTTCGCCATTGTGGTGTCGGCAAGGAACCGGAACGCTCCATTTTTCGGGTACTCGGACGTCTGTTTTGCACCGAACACAACGCCTTCAAATCTGGTATTGTCGATACGGCATCCATTGAACGCCGGACTCGTATTGCCTCCCTTCAGCGCGATGAACCTCGTACCGGCGAAACGGCAGCCGGAAAATTCGCAAGTGTTGACCGCCGACCAGCGCAAGGCATACTCCCCGCCGCATCCCTCGAACACGCAATTCGTGAATGCGACCCCACAGGCCATCGGCCCGCTGCCTGTGTTTGTCGAGTAATCGAACAGGCGGCAGCTAGCGAGATTTGTGAGCGTAAAGCCGGTGAACGCCTGACCCTCGGTATAGAATGCGAGCGTGTGATGCCAGCCGTTGCCCCATGCGTCCGGGCCCTCTTTGACTCCGACTATGCGCGTACGCCCGGGGCCGCAAAGGGCCACGAACGAGAGCCTGTTCGTCGCCGGGATGAAGTAATATTCGCCTGCGATGACGCCGTCGCAGTCGTTTGACGGCGGTGTGTAATCGCCGGGCAATACGCCCACGGTCGCACCGTCCGGCCAACCCGCCGCGTAGCAGCCCTCAATCGTCCGCTTCGCCCGCGTCGGCAGCGTGCCGTCGTTGTCGTCGTCGCCGTCGGTGGAGAGCCAGTACCGACAGCCAGTCGCCCCGGCGAGTTCACTCGCCAGTTTCTCGCCTTCGGCTTTGAGTTCCGCCTCGGTGACGGCGCAGCCCACGCGCGTGTCGGCGCAGGCCGGGAGCAGCGTCAGCGCCAGAGCAGCGGCCGCAAATTTGATCATCATGACTTTCATCGTGTTCTCCTTTCGATTCTAGTTTCGATTCTAGTTATGTTCCTGTTTTGCGCCTCGCCTACCGTCTCCCCCAGATGACGGGCCGGCCGTCCTCGATGGTGATGTAGCCGGTCGCCTCCTCGCCGCCAAGGCGATCGCGCCGGACGATTAGCAGCCCGGCTTGGGGTTCGCGCACCGTCACTACGCATGGCACGTCGTTAGTCGTGAGCAGCCACCCCCAGGCGTCCGGCACGCGCGGGTCCTCGATATCGTGGAACGCCGGCGTCGCGTAAATCCTGTGTGTCGCGCGCAGTGCCTGGAAGGTGAGCGCCATCGTCCGCTCGGCGACATCGTCCGGAATCTCCTCGACCACAAACGAGTAGTTGCGCAACAATCCGTTCGAGACGATGCGCGCCGTACCGCAGTCGCCCGGCTCGCCGCTCTCGCCGTCGCGAACGAACTGCCACGCGCTGGTCGCCCAGTTGGGGAGTATGAACGCCTGGTCCTGGGTGTCGTCTCCGTAGTGGTACTCGATCGCTCGCGGCGCGAGGACCGTCTCGACCGTGTTGGACGCGACCCGCGCCGCTGTCGCCTCGACGGCTATCCTGTCGAGCAGTCCGTCGGCGTAGTCCTTGGCGGCCTCCAGCGCGTTGGCGACAGTGCCGTTGATGGCGGTTCTGAAGTCTGCGAAGTCAAGCGCGCCGACGAAGTTGTTCTCCACCCACGACTTCGCAGCCTTGTCGGCGAGGCTCTGGGACAACTGGGAGAGCTGGGACGTGTGGGACGCAATAGCGGTCTCGTCAGCTGCGACGCGAACTGACAGCGCGTTTGTGGCGGCGTCGGTGTGCACCTTGGCGGCGGCCAGCGTCGCGTCCGCCGCGGCGGCGATTTCGGCCGGCCAAGGGGCGTTAGCGATCTCGATGGCGTCGAAGTCGAGCCGTTCGACCGGCAGCGGTAGCGCGTTCGGCAGAAAGCCCGGCGCATGGCTCAGGCGCAGAACGGCCGCCGCGAATGCATTGGATGGCGCGCCGAAGAAGAGAGAGACGCGGTCGGCCCCGGTGTCCTCCGCCGGCCCGAAGCTGGCCGTTATGGTGTCCCCTCTGAGCGTCGCCGGCGCGCTCCACCACGCGTCGTCCATACCGTTGGTCTGGAACCACAGCCGCAAGTCGGCCCCGTCCGCGACGGGTGGCGAGGAGTATCCCTTCAGAGTGACCGCGAAGTCGATCGCCGAGCCGTGCGGCACAGGCGGCAGCACTCGCGGCGTCATGCCGGGCGAGTTGGTCCAAGCCATCGGGACGGCGGCCTCAAGCGCCGCCGCGAGCCCGGCTGCCAGTATGGTCAGTTGTGGTTTCATCGTACTCTCCTTCTTGGTTTGTTGTCAGTCGTCGCGCAGTATCACTCCATTCGCCGGATCGCGCAGTATTTTGCCGGTCGCCGGGTCGCGCAGTATGAGGTGGGTTACACTGATGAAGTATATGTCAAATACAATACTGTCAAGGGCGACGAAGTCTTGCTGTGTCGCGTCATCCCACTTGTTCTCTTTTAAGCGCCACCAGCCAAGCCCGATATTAACGCCCTGCATGCCAGGGTGGCGATACGAGAAATCAACTATCGCCCGATCGCCATTGTCCCATAATGCACGTCCACTCCAGCCAATAAACGCGCGTCCCTCCAGCGCGCGCGCCGTAAAATCGTACTGCCGCTGGAATATCTCGTACTCTCCGTCGCCGCTTGAATGCCTGCGCCAGGTGTAATCGACACGCAGTCCATAGTTCGTGGGTGTGAAATCCCTCCATTCTCCTGCATTGCCCAGCTGAAATGTCGACGACCTCGTGATGGCGTTGCCGTCTAGATGCAGGTTTATGGTTATGGACGGATTGACTGCCATGTTCAGCTCGGATTGGGATAGTGCTCGGTGAATGGAATTGTCTCGATGGCGTTTTGTGGAACCGCCTGCCCGAGTGTCAACTTGCCGTTTACAACGCTTATCTGGCGCGTCGTCACTGTGATATAGCCCGTTGACGTGTTGTAGCCTATCCCCGTCACGACCGTCAGTCCGTCCAGGGCCGACACCGACTCTCCTGCCACTTCCTCGGCGATTTCCCTCGCCGTCTCCTCGTCTATCCCGCCGTCTCCGCCGTCTTCGCTGCCGCCGCGCTGCAGCAGGTCGAGGTTGACGAGGCGGACGACCGGCGCGTCGGGTCTCGTGCGGTCGACGGTGACGTGCCCCTCGAGCGGGTTCAAGTCGGCATCCCCCTTTAGGTTGTCGACATACGTGACCAGCCAGTTCCACGTCTCTACAAACCGCGAGAAGGCCGCACGGCAGAGAAACCTGCCGTGGCGCAGAAGCTGCAATGGACGCGGCGGATTCATGCCTGGCTTTGGCTCCCGGTTTCCGTCTCGCCGTCGTAGCCGCGAGCGCGCTCCGCGGCGAAGAGCGTTTCGAACGCGAACGACGGGTTCGTGCGCAGTTTGGTGTCGGTCTCGTTCACCGACACGACGATCGTGTACATCGAGCCGGCGTCGTGCTGCACTGCGATATCGGCCATGCAGAGACTGGCGACGTCGCTTGTCTCCACGAACGTCCCCGCGCCTTCCCCGCTCGTCACCAGCACGCTCTCCTGGGTGTTGCGCGTGTACGCGGTCTCGAGTCTCTTTGCCTCGGCGACGGCGTTGTCGTAGTCCATGCCTACATAGCGGTACGCCTTGCGGGCCGTGCGCGTGTACTCCCACGCCTCGTAGAAGGTCACGAGCGAAGTGCCGCTCGTGTATGTCCACGAGCCGTGGACTTTGCGCCTGGCGTACGAGACGTGCAGGGCGGTGTCTATGACGCGGTTCTCCGCAGCCGCTCTAGCGAACAGTGCCATTACAGTTTCGCCTCCCTGATTTCCTTCAAGATGTTGTCGATTGCCGTTTTCTGGTCTCTGAGCAGCCGCTCGCGTTCTTTCTCTTTCTGCTCGGCGGCTTTCAGCTTCGGGTTGTTTTTCGGGTCCTGGTTGTTCAGGAACTCGTTAAGCTGTTTAAGCCGCCGCATGTGCTGCGGATTGAAGCCTCTGCCTTCGCGCTTGGCCTGCTCCAGCAGCCGGTTGCGTTCCGCTTCGGCGTTGCGGATGACGTTTTTCTGCCGGTTCTCGCGCCTGGCGTTCTCCCTGGCGCGCTCGCGTTCGCCGCGCTGCCACTCGCCGAAGGTGACGCCGCCGCGCGCGCGCCTGGCGTTCTCCTCCAGCGCAGCCGCTTCCTCGCGGATTTTCGCGATCTCCCTGTCGATGGCCTTGACCTTCTTTTCTGTCTCTTCCTTGAAGATTTCGATTCGTTTGCGCGAGGCTTCCTCGGCGGCCTTGACGGATGCACTATCGATATCATCGAAGAACTTGTCGATATCGGCGGCCGCCTTCCTGTGCGCTTCGTCGGCCTGCCTCGCCGCATCGGTGTCGCGCTTCACGCGCTCTTCGGCGGCACGCTTCTCGACGTTGGCCCGCGCCCTGGTTTCGGCGATGGTCACTGCGGTGCGTGACTGCTCGAGACGCACATGCGCGGCGGCGACGGCATCATCGCGGCGCTTCTGCTCGGCCTTAAGTTCCTCGATCAGCGCATAGAGTTTCTTCTGGCCTTCCACGCGCGCTTTGAACTCATCGCTTTCCATATATTTGTCGGCGCCGGCTTCTCTCGCCTTGTCTATATCCCAGTAGCTGAAGCCCTTCACGTGGATGGATTTGCGGAATTTCGACTCCGCCAAATCTCTGGCCTGCTCCACCGCCTGCGCCATGTCGTTCTCCATTTCGAGAAACCTGCCTTCTGCGTCAGCCAGCTGCGCCTTGGCGCTTTTCGCTGCCGCCTCGGCTGCGGCGAGGGACTTTTCAGCGAACTTGGCTGCCGCGTCGGCGTTCGCGACACCATACTCGGCGTCGGCGGCCGTCGAGCGCCGCGCCGCCTCGGCGTTCACAGCGGCGGGATCTTCCCCGGCGGCTATTCTGCGCTGGCGGGCGACTTCAGCCTCTGCAGCGGCGAGGTCGTGCGCGAGCCTCAGTTCGTTCTGACGCTTGGCGAGGGCTGTGTCTATGGCCCTTGCCTCCGCGTCCGCCGCCGCTGCGGACGCCTCGTGCCGCGCCTTGACGGCCGCGAGCATGTTCTCGTTCGCTCTCGCCATCGCCTCGATCGCGGCTGCCGCCTTTTTCGCGCGCGTCTCGCTGTCGTCGAAAAAGCCCTTGCACGTCTCCCAGAGTAGAGAGACGCCCTGCGCCGCGACCGCCCAGATGCCGCCCCTGAAGAAGTCCATGACCATGCCGCCCAAAGAGCCGAGCGCGCCGCCTATGGAGCCGCTTATGGTCGAGCCCAGTATCCTCGCCGCCTTGCTTACATCAGCAACCGCGCCTTTGGCGGCGTCCGTCCCGCGCCCGTCGAAGACGGTGCCGAGCCGAATGCGTATGTCCTGACCTGGCTCAGCCATTGCCAACCTCCATTGGTTGTGATATAATTTCGCCCATGAGTGAAACAGCGACAGAGCAGGGTGAAGCGTTGCAGCCGGCGCCATGCGACGTGTGCCGCTTCGGCAGGCGTAGCATACAGTGCGGGATGTGCCCGCACAGCGCCCCCGGCTGGTACAAATGGGGCGGTGTCGTTTTCATTGTTCTCGTGCTCCTTGCGGCTCTTTTGAAGTAGCAGCCCTCTCGGCCGCCAGACGCTTGCGTATTGCCGAGAGCGCGAGCTGGTAGTCGGCCTGCGCCCTGGAGACGTCCGGCGCGAACTCCGCCCCCGCCTCCACCTGCGCGGCGAGCACAAGCGCGTTCAGTCTGGACGGCGTCTCGGCCATGAGCTCCAGATACCCCGTGCCGGCGCTGGCGGCGGCCTCGGCCATGAGCCGTTCCAGCCTCTCGGCGTTCTCTTCGGCGGCAGTGCGGTTCGACCGGCGCGCGGGCCCCGGCCACGGCTCTGGCGTGTCGTCCAGCCCGAATGCCGCGTAGCGGCAGGCGCGGTCGATCTCCGCAACCGTGCACGGCAACGACTTCAGCCACTTGGCGACCGCCGCCCTGATGTCACCCGGCGCCTCCAGCCCCTTGAAAACGTCCGGCCGCGTCGCGTGCGCGAGCGCGAACCAGTACGCCGCCTCGGCCGCGTCGTCGTCGCCGGCGAGCCGAGAGGCGTAATCGTTCAGCCACATTATCGCCGCGACGGTCGGCTCATGGAACGGGACGTCGCCCGCCCAGCCGGTGCGCGGATGGGTCGCGGCTGTCGTTTCGGCCCCGCGCTCCAGCCTTAGCGCCAGCTGGTTCAGCCTGTCGAAATCTTCGAGCGTGGGCTCAAGTCCCTCCGCGCGCATGTCTTCGAAGTCGTCTTTAGCCAGTCTCGCCACCATGCCGCCTTGCCTCCCCGTCCTCCCGGCGTCCTTGGGCCCCGGCTTCCTCGCCCTTGAGCGGGAAGGATATCTGCCACGTGTACTCGGTGTACCCGTTGTCCGGGTCGCTGCGGCTCGCGACCGGCGAGGTCGTCGCGCCCAGGGCGTTTGCCGCCGCAGTCAGCCCGATTGTGGGTGCCGTCGCGCCGTACCAGTTCATGGCGAAGTCGACCGTGGCCATGCCGCCGTGAAGGTCGTAGTTCTTCGTCACGCCCTGGGGCTGGGCGAGTGTTATTTCGATCGGAAAGTTCGCCTTTACCGAGCTGTAGCCGTAGTCGTCGATGTCGCTGGCCGCCTCTGCGCCTTTCTTTATCGTGCAAAGGCCCAGAAAGTCCTGCGCACGGTGGCGCGGCGAGAGCGTGAACGCCGGCAGCTTGTAGGCCCTGAGCTGCGTCGCGTTCGCCTGCACCGCCTTGCCGCTCGCCGACACTGTCGGCGCCGTGCCGGTCTGCGTCGATATCGTGAGCGTTCCCAGTACGACCGGCTCGGCGATGCCTTGCGGCGTGCCGACCGTGCCCAGGACGACGAGCGCCGTTCCCTCCGGATCGTGCCGGACCGTGTCGATGACATCATACTCCGCCGACGGCTCGGCGATCTCGCCGTACGGGTCGACGACGGCAACGTCGCCGTAGTTGTTGACGCCGCTCGCCGTCTGTACCGAGCGGTTCTCTGCCGAGCTCGTCAGCTTGAACGCGGCGCTTGTCGCCTCTTCGAGGTCGAAATAGTCTATGGCCGCGTTGTGGGTTGCGTTTGACATTTAGCTTTCCTCCTGTGTTTCATCGGCTTGCGCCAGTGGTTTGTAGCGGCCTTTTACGGTCGCGCGGTAGGTCTTTCTCGCCTGGTCGGCGCCCGCCGTCTCTATGGGCGTCTCGGTGCCCTCGAGCAGAAACGCGTCGCACTTGAAGCCCTCGCCGTCGAGCGCGGCGCAGCCGTCGCCGAGAAGCGGCGCGAGCGCCGAGCGAACCGCCCTGCAGGCGTCGCGAAACGTCCGCCCGGTCGTGTCGTCGGCACGCGCGCAGCGCACCTCGACGCCTGCCGAGTAGGCTCGCGGAACTCCCGGCCCGGTCCAGTCCATCTCCTGCGAGGCGACGTCTGCCGAGATTGCGATGCAGGTCGCCGGCAGCTCGCGCGCCGCGCCGTAAGTCGGAGGCCAAGCGGGCTTAGGG
>JAZQBR010000178.1:0-4113 GCA_045545855.1 Kiritimatiellia bacterium | reverse complement strand
CGACATGGCTACGATCCGACTTCTTCTAGTTCACCGGCCGAAAGACCCTTACTCTCCTCCTCGATCTCGTCGGTCGCTGCCACCCTCATTTTGGCAACCCTCGCTATCGCGCCCGTCACCCTGGGTTCTTCTGCGCGCGGTAACGTCTTCACGCTGCCTTGGAGTTTGACTCCCTCGCCGAGGCTAAAACCCACCAAACCGTTTATGCCGAACAATCCGAGCGGGTGGCACATCACGTCTCCTTTTAAGCGAAGCCCCCAACTCTCGCGCCCGACTTCAAAGCCATTGAAACAGGTGTGCCAAATGCGCCGCGCGCTCCAGAACGCCGTTTTCAGTTCCTTCACATTCGAGCCGCCGGCTATCGCGTCTATCGCCTTGTCGTAAACCGTTATGACCGCCGATGCATCCGCCGGCGCCCCCTCGTGGTCGAATATGCGAACCGTCGCCGCGACACGTTCGCCCGGCTTGAACACACCGTCCTTGCCGCCTTCGACCTCCACCGCGGCATGCCCTATTTTGTCCGCCGGCGGCACCATCACCTCGCGAGTCTCCGTGTGGCACCGGTCTGCGGTGACGGTCCACGCCTCGATGTAGAAGTTGGGCTTGTCGCCCTCTGTGACGTCGACTCCGATCTCGGCGGTCTTCGCGCCGGGCGCCATTCGGACGACCTGCGTCTCGCCGCCGCGCGTTTTCACGAACACTGTTGAACCGGGATAGTCGGTGTTTATCGCGAGGCGCACCTTCTCGCCGGGCGCATAGAACGCCTTGTCCGGCACCAGCTCTAGCGCCGCGTAGCGAAACGCCCTGCCGTCATCGCCGGCGCCGGAGACAGTAATGATGCGCGAACCTTCGCGCGTCCTGCCCTTCACATCGGTCACCTCGCATGAAATGCGGTACTGGCCGGGCTTCGACGCCGAAAACCTGGGCCCGGTTCCTTCACCCGCCGGCTCCTCTCCAGACGCGCTCAGCTCGTAAAGCCGCCACTTGCGCGAGGCGATTTCGTCTTCGTCAAGCCCGTCGACATGGCTGTTCGCCTCAATTGTGTCGCCGACACGGTAGCGCGGACGGTCCGTCCAGGCGAAGACGCGAAACGGTTCCGCCCTGGCCACTACCGAGCCCGAACCGTCAATCGTGCGGCGCGACTCGTCCATCACCGACGCAACAATGCTGTACTCCTGATCGACGTCGCCATACAGCTTTCTCGCGAACGAGGTATCCCACACAACCTTTACCTCGCCATTTTCATCGAGAGGCACGTCGGTCATCGTCGCGACCGTCTCGGGCGCAGGTCCCGGCGGGGCGTAGCCCTGCCAAGGAGAGACGCGACTGAGCGACAGCCGGCCCGGCCCGGCGTACCAGTCGCTGTCGTAGAAATACCAGCAGCACCCGCCGCCATAGAGCCAATCCCATTCGCAGACGGGGTGCCAGTCCGCGCGGCGCGGCGAGCGCCTGACGGTCACGTTCGCCCGTCCTCTTTTCACTGGTTCGCCGAAGTAGTATTTCGCGCGCACCGTGGCCGTAATCTTCTCGCCTAGCGCCAGCGCGCCCTTCGGTGCATCGACAGCGACTTCGAACTCGGGCTTTCTATACTCTTCGACGCGCACCGCCGTCGAGATTTCGAACCCCTCGTACCACAGGCGATACTCGCCGAGTTTCGCGTCCGCCGGCAGTCTGAACTCGCCTGATGCCCCGCCGAACGAATCGAAGGTCAGTTCCTCGCTCATGAGCGGCTCGCCGGAACCATCCCCGCTCATGTACAGGCGGCACACGCCCTTTTTCGGCAAAGGCTCTTTATGGCCCTCGCGCCTGCGGGCCCACATCTTGTACTTTATCGTGTCGCCCGGACGGTATGCAGGCCTGTCTGTTATTATCACGCCGCGCCTGAGCCGCCCAGGATTCTCCAGGCCCGGTACGCCATGATGGTCTGTCGAGACGACAGCTGTCGAGCCGTCGGGCGCGCGACAGACGACAAATCCGCTGTAATAAGCGTCACCATGGCTGCCGCCGCGCAATACGGCGAAGCCCGCCTCGTCGGTAACCGCCTGATATTCCTTCCACTTGAAGCCTCTGGGCCGGCCGCCGTAGTAATCGCCGCTCCACATGAACGCGTCGAGCTTCACGCCGGCCATGGGCGCGCCGGTCTCGGCGTCGACGACACGGTAGCCCGTCCAGCCGTTTCGCGCCACGGTCTCCTTTACGACAGCCAGGCGCTCCACGCGCAGAACCGAATGGACGCACCCGCCCCCCGGTGCCTCGGCTCTCAGCATATAGTCGCCCGGCTCAAGGTCGAACGGAACCGCCACCTCGGTACGCGTATCAAAGTGTCCGGCCGCCTGCTTTACGGCTACGCGCCACTCCATTTTCTCTCCAGCGAGATACTTCGCGAGCGCCTCCGGGCTCTCGCCCTGCATGTACGACTCGCGTAACCACTCCGTGGCGCGCCAGTCATTCGTCACGACTCCGCTTTTCACGAAGTCGCGGACCTCCGACAAGCGTTTCTCTGCATCGATTCTCTGAAGGGAGAACAGTATCTCCGCCGCGTTTCTGTGCGTTATGGTGAAGGTGCCGCGCCGCTTCCAGCTGGTCGCCGGCACACGCCCCTCGAATCTCACTCCCGGCGCCGTAATGCGCTTCGCGCTA
Source organism: Kiritimatiellia bacterium (assembly GCA_045545855.1). Taxonomy (GTDB): domain Bacteria; phylum Verrucomicrobiota; class Kiritimatiellia; order RFP12; family UBA1067; genus UBA1067. The sequence continues at coordinate 1,473 of JAZQBR010000178.1, read as the reverse complement.
TCATGACGGTCGGTCTTCTCGTAAATCGCCGCCGCTCTCGCGAACTGGTAGCGCATCTCAAACTCGTTGGCGATTGCCGCAGTATTGGCGCCAAGCTCCCAGAGTCTGATATAGCAGTAGTCCTCCGGCAGTTTGAAACGCTGAACCCCGTTCGCCACGCGCGCAATCGTCTCGTCGTCCGCGAGCGATGCGAGATCGTCCACGAGAGCGGCGGCGTTCTGCTCGCCGCCCAGAGTCTGCACGCCGAACTGGCGCGCCGCGAACGAGGCGAGCGCGGCGGCGGACCTCATCCGCCCGGTCTCGTCCACGGCCGCGCGCGCGGCGTTGGCTGCGCGCCAGCGTTCGCCGTCGGTGTGCGCCGCGCTCCAGCTTTTGGGCACGGCGTGAAAGACCGGTCTGCCCTCGCCGTCGACAGGCGCAGGCGCGCTTTCGAAATCGTGCAGTGCCCACCGCCAGCGGCCGCGCCGGACGACCTCCGGCACAGCGCCAAGGTCTGTCAGATCGACGAGCTTCCATGCACACTCGGCATCGCGGCCGTTCATCATAAGCGCGTCTACAGTCTCGTTCCAAAACCACCGCTGGCGCAGCCTGGTCTGCGCTGCAACAGCGGGCATCAACTCCTCAAGCCATCTTAGACGCACCACCCTGTCGCGCTCCATGGACGAATAATCGCCGCGCCAGCCTTCTCCGCGAACAAACCGGCCCTTGACCATTCTGCCGGTATGAGGCAGCTCCCCCAGCGCCTGGACGCACGCGAGGCGCACGGGAAACTCTCCGCGCTCCGCGCGCGCCTTTTCAAGAAGCGGTTCGACCTCCGACAGACGCGAGACCTTGCGCACGCAGCGCGCGGCGTCGAGGAGTGCCTGGGCCCTGTCGCCGTCGGTGGGCGTTTCTTCCCCTTCCACCGCGAAAATCACATTTGTGTAGGCGACATACGCCTCGGCGAAATTGCCGTCCGCCATCAGTTTGGCCGCGCCGTCCAGTCGTGGCCCGGCCGCGCACGCCGCCCAGAGTGTCGCCATCACAGCGCAGAATATTCTCTTCATGTCATAATATCCTTTCATGATTCGCTCAGAGTATACAAAAAAACACTCCGCCCTGTCAACGGCGGATGGTCATTTAGTTCATGGCGCTTACGGCTTGTAGATATTGAATTTGCAGCCCCCTATTAACAAAAGCGACGAAATATGAGATGATATACTCGTCTCAATGGCAAAAAAGCGAGGTATCATGCTTAAGACAAGATCAGTCTGGAAGGCTTCGGATGATTGTAGATGTGCCCTCAAACTGAATCTCCATGCCTGGAGACGCGGCTTCCAGCCGCGTTGCCTCCCCTCTTCTCAACGCGACAAGATGCCGCGTCTCCATTTTGCTGTTGCCATTCTCAAATACACGGGCCGCCCGGTGGTCGGCCCCTCCCGGCGGGGTGGGGCATGTTCGTGGGAACCGTTGCCAACGCGGCACGGTAGGGGC
>JAZQBR010000177.1:0-2898 GCA_045545855.1 Kiritimatiellia bacterium | reverse complement strand
TCAAGAGCGCGGCGGCGCGCGCCTCGTTCACATCTATGCCTTCGCCCTTCTGAAGCGCCATCGCGTAGTTGTATCGCCCCTTCGCGTTGCCCAGCGCCGCGCTCTGGGAAAAAAACTTGGCCGCGAGCTCGGCGCTATGCTCGACGCCGCGCCCTTCGCGGTACATCTCGCCGAGCAGGTTCAGCGCCTTGGGCTGATCCATGTCAGCCGCGCGCTTCAGATGGTCGACGGCGAGCGACTCGTCGCGCCTGAAGCCCCAGCCGTTCAGATAGCACACGCCCAGGTTGTAGTGCCCGTTGGGGTCGTCCTTGCCGGCGGCGCGAGCGAAGAGGCCGAAGCACTCCTTCAGCGTTTTCTCTGGCGAGAGCGAACCGTCCTTGCCGCGAAGCCGCCGCGCCCCCAACTCGTTCAGCGCGTGCGGGCAGTCCCCGTCGGCCGCACGCTTGAGAAAGGTCTGAGCGCCCGTTTCCAGATACAGGAGGTACCACGCGAGGGGCTCGCCCTTCTGCTGGGCGAGCACCCTGACACGCGAGCGGTTCAGCTCGAGGTAGCGCTCGCGCACCTCGTCCGGGAGCTCCTTCGCCGCCGCGGGCGCGCCGGGCTCCTTCGCGACGGCCGCGAGCGCGTACTGCTGCATTGGCCTGCCGGCGGCCGCGTCGGCCGCGACTTCGCGCGCCGCCTCCTCGTAAAGGCGGGGACTCTCGCCGCCGCGCGCTTCGAGAAAGCGCGTCAGCGAATCGCGCGCGCCTTGCGCCGCCCCAAGTCTGCCGGCGGCTAGCACCGCCGCCATCGCCGCTGCCGCCGCGGCCGCTCCCGTAAATAGCTTCATTTTCTGCTCCTGATAGGGGTGAGCAGCACTGTGCCGCCCCTGGTTAGTCCTTTGTGTTCGCGCCAGGCCTTCTTTCTGGCGCATACCGTTATGACGCGGCCGCGGCGGGCGAACACCCACCACTTCGGGAGCTTCAACTCGATTATGTCGAAGCCCTCGCGGATTATCCTGTATATCTCGGGCGCGGTAAAGCCGCCGGGGTTCTGGCCCCTCCGCTCGTCCACCGAGAAAAAGAGATAGCCCTCCGGCAGAAGGACGCGATTGGCTTCGCGCACGTTCTCGCGGGCGACAGCGCGCCCGTCCATGGCGACAACCTCGAACTGGCGGTCTTCGAACGGCAGGTCGCTCGCAGTCTCGGCCGACATCCACACGCCGCCGCGCGCCGCGCGAAAGGCCTCGGCCGCCGCCGCGCCACCATAGCCGACCGCAAGCCCCGAACGGACCGTCGGGCACCTGGCGGCCATCGCGTCCATTACCGGCTTCAGAGGCATGCCTCGGTCTCCTCGCGCGTCGCAAGGTCCTTTACGCGCACAGTACCTCTGGCCACATCGTCCGGCCCGATAAACACGGCCTTCGCCGCGCCGCATGCGTTCGCGTGCGAAAAGAACCGCTTTGGCTTTTGCGGCCTGAGGGCCAGATCCACGCGCCCGCCATCGGCTCTGAGGCGCGAGGCGAGGCGCACCGCCGCGTCGCGCTCGGTCTCGAACATGAAGCCGACGCACGTGCCGCGCGCTTCGCGGGCCGCGCCCTCGCCAAGACGAGCCTTTAGAAGCTCGGTCACGACTACGTCGCCGAAGCCGAGCCCGACCGCACTCGTCGGCTCGCCGCCTATCGTCGTAAGCAGATTGTCGTATCTGCCGCCGCCGAAAATCGCCCTGAACTCGCCCGCGGTGTCAAAGCACTCGAACACCACTCCCGTGTAGTAGCTGAGACCGCGTATCACCGAAATGTCGAACTGCAGCGCGTCGGCGAAGCCGGCGACGCGCGCGAGGGCGAATAGCTCCTCCAGCTCGCGGCACCCCTCGCAAGAGGTCGTGCCCATGATTTCGAACGTCGCGTCGACCTCGGCGGACGAAAGCCCGCCGTCCTTGAGCATCGCCGCGATTTCGGCATCGGGCATCTTGCCGCGCTTGTCGAGCGCCAGAAACACCTGCGCGTGCCTGTCGGGCGAAATGCCGCTCTTCACAAGAAGCTCGCCGAGGAACTTACGCGACGAGACGTGAACCTTGAAATCGGCTGTCGTCAGCCCCATGCGCCTGAGCGCGTCCACCGCCGCGCCTATCACCTCGGCCTCGGCGAGCACAGACTCCTCGCCGATTATGTCGAGATTCCACTGGTAATGCTCGCGCTTGCGCCCCTTTGTCATGCGCTCGTAGCGAAAGCATTGGGCGATAGTCGTCCACTTCAGCGGAAAGGCCAGCTCCTTCTGGCGCTGGGCCACCATGCGCGCGAGTGTTGGCGTCATCTCGGCTCTGAGGGCAAGATGCCGCTCGGACTTGTCGAGAAAGTGGTATATCTGCTCGCCGACCTCTTCACCAGCCTTGCGCGCGAGAAGCTCGTAGCTCTCGACTACGCACGCATCGTACGGCACGAAGCCATAGGCGTCGCCTGCGGCGCGGAACGCGTCGAATACCTTGTTGCGCCAGAGCATGTCTTCGGGATAGAAATCCCTCATGCCCCTGGGCGGCTCGAAACTGATTTTGTCTGCCATGTCTTTTCTCCAGTTGTTGCCTATATTATACCATATTTTTTCTGCAACGGGTAGCAGCCGGTGAAATTTCCGATTTTCCCGCTTTTCCTTCGTTTTCCTTAATCTCTCTACTGTTTCCACTCTTGGATTTTCTTTGACTTCATTCTCGCTCCGCCACTCCAATCGAATCGCGAACGGCACTCTCGAGCATCTTTCCGCTCTAATTACCCCCAAAACAGTCGTTTTTCTGCGTTTTAACCTCGGGTATAATGAAAACCCTTGCCCCTATTGGGTAGGGTAGGCTCCCCCTATTGGGTAGACCCCCGTCACCCCCTATTAAGTCGGAGGCCAAGCGGTCTTAGGGAGACAAAGGGCTATG
>JAZQBR010000176.1:0-2521 GCA_045545855.1 Kiritimatiellia bacterium | reverse complement strand
TGCACCGATGCGGCGCACAATGGCGGTTCCCATACTGCCGGCACCCAAGAGTGCCACTACCTGCTTCTTCTCGTTTCTGTCAAATACCATCATGGCTATTTACTATTTAACAATTTATTATTATATGATTTGACTATTTCTCGGACGAGCCAAGCGCGTTGCGTGTCCTCCCCTCGCCATTCGGAGAGGGGCTGGGGGTGAGGCTTTTTATGAACTTTGCTGGATTGCCACCTACTATTGTGTTCGGTGCCACGTCCTTGGTCACGACGGCTCCTGCTGCCACCACGGCATTCTCGCCAATGGTCACGCCAGGCAGGATGATGGCGCCCACGCCAATCCAGGCGTTGCGGCCGATGTGCACAGGCTTGCAGCGCAGCACCATGCGGTTATCGAAGTCGTGGTTGTCAGTGACGATGCGCACGTTGGGCCCAATCATCACACCGTCGTCGATGGTGATGCCGCCAGCTGCCATACATGTCAGTGAGTGGTTCACGAACACACCCTTGCCAATCTTCATCTGGCAGGCGAAGTCAATCTGAACGGGCGGCATCAGATAGCTCGTCTTGTCGAGATTTCCGCCAAACAGTTCTTCCTCCAATGGGCGAATCTGCTCAGGCAGCGGCGCCGAAGTATTAATCTTGAAACAAATGTTGGCGCAGTCGGTCATGTGCTTGATGGCCTCTGCATACTCGGGTGTCGCCATATCGACGTCGGCCCCTGATCTTAATTGCTCGAAAAAATCCATATCTTTTATTGTTTTTAACTGGGTGCAAAGCTCGTGCAAGCCGAATGCAATGGAGCTTGCTCCAATTGCTGAGGTGCCGCCGAGGTTCGCGGTGTGATAAAATCACACTGCAAAGGTATGACGAAAAAGGCAATCCGCCGTTACACGAATTGCCTCCAAAGTTTCATATTTTGCCGAAAAGAACATTTTTATGCTAGACTGTGCAGGGTTCTTTCTGCATGGCTACGAGAGGTCGTCGGAGCGGAATTTGTGCTTTCTGCGTGATGGCAAGAGGCTGTGGAGGCGCAAAGCGTATCAGCATACTGACAGCAAGAGAGCCGCTGAACGCTCAGCGACCCTCTTGTGTCCTATAAGCTTGTATGTCTTTAATATCGCGGTTATTCGCCACCGTCACCGCCAGGGATAAGATTATCTCCACCGGGTTCACCGCCGCCTCCTTCAGGGGGAAGATCGTCGCCGCCGTCCGGCTCCGGCTCGTCGCCGCCCTCGTCCTCCGACGCCGTGCCCTTCGTCATGGCATGAATCTTCACGTAGTCGATGTTGTTGTTCAGCTGGAAGATGAGCGCGGCGTAGCGATCGGGCTCGCTGTCGGTGACGGCGAAGGCGTTGAGCAGCAGGATGAGCGCGCGGTACTCGGGATAGACGGCCTCGCGGGCCTGCTTCATGGCCTTCTGCGCGGGCAGCCCGGCGGAGCGCTCCGTCATCTTCTGGCGCAGCTCGGCGGCGATGGCCGTCAGGCGCGTCATCAGGTCGGTCAGCCCCAGCGTGGCGATGTCCTGCCGGACGAGGACGTCGCCGTCCGCCTCCTCGGTCATCTGCTGCAGCTTCGACCACTCCTCGATCATGTTCTCGCGCACGTCTATCCTGTATTTCTTGAGGAACACCATCAGGCGGTCGCCGGCCTCCTTGCGGGCGGGCATGTACGTCATGCGGCGCGCGCCCTCCACCGTCTCCTTCAGTCCCAGGTAGAGCTGGTCGCCCTCCTCGTCCAGCGCCGCAATGTCCTGCGTTATCAGGCTCTCGCGGGTCAGCGCGTAGGCCGCGTTCAGCGCATCGTAGCTCGTGCGGAACTCCGCCAGCTGGGCAGCCAGGCGCGGCGGCGCAGGGTTCTCCTCGGCGTCGAACGAGGCGTCGAACCGGTCGAGCGTGAACTTCATCGTGCCCACCAGCACGGCGTTCTTCATCCGCACTATGGGCGCGTCTTTTACTTGTTCGGGTATCTGTATCATGTTTCTTCTCGTTTTTTAGTTTGTACTGAATTGTTAAATCCGTAATGTCGTTGACAGCGGTCAATTCCCCTTCCACGGTTGCGGGATGCTGTTGACTGCGGTCAATTCCTTCCTGCGCTTTGCGAGAGGCTTTTGATTGCAGTCAATTCCTTCTCGTATGTTTCGGGACGCTTTTGGTTGCAGTCAATTCCTTCTCGCAAGTTGCGGGACGCTTCTGATTGCAGTCAATCTCTTCTCACACGTTGCGGGACGCTGCTGATTGCAGTCAATTCCTTCTCGCAAGTTGCGGGACGCTGCATACTCTAATCAGCGTGTGTCTCGCTTCTGCGAGCCCCTGCCGACCGCAGTCATTCTCATCCGGGCGGAGGGCGCGAGTCCTGATGAGGATTTGACATGTTCATAACTTCTCTCGTCGCTTCTGCTTTTCAACCGAAAACGCCTGCGGATGGCGCGGGTGGCCTCCGCAGGCGTGTCGGGCAAAATCGTTTACCAAGCATTGTCCCAGACGCTGTTTGTTGTGGACTGGCCCTCGCCGGGCAGAATGAGT
>JAZQBR010000175.1:0-6937 GCA_045545855.1 Kiritimatiellia bacterium | reverse complement strand
GTGTCTGATTTCATGCTATACTATCCTTGTCTGGAGGCTGAACCGGGAGGATTGACCCCGTCCCGAAACGCCTATACAACTGTTGAGCCTTTAGACGAAACGCAGCGGTGGGCTGAGCTGACCCGGAGAGTTATGCCTCTGGACCTATTAGAGCCTCGCCGCCGCAGGCCCGTCCGGGAAAGGCCTTTCCGGGCGGGCCGTTCTGTTCGGACACTCGTCCGACTGAACAGTAGCATAGTATACCATATTCCGATTAGACAAGACCTGTTTTATCATTTTCGTCAGCGTATGATTATCGTAAAGCCAGAGACCTTTGGTGAGGCCCAGAGCTCGGTACCATTGTTGCGAAGCTCAAGCGCGCCAACGCCCGCACCGCGGTTGAATGTCGCGGTGATTGCGACATTGCTCCTGAGAACACACTGCGCCGTGCGCCACTTTCCGCTCGTGACGTTCGCGTTGATCGTCACCGGCCCTCCAGTTACCGCACCCGTCACGTTCAGACAGATCGCGACATCATTCGCCACATCGACATCGAACTTCGCGCCATCCGCAAAAGTCAACGTCGTCGCAATCGAGCCGTTGCCGCCGATTGCAGCGCCCGCCGCTACATTGACCGCGCCCTGCGTCACAGTGCCGTCAAGAACAACCTTGCCCGCGTTGACGTTAAGTGCAGTACCAAGCATTACACTGCCAGCAAGACGCTGAGTTCCAGCACCAATCTTATTGAGATTTGCCAGTACTGTCGTATTCCCACTGATAGAAACATTGCCGGAGAAATCACCGTCACAATTATTGTCACCGACAATAAGCGTATCGCCGCGACCATAGACCAATCCGCATCCATACAGGCCATTGATCGTGATGTTATACTCAGTCGCAACAGATGAAGATTCCAACGCACCATTCACATAGACATTCCCAAACCTAGCACCAGAAGGCAAAAAGGCGTTCCCGTTTAATTGAAACGCGCTTTGCACATATGTATCGCCAGTGTATGTGCTATCGCCGGACGTTCCTTCGGCAGCGAAAGAACTAAGACCATTGATCTTGAAAGTTTGTGCTACGGGCGCCAGATGCTGAAGAACAAGTCCCGCCGTCCCTGAAATCGGCTTGCCGAGACGCACGCGATAGCCCGTGCCATTAATCGTTCCAGCATTAATCAGATACCCTTTGCGATCAGCAAAATTGAGCGGAACGTTAATCTGAGGGTCGCCTTTGCCAGAATCTTTCCAGGGCTTGGCCATCACCATGCCACTGGCAACCGTGAGAACACCGCTCCCGCCAACAGTGCCAGGTGCGACATTGTAAGCCGTAGAATCAAGAAGAAGCGAATTGACCGTTGTGTTCTCGCTAATTGCAAGAGTTCCGCCGGCTACAACTTTTATATTATCCACCGAGGGATCTGCCCCCGAAATGTCCGCAGCATAGTCGCTTGCCGCCAGAGGCTTGACACCGCAAGAAGCATCATATGCGACAAATGTGGCCTTGTAGGGGTCTAATGTCAGACTATCGCTCTCGTTCGCCTCGATTGTGCCGACAACGCGCGGCATTATGCCATTGACACATGTCGGTAGAGTTTCAAATTTAACGGAAGCCGTATCGGCCGTGCGAGGTTCATTCGCGCCTAGTTTGCCTGAACCTCTGATAGTAAGCAGACCGCCGTCATCAACCGTCAGACTACCGATCGTCAATGCTTCATATTTACCCGAAGTACCAACGGTCAATCGCAAGAATGAGCAGGAAGGCTCGTCACCGAGGATACGCAATTCGCCGGTGATTTTATCATCCACATTATGCCGCGCTTCCGCAAAATGGAGTGAGGAACGACTTATAGACATATTTGCCGCGCGAACTTTGTCGACATCACTCGATGTTCCGGACGTGTAGGTCGTTTTATAGTTCACACCGCCTGAAAGTTTGACATCACTCGTCACTTGGGCGTTTGAATCGCGAAGATTTATTTGGCCAGTGCCGTTGATGTCAAGCGTCCCGTTCTGGACGGTTCCTTGAAACATCCAGCCAGCGGTGCCGTTCAAATGCAATTTGCGCGTTGCGCCGCCTAGATCCAGCACCAGCGTGTTTGCGAAAATGAATTGGCTTGAAGAGCTGGTCATGGATGATGCCATAAAATCAAAATCGTCAATGATATTCAGCGTTTTGATGCCGTTTCTCCCTGCCAAAGTAATTTCGTTGTTGACTCCACCATATACGTTAATCGTACCCGTCCAATCATTTGCGAATTGCAATGTCTGCTTGCCTGCCGACACCCAGTCGGCGCTAAACACGCCGTTGACATCCCCATTGGCCCAGTTGGCACTATCTGTAAAAGTATAAGTGCCAGCGGCCGTCGGCAGCCACCCTGTCGTTATGTCCCCGTGTGCGCAGAAAGCGGTTGCGCAGGCGAGCATCGCGAACGTTAATATTTTAGTAGCTTGTTTCATGTATTTATCCTCTTTTAGCACGATTGCGGGTTTGTTTTGCAGATGGGGACAGGCTTTGACGCCAGCTTGCCCACGCGGCTGAAATTATAGCATAGCGGCATTATCAATTTGCGCACGGAAAAAATTCATCCTCAGTTTTCCCGCACGGGAAAATGAGGAAAGAAGGAGGAATGCAGAATGTAGAATGCGGGATGAGGAATTAGCCCCGTAGGCGCTCATTCTTCATTCCTCATTCTACATTCTGCATTGACTTTGCGCCATGTGTCCGGGGTGTGGCCGGTGAGGTTTTTGAATTCGCGGCAGAAAGTCGGGACGCTGGAATATCCGATGCGCGAGGCGACTTGGGAGAGCGGACAGGCGGAATGCGCGAGCAGCACTTTCGCGGCGTCGAAGCGCACTCTGCGGATTTCTTCAAGGATGCTGGAGCCCGTCACTTCGCGAAAAAGTTTTTCCGCGAAACGGCGCGAGGAGCGTATAGTTGCGACCACCTGTTCCACGCCTATTCCTTTGCAGGCCTTGGCGCGTATCAGCGCGACGGCGGCGAGGACGCGCGAATCTTCGCGCAGCTGCGCATGTGCGGTCGTTTCGCGTCGCATGAGGCCGAGGGGTCTGAAGGTGGTGTGCGCGCGTTCCGTCTTGCGGCCATCGATGAGATCGCCGAGCGCGGCGGCGGCAGCGTACCCACCCCCCTCCCAGTCTGGCGCGACGCTCGTTATGGTGGGGCTGGTCTTCAGGCAGAGGCGCGAATCGTTGTCGACGCCGACGAGCGCGAGATCCTGCGGCAGGCGCAGACCGAGGTCTTTGGCGGCGCGGCGAACACGCGTCGCCACGGCGTCGTTGGCGGCGAAAACGCCGCAAGGCTTCGGCAGGGCGGCGAGATATTCCGCAAGCGCCTTGAGCTGCGCATCCACGGAGGCCGCCGAGCCGGGATGGAAAGGCGCGCACCATTTTCCGCCGCGTCGCAGGACTTCCCTGGCGAAAAAATGTTCGCGCGCCCGGCTCCACGTCGCGATTTCGCCCGTCGCTGGGCTCAGAGCCGCCACGAATGCATACGATGCGCACTTCATGGAAAAAAGTTCGCGCGCCACGATATGCGCGGTGAACTCTGCGTCATGGCGCAAATATGGCGCACCCCTCGTGACAGCGCAGGCCGGGCAATCGAAAAACGACACGGGCAACATCCCGAACACGGCGCCGTCCAGGCGGCAACTCAGAGCCGAAATGACGCCAACGGGGGCGGTGCGGCGGATGGCATCGGCCACGTCGGCGGCGTTTGGGTCGCAGCGGACGCATTCGACGTTCCAGCCGCGCATCATGGCGTAGCGCAAAATGCCTGCGCGCTGCCTCGCCCACGCGGCGTCATTCTGCTCGTGCAGCGCGAGTACGGTGTTCGCGAGTACGGTTTTGTCGGCTTTCGTTTGCATGTCATTCGGTTCCGGGGATATTATAGCATATTTTTGAGAGTGGAGAGTGGTATCCGCAGGGGCTGATTCCATGCCATGGGGTCTGACCCCATAGCACTAGAGGGCCAGCACCTGCGGCCCGGCGGCTTTCCAATAAAGAGCGAGACCGGCGCCCGATGTCGCAATCTCTGTTATCTCGGAGTTGAGGTCGAGGCAGGCACGGCGGCTAAACTCCACCTCGTCGTTGCCTTTCGCGATTTCCAGATAGCGGTTTTCCGCGAACGGCGCCACGTAGACGCTTTCCGGCCTGAAACGGCGGTTGGGTATGCACGAGGGCAAGACGCGTATGAACCGCGCATCGTTGCGCCGGCACAGCATATCGCGCACGGCCCGCTCTCCCTTCGATATGAAACCGCTTATCACGGCGTAACCTTTTTCGACTGCGTTTTCCATGCGTTTCACCACCCGGTATATTGCATCGGGCGAGGAAACTTCGCGCGAAACCCGCAGTGAAACAAGTTTCTGCATCGGCGAAAGCAGCCCGACGTTGCCCACGCCCTTCCAGTAGTCGCCGATATAAAGACGAGGCGAAGAAAGCGGCTCGATTACGCGAAGGCAGCCTTCCTCGCCATACATCAGTTCCCATTTCTGCGGGTTGTAGGCGATATAGCGCTCGGTCGAATCGATCATTGCCCGCGAAAGCAGCAGGTAGTCGTGATACCCCTGCTGCCAAAGACCGGATTGACCTGATTGGCCAAACGCAGTTTGGCCATCAAATCTATTATTGACTGCGTCGTTAAATCCAATGGCCTGGCAATCCGCCGCGCCAGATGCCGTGGCCAGAATGCCGGCAGCGCCAGATTTGATGGCCGAGCTGTGCTCGGCCAACGAGGCCGACGAGGCCGATTTGGCCAACTTGGTCGTATAATTCTTGAAACGCCGCACTGCGAAACCAAGCACCTTCAGCGGCTCCTTCAACCCCGGCGCGAGGGCGCAGTTGAAATGCACGTGGTCTGGCATAACCACCCGCCCGAAAATGGAAAGCCCCGGATTGAGACGCGGCATCGCCAACAACGCCTCATCCACTTTCCTGCCCAGCGCGGAAAGCACCACACCACCGCCCCGCGCCCTGCCAAACAACGCGCGTCTTGGCGCAGTTGCGATCGTTATGAAGAACGATGCGCCCCTTGAATAATCCCAGCCATCGAAACGGCGATAGCGATGTATCGTATTCATGGATGCGCCGGATGCAATGCCACGCAACTCCATCTCAACGGCGTCTCCAAACTCCCAAAATTCCGGCCAGCGTTCCGCAGAGATAGGCCCATGCAATGTCAAATCTACGGTATTTGATCGCCGTCAGGCAATAATACGCCGCCGAAAGAGGCGCAAATACTAGCGCCACCGAAAGCACTTGGAGGAAATTGAAATGCCGCCTGGCGAATACAAGTCTGTTGCGGGCGAAGTAATACGTGCGAGACGGGCGCTCGATTCCAAGCTGCCGCAGCCTGCTCACGCATCCCGGCTCTAAATATCCATAGTGATCCGTCCGGGCTTTCGCGGCGATATACGCCGAACATCCCGACTCGATTATCCTCCAGCCTAAATCAGATTCCTCGAATGTCACCACGTAGTACTCCGAGAAGCCCCCCACCTTGTCGAACACCGCCCTCGGCACCATGAACGCATTTGGGCTGTACGTAGTCGAGTAGTCGGTTTCCGTTATGTTCTCCGGCGAGAACGGCAGATTCGCTCCATTGTCCATAGGCTGGGACGTCCATCGATTGAAGTCGCTGCCAAGCGTCCAGACGACATTTTCCTTGCCGGGACGCTGCTGGACGGAAAGCGGCGCGATGAGGCCCGCATCTGGATGCCGTTCGAACGCGGCGATCAACTCATTGAAAATGGACGGGGCGACCTTGTTGTCGTCGTCGAGAAAGAAGAAATATTCCCCGGTAGAGACTCTTGCGCCGTTGTTCCGCGAAACGGCCTGGAACGAATTGCGGGCGTTGCGCAGACAGCGGACGCGGCGATCGTGCCCAAAAGCGCGTTTCAGCATTTCCCCCGTATTATCCGGCGAGCAGTCGTCTACCACCACGACTTCGAGGTTCGCCCATCCCGTAGCCAGCACGCTCGCCACGCATTCGCACACCATGGATGCGCGGTTGTACGTCGGTATCACGACGGAAATTCTAGGCGTGCGTTCCATTTGCACACCCCCTTTCCTTCGCCCCCGCGCCTCGCCGTCTCATGCCGCGCCCCTCCCGGACGCCGCAACCGCGTTTATTCCTGGGGGGAAGAGGGTGATTTTTCCGCACAGCCGCTCCACGCGCATTATTTGCGCATTCCGCGAGCCGTTATGGAAAATCCTTTTCATCTTCGACGTGAATTATACCATAAATCGCCCTTCTTCCGCAAGTATGCGCAATGATTTTTTTGCGCTTTCGTTTCGTTTCTTGGATGAATTTAGCGGGTACACAATCGTCGTTCGCTCCCCATCCCCCTTCGACTCATGCCCAGGCGAAGTAGTCGGCGTTTGGAAAGCGTTTACTGAGGCGGTAGAGCGTAGAGGCGAGAGACTCCGCTGCCGCCTCGTTCATGCAGACAATTTTCGTTGCGCGCTTCTGTACATCGCGGGGTCTCTCCCCATGGATTTGCAGGGTTGCTGTTTCGAGATCTTGCGCACAGGAGGCGTATGCACAAAATGATAAAATAGGTTGCTGACCTGTTTTATCATTTCGCCCACTAACTACTCCCCCTCTGGAGAGGCGGCTTCCAGCCGCGTTAACCTCCCCCACTCAACGCGGCAAGATGCAGCATCTCCATTTTTTGGGGTGTCTATGGGGGCGCCAACTGTTTTCTCACTTTTGGAACACGCTGTCCACTATCGGCAAAAAGTGAAGATTCAGCGGCAAATTAATTCAATAACCGCTATTATCTCTCCGCTTCGTGGGGTCTCTCCCCGTAGGTTCCAAGTAATGCGCAAGGCAACTTACAGACGCCCCGTGGGCAAAAACGCCACCCCCCCGGAGGGGGTAAAGCGACGCTCCCTCGCCACATCGCGCGACCCCCTCCGGCAGGGTAGCGCGACCC
>JAZQBR010000174.1:0-5915 GCA_045545855.1 Kiritimatiellia bacterium | reverse complement strand
ACCTATGCCGCGGAGCTGGAAGACTATCCGGGCTGTGCGTATTTCTACGACAGCGACGACTATGTCGTGTATGACGAGGATATCTACGTCGGTTACCGTTATTTCGAGACGATTCCGGGCGCGAAGGAGAAGGTCGTGTATCCGTTCGGTTTCGGCTTGAGCTATACGGACTTCAGACTTCAGACTTCGGACTTCAGAAGACGGGGGGACGAAGTCCTTGTCTCCGTTCGCGTCACGAACACCGGCAAGGTCGCGGGCAAGCGGTCGGTTCTTTGTTACACGTCGCAAAAGGGCGGGAAGGCGGAGCATCCGGCGATAGAGCTTCGCGCATACGCTAAGACGAAGCTCCTCCAGCCTGGCGAGAGCGAAGAGCTGACGCTTCCCTTCGCAAAGCGCGACCTCGCTTATTTCGACGACGAAGGCGCGAGCGGGAAGCCCGGCTCGTGGGTTCTCGACCAGGGCGAGTACACTGTTCTTGTCGGCGGCTCAGTGCGCGATGTCGCGCCGGCCGGTAGCTTCACGGTCGCTGCGCCGGAAGTGTTGGAAACACCCGGCTTCAAGCTCAAGACCGATGAGCTGGCAAGCAGGCTGCGGGCCGACGGTTCGTATACGATGGTGCCGCTCGCGTACCCGACCCGCCCCGGACGGCTCGGGAAGGGCAAGGTGCGCAAGGGACCGGTTAAAACGCCGTCCGTCACGCTTTACGATGTCGCCGACGGGAAGGCGACGATGGATCAGCTCCTCGACGAGATGACGCTCAAGGAGATGCTGAATCTCTGCTACGGACACCCGAAGGTCGATCCTAGCGGCACGGGCTCGATCGGCGCGCTTGAGAAGTTCGGTATTTCGGCCGCGCAGACGTGCGACGGCCCGGCAGGAGTGCGCCGCTCGATCGAGTCGACATACTTCCCTTGCGCGGCTCTGCTCGCGTCGTCCTTCGACCCCGCGCTCTTGCGCGAAGTCGGCGAGGCTCTGGGCGGCGAGGCGGCGGAGACCGACTTCGACATCCTTCTCGCGCCTGGGCTCTGCATCCACCGTCATCCGCTTTGCGGACGCAACTTCGAGTATTTCAGCGAGGATCCGCTCGTCGCCGGCGTTTCGGCGGCCGAGTATGTCAAGGGCGTACAGTCGCGCGGCATCGGCGCGACGCTCAAGCACTTCGCGGGAAACAACCGCGAGACGACGCGCAGATACGAAAAGGACATAGTCAGCGAGAGGGCATTTCGCGAAATATACCTGCGCGGATTCGAGCGGGCGGTCAAGGAGGCCAAGCCGTGGGCGATCATGACGGCCTACAACGGCATCAACGGCTACAACTGCGGCGAACACTACGGGCTTGTCACCGGCATACTGCGCGATGAATGGGGTTTTGACGGCGTGACGATGACGGACTGGTGGACGACGGTCCCCCTCTGGCGCGAGCTAGCGGCGGGCAACGACGTGAAGATGCCGACCGACCGCGGCGAAATGGATCACAAGGCCGCGAAGGAAGGTTTTGGCATCGCTCTCGCCGAGCGTGCCGAAAGCGGCGACAACCTGACGGTCGAAGCCGCGCGCACGAGCGCGGCGCGCGTCTGCCAGATGGTGATGAAGACCCGCCGCTTCGCCCGCGAAAAGGCCGCAGCCGCCGAAAAGGCCGCTGCCGCCGAAAAGGCAGCCGCCGAAAAGGCCGCCGCCGAGAGCGCAGCCGCAGCGCAATGAATCCCACGGGTGCGCATATAGACGGCAAAGCAGGAGAAACGATGAAACATTCGACATTCAAGAATCGCGCGCTGTTCGCGGCTTGCGTGGCGTTCGCCATGGCCCTGCCGCTTTTCGCAGGGATAGAAATGGGTACTCCGTTTTCCGACGGGGCGGTGCTGCAGCGCGGCATGAAGGTGCCGGTGTGGGGTACGCGCTCCCCGGCGGAGGGCAGCGTCACCGTCGAGTTCGCCGGCCAGACGAAGACCGCCGGCGTTGACGCCGCCACCGGCAAGTGGCGCGTCGAACTCGACGCGATGGACGCCTCGAAGGAGCGCCGTACGATGACCGTCAGCGCCGGCGCTGACAAGGTCGAAATCGGCGACGTGCTGGTTGGTGAAGTGTGGTTCGCGTCCGGACAGAGCAACATGGAGTGCCCGATTTGGGGCTCGAACACGCGCTACCGCGACGCGAAAGGCGCGATGATGATCGCCATGACGCGCCGGGAGTTCATCCGCTACGCGAAAAACCCGAAGAACTGGAGCGCCGGGCCGCGCCTGGGCTGGAAGGCGGTGTGGCGCGACTTCTCGCCGGAATCGTTCGCGCAGACGGCGGACTGCAACCTCTCGGCAGTCGCTTTCTACTATGCGCTCGAGCTTTACTCCGCGCTGGACGTACCGATCGGCATAGTCGATTCCAGCTGGGGCGGCACTAACATCGACGCCTGGACGCCACGCAGCGGCTACGACGGCTGCGACGAATCGATAAAGGCGACGGCCGAATACCGGGTCACGGACAAATGGGACGGCAAGACGGACAAACGCGGGCCGATCTCCCAGCCGAGGCAACAGCCGACCGTACTGTGGAACGGCATGGTCGCCGCCTGGACGCCGTTCGCCATCCGCGGCTTCATCTGGTACCAGGGCTGCCACAACAACGACGAGGCGAATCTCTACTGCGCCAAGCTCCACGCGCTCTACAGCGGCTGGAGCAGGGCGTTCGAGAACCCCGCCTTGAAGCACTACATCGTGCAGCTGGCGCCGTGGAAGCACAACTGGCTCGGCATATGCATGGCGCAGAACAAGTACGTCTCAGAAGAGAAGAACGCGGCAATCGCCGTCACGGCGGACTGCGGCAACTACGTCGACATCCACCCGAACGACAAGGAGATAGTCGCCAAGCGTCTCGCGCTGCACGCGCTCAGGCGCGACTACGGCTTCGACATCCCGGAGGACGACTCGCCGGTACTCAAGTCGGCGGTGTGCGCGGACGGGAAAGTCGCCCTTTCTTTCGAACATGCGAAGAACTGGTATGTATATTCGCCCGACCGCTCGCGCGACGCGGCTTTTGAAGTTGCCGGAGAGGACGGGGTATGGCAGAGCGCGAAGATTGTCAACTACAGGAAGACCAAGGACGGGAAAGGCAGGGAGAGCGACACCGATTTCATCGACGGCGCCGAGATTGTCGTCGCGTGCGACAAGGTCGCGAAGCCAGTGAAGGTACGCTACATGGGGCGGCCGCGCACGAGCGGGACGCTCTACAACGAGGCGGCTTTGCCGCTCGGCCCGTTCGAGGCCGAAGCCGAAGAGCGCTAGGGCTGTCGCCAGACGGCCCGCGCTCCCCCTCGCGGGCCGTAAAAAAATACTCAAACTCCAGTGGCGCGGCGCGATGATTTTTGGTATACTATGCCCTCAAACACCCGAAATCGGAAATAAAGGGACCATGGGACAAATAGAAGAATCGCTTGAGCTGACGCTCGATTTCACCAAATTGGAAAAGGTCGGCCGGCAAGTGGCCGACACGCGCGCCTCCGGCGGGGCTGCGTGCGACCCCGGCGTCATACCTGTCGCCGTGCAGAACGCCGACACCAGGGAGGTGATACTTGTCGCCTACACGAACGAGTACGCCATGAAGGAGAGCTTCGCGAAGCGAAAGCTCGTTCTCTGGTCTACGAGCCGCAACAAGCTTTGGTTCAAAGGCGAGACCTCGGGCGAGACGTTCGACTTGCTGGAGGCTTATGTCAACTGCGAGCAGAACTCGCTTCTCTACATCGTCAGACCCTGCCGCGGCGGCATCTGCCACACGAAAAACAAGGCCGGCGCGCCCAGAAACTGCTATTACCGCAGAATCGACTTCGATACACTTAAACTAACCAACATAGACGAATAACCGAAGGAGCAATATGATAGGCCAAGGCGTAGTGCTGATGATCGCCGGAATGGGCATAGTTTATGCCTTTCTGTCGGTTCTCATTCTTGTTACGAAGATTTCAATGAAGGGCATCGGGCGGTTTGACTCGATACTCCCGCAGGAAGCCCCGAAGAAGAAGCCCGCCGCGGCCAAGGCGGCCGACGACGATGCGAACGTGGCGCTGGCGATAGCGGTGGCGCTCAACGGCTGAATCCCGACATCTTAAGAAAGGTAGACAACAATGGCTAAAAAAACCGTAAAGTACATGCTCACGGCGTTTCGCGACGGGTTCCAGTCCGTAGTCGGCGCCCGCGTTCTCTCAAAAGACTTTCTCCCGTGCGTGGAGGAGGCGTATGCGGCGGGCGTCCGCTGGTTCGAGGCCGGCGGCGGCGCGAGGTTCCAGAGCTGCTACTTCTATTGCCAGGAAGACGCTTTCGATGTGATGGACGCGTTTCGCAAGGCGGCGCCCGAGGCCGATTTGCAGACGCTTTCGCGCGGCGTCAACGTGGTGGGTCTCGAGTCGCAGCCGAGCGACATGATCAAGCTGCACGCGCAGATGTTCAAGAAGCATGGCATGTCGTCGATTCGCAACTTCGACGCGCTCAACGACGTGAACAACCTGAAGTGGTCGGGCCAGTGCATCCATGACGCCGGGCTCAACCATGAGGTGGTGGTGACGATGATGGGCCTGCCGCCCGGCATCGACAACAAGGGCACCCACACGCCGGAGTTCTACCGCGACCGCTTGAAGATGATTATGGACGCCGGCATTCCGTTCGACCGTGTTGCGTTCAAGGACGCGTCCGGCACTTCAACGCCGGCGACCGTCTACAACACCATGAAGCTCGCGAGAAAGCTGCTCGGCGACAAGGTGCACATCCAGTTTCACAGCCACGAGACGGCGGGCAACGGCGTCGCGTGCTACCTCGCGGCTCTCAGAGGCGGGGCCGACGGCATAGACCTGTCGATGGCGCCGATGAGCGGCGGCACCTGCCAGCCCGACATCATAACGATGTGGCACTGCCTTGACGGCGACCCCGACTTCCAGTTCGACTTCGACATCAACAAGATAAAGAAGGCGGAGGACAGCTTCAAGAACGCGATGAAGAAGTATTTCCTGCCGCCGGAGGCGATGAACGTCAACCCGCAGATTGTGTGGAGCCCGATGCCGGGCGGCGCGCTCACGGCCAACACCCAGATGCTGCGCGACAACGGCATGATGGACAAGTATGACGACATGATCGCCGAGATGTACGACTGCGTGAGGCTCGGCGGCTTCGGCACGTCGGTCACGCCCGTCAGCCAGTTCTACGCCCAGCAGGCGATTCAGAACGTCATGTTCGGCAAGTTCAAGAAGTTCGCGCCCGGCTACGCCAAGATGGTGCTCGGCTACTTCGGCAAGACGCCCGTCCCGCCGGATCCGGAGATTGTCAAGAAGGCGGCGGAGTTCATGGCCTCGAACGAGCTCACGAAGCCGTACAGCGTGCCTACGACGAAGACCGTGCTGGAGCTGAACGACGCAGACCCGAAGAAGGGCGGGGCGGTCGCGAAGAAGGCCCTTGAGGAGGCGGGGCTGCCGGTTACCGACGAGAACGTGTTCATTGCGGCGAGCTGCAAGGAGAAGGGCATACTCTTCCTGAAAGACCCCGCCAAGGCGCCGATGGGCTGTCGCTTCGCCGAGGACGCGAAGCCTGCGGCCGGCAAGGGCGGCCCTGTCACCGTCACAATCAACGGCAAGGCCTACGGCGTCGAGCTGAAGGGCGACGGCAAAGCGGTCGTGAACGGCAAGAACGTCGAGTTCAAGGCCGAGGCCGGTCTCAAGGCAGGCGCCGCGCCCGCCGCAGCGGCCGCGCCGGCCGGCGGGCAGGAGGTCAAGGCCCCCGTGCCCGGCACGGTTCTCAGAGTAACCGCCTCGAGCGGCACGAAGGTCTCAAAGGGCGACGAAATACTTGTCATGGACGTCATGAAGATGGAGACTCCCGTCGCCGCGCCTTGCGACGGCACGGTGACCGTCATGGTGAACGCCACCGACAAGGTCGCGACCG
>JAZQBR010000173.1:0-7953 GCA_045545855.1 Kiritimatiellia bacterium | reverse complement strand
CTCGAAGATCTTGAGGACGTTCAGGACGTCTACACCAACATGGAGACGACCGACGAGGTCGACGCCGCGCTCGAGGCGGAAGGCTGAGGAGGCTGTGTCATGAAGCTGGAGCATGTAGCCATCGACGTAGCCGACCCCGAGGCCTTCAAGGCCTGGTGGTGCAAGAATCTGGGGTTCAGGGTGTCGACAAACCCCGGCTTCATAATGGACGACACCGGCACGATGGGCCTTGAAGTCTATCGTACCGGCGAGACTCCCGCCGCGCCTGACTACGCGTCGATGAACGCGATGACATTCCATGTGGCGTTCGTCTCCGACGACGTAAAGGCTGATGTGGACCGTCTCGTAGCGGCCGGCGCGAAGCTTGAGCAGCTGAAGCTCGACTCGCCGGCGTTTCACATGGCGATACTGCGAGATCCGTGGGGGGTCGCCGTGCAGCTCTGTCGCCGACAGAACCCGATTTTCATCTGAAGAGCGAAAAGCCTGGCGGCGGCTGCCGCTTGAAGGTCAGGCCAAACCGGCGCGTCAGGGCAACCTTGGCGCGCTTTGATGTAACCTCGGGCGGCGTTGCGTGTATACAGGGGTGAGCGGATATGAGTCCGCAAGGAACGGAAAATGCTGATAACGAGAACCGAGTTCATGGAGCGGCTGTCGGCGGGCGACGGCGAAGAGTCTGTCGTTTTCGAGGACGGCGGGGTAGCCGTCACGATCAAAAACGGCGACGCTGACGATGATGTTCTGGTTGTGGCCGATTTGGGGGTTCTGCCAGACGACGCCGCCAGCCGCGGGCTTTTAAGGGACATGATGGCGGCGAACAACGCATACGCCGAGACGTGCGGCGGCACGCTTTCTGTGGACCCCGAGACGATGCACGTCTTGCTTCAGGCGGCATTGTGGCCGGGCGAGACCGGTTTCGACGCCGCCATGGGGCGCGTCACGGCCGTAGTGGAGAACGCCAAGTCTTGGCGGTCCCGCCTGGAGGGCGAGCAGGCGCCGCCGGCGGAAGAGCCGGTCGACGCGGCGTGGATAATCCGCGTGTAACCTTTTTACTGTTTGCGTGTATACATGGCACAGACAACTTGAAACAGAAAAGAAAAGGAGCGCAAAAATGGCAGGCAAAGTCACCAATCAGCAGGTCAATCAGGCAAACTTCAACGTCGATGCTTTCCGGTCGGCGGTGAACTACGTCAACACCAAGAACAAGGGCTATGTCCGGTTCGAGCCTGACGGCAGGGGGGGCGTCAAGGTTGCCAAGGTCAACAACAAGATTGACATCAAAATCGGCTGGAGAACCAATATCGACTCGGTCAAGAACCAGGCGATGCGCCAGAAATTCGCCAACTCCATACAGACCGGCCTCAGGTGGGCCGATCAGGCCCAGGTGCAGAAGATACTCGACAAAATTCTCAAGGCCCCGCAGGGCGGAGTGAACCGCACAGACCCGCTTTCGCGCAAGGAGATCGAGAAGGCTCTCGGCGACTACGACAAGATAATGAACACGCCCTACGGGCGAATGAAGATCGTCGATTCGATTATTAAGGATGCCGCGCTGCGCTGCGGGCTCGGGGGGACCGACGAGGCCATAAAGGAGTTCAAGGCGAAGTACCTCAAACTCCCGTCCACGTTCGGCGGCTTCGACGGCCTGTACGCCTCGAACGACGGCGTTGAGCGCGGCAAGCCCGGCTACATGAAGATGGACGAGCTGACGTTCAAGAACCGTCTCCAGATACTCGAACTCGCGTGCAAGGAGGCCGTCGATATCGGCCGGCTCGACACGACGCTGCGCGTCAAGGCCGAGGGTTTGGCCGGCGGCGCGCCGGGCGACATCATCGGGCTCAATATGTCCGACGCAGAAAAGGCCGACTTCCACGCCTCGCTGCGCAATGTTCTGGAGCGCAAGGGCGTGCTGGCGCAGTACGACAACGGCGTGAACGGGGACCCCGGCACGAAGGGCATGCTGCTCAACAAGTTCGTGAACGACGTCCTGCCGGAGCTTTTCAAAAAGAATGTCGAGAACGTGCGCGCATACGGCAAGGACGCCGATGCGAAGCTCCAGATCGAAGCCAACTTCTCGTTCGAGGCCATTGTCGAAGACGCCGAGGCCTTTCTCGCCGGCGCCGCGGAGTTTATCAAGAATCCGCCGAAGCGCGAGGTGAAGCAGACCGGGATCGCCGGTGTCGACAACTACATCAACAATCTCAAGCAGACGCTCGAGATGACCAACGAGACGGTTAAATTCGCGCAGATACGCGAGACCCAGATCGACCTTCTGACCCACGCCAATATCTCAAAGCAGGAGGCGCACGACATCGCCAACGGCATGCGCGGCGCCATGAAAGCGTTTGACGCCGAGGGAGCTCTCGCCACGTTCACGAAGCAGTTTCTCGCCGAGCGCGGCATAGGCGAAGGCGTCGCCGAGAAGGATGTCGCCCACGACGTGCTCAAGAAGACGATCGATGCGATTGTGCAGACCGGCTTCAAGGTTAAGATTGCCGCGCAGATGCAGAACGGCACCGTCAAGTACGACGCCGGGACCGGCGCCCGCAGCCAGACCGACAACGGAATGGGCGCGTATATCAAGGACCTCGAAGACAGCGTGAACGAGATTGCCGCCGGCAAGAGCGGCACGAATCTCGCGCTCGTAAGCAAGCTCCTGTCGTTCACGCTCGCCAATATCGCCAGCCGCAAGGTCGACATGGTCGCTCACGGCATAGGCGTGGCGGTTAAGATCGACAAGGCCGCGGAGGCTGAAGACGCCAAGGCGCTCAAGGCCACGGCCGATACGTATCTCGCTTTCGAAAAGACGGTCGAAAAGACGATCAACAGCGAGATGAAGGCCTTTACGAAGCTCGCCAAGGCCCAGGTGAAGGCCGGCCTTATAGACGACGGGCAGCTCAACAACCTGCTCGCCCTCGCGAAGCAGAAATTCAACAAGGCCCATATGGCCGCTGTCGAGGCGTACTTCCGCCAGACGCCGTTCGTCGAACCCGAAGACGGTGCGAGGCTGCTCAAGCGCGTGTTCACCGCCAAACTCGCGGAGGCCCGCGCCGAGCTCAACAACAACCTCGCCGTCAACTCGATGGGCCGCACGATCGGCATCGCCCAGAAGGGCGAGCTCATGAAGGTTGAAGACCGTGTCGCCGAGGCTCTCGCCCAGAAGGGAATGGCCGAGCATCTCGCCAAGCTTGGCGTTCAGGGGGTGATAGGCGAGAAAGAGGCCAAGAGCGTTCTTGAAATGGGCGCGCTCAAGCGTCTCTACACAAGCGTTCTCGCCGAGAAGCTCAAGAGCGTGCCGAAAGTCGACGGCCACAGGACGATTACCGACAAGTTTGTCGACGACGTGAAGAAAACGTTCAACTCGAAGGCGCTGGACCTCGTCAAGAAGGCCGCCAAGTGCGTCAGCGACAAGAGCGACGGCTTTGTCGAAATGACGAGAAAGGGTCTGAACGACAGCCTCCTCGTCCACATCGAAGAGGGGCACGGCGCATTCAAGGGCTACGAAACCGAAGAGCCCAAGATCACCAAGGACGAGAGAAAGACCCTCGCCAAGGAAATGGCCACCGAGGTGATGACGTACAAGGCCCGCCAGGTCAAGGAGTCCATACTCGAGATTCTCGAGACGGCCGACACAATCAAGGCCGGCAAGGTTCCCGAGCTCGTCGACAATTTCCTGAACAAAGATGGTCCCGAGAACGTTGGCGTCGCGATAACGAAGGTGGCCGAAGAACGCGCTGAAATCGTCGACAAGTTCATGAAGGATGGTTTCAAGGCGGCCAAGAAGGTCGCGGGCACCTCCGGAGTGTTCGGCGAGAAAGGTGTTCTCAAAGATGTCTTCAAGGGTCCTTTTTCAGAAGGCGACGTTCTGCTGAACAAGGCTGCGAAGAAGGTCGAATCGCGCATGAAGGCGCGCCCGCACGTCTACGCGACGAACGACCAGGTCGCTCTCAAGGCGCGCGTCGTCGCCGAGATAGACAAGGCTGCGCAGGGCTTCGCGTCCAAGTGGGCGGCGTTTCGCGCCAAGTTCATGGTCGAGGCCGACAAGCTGGCCAAGGAGTTCGGTTCGCTTGGCAAGGACAAGATCGACAGCACTCTGCGCTGGGTTCTCTCGGAACTCGCCAGCCGTGACGACTTCGACAAGATCGATCTCAAGATGGCTGTCGGCTACTACCGCCAGGAGCTTACCGACACGCTTAACCACAAGGTCGACAGCATAAAGATGTCGTTCGAGACTTACGTCAAGAAGATCGACGCGGTGCACGGCAAGGCGATGGAGTCGATAAAGGACGCGTGCGATCTCATACTGGGGCAGGCCGAAGCTCTCGGCACCCCGGAGGCTGTCGAGCACTTGAAGAACAATGTCCTGCCCGAGTTCGTCAAGCGCATGGAGTACGAAATCTACGCGAAGCCAGACGACTTCGATTCGATCGAGAAGCGGGACGCGTTCGCCAAGAAGATAGACGACACTTTCGGCAAGGCCGTCATCGGCGTTCTCGTAACGAGCAACCCGGTCTTTGGCGCCAAAAAACTGATCGAGGCCGGCGGCGCGGGCGTACTGCTCCAAGACAATGCCCACAAGGCCGAGGCCGATGCCGCCAAGAAGACGCTGTCCGGCTGGCTGGCGTCGCCCGAGGGCCACGCTCTTCACGTCGCGGCCGAGAAGGCGCTTCTCGACCATGCGCTCGAATCGTACGATAGCTATCCCGGCGACGCCAAGTCTCTGGAATTCGTCCCGTCCGCCAAAGACAACGACGTCGTCAAGTTCCGCGACGCGATTCGCGATCTCCTGCGCGGGCATGCGGTCAAGCTTTTGTACACCGCCTTCGACAACAGCAAGGTCGGCGAGGCGAAGGCCGCTTTCGAGACGTGGCTCGATTCCCATGCGATCGCCAAGTTCGAGGATTACCGCAAGACGACCTCCCGCGACCGTATAATGAAGATGTTCAACGAGCGCATCGCCGAGCTGCAGAAAGGCGCGCTCGAGGCGCCTGACAAGAAGAACGAGCCCATACTGACGCCGGCGTTCATCGACGCTGTCGACCAGGTGATCGACTCAGACGGCGCGCAGGCGCTCTTGAGCGACTGGCAGCTGAAGCAGAAGGAATACTGGATTGGCGAACTGTCCAAACATCAGGCCTGGAGCTGCTTCAATATCGCCGATCCCGCTTTCGCCACGATGCCCGAGAATCTCAAGGCCGTTGTCGTCAAGAACAACATGGAACTCATGGGCGCGCTGTCAATCTCGCTTACCAATGTCGGTGCCTCGGCCGACGGCAAGGCTGGCATCGACGCCACGAGAAAGGCTCTCGACAGCCTCGACATGGACGAGATCAAGCGCCGCATCAACGGCGACCTGGTGACCGTCCTCGACAGGGGCTTTCGCCGCTTCAACCTGGCGACAGGTTCCGCGAAGGTGGTCGAGACCTACTCCCACGCAATCGAGCGCGACATCATAAGGCATGTTTTCGGCAGCAAGGCCGAGAACAACTTCAAGGGCGGCCTTGATGACGTGCTTGTGTTCGCCGAGATGCATCCTGAGGTGCTCGCCAAGCACCCGAAGCTCAAGGACGCGATAATCGACGTGAAGAACTCGATAGCCGACCTTTTCACGCAGGTCGACAATTTCATCGCCGAAAGGGATCAGGCGCTGGCGGAGTTCACCTCGAATGTCAAGAACGCGAGCAACATATTCGTCAACAGGCTGTATGACGACAAGCCGCTCTGGAAGAACATCCTCGAGCCCGCCCTCAAGGCCGTAAACAAGCTTGTCCCCTAAGCCTCGCCCGAAGGGCCGAAGCCGAAACCGCAATCAGACAACAACAAGGAAATACAGCAATGTCAACATTCGCCGAAGTAATGGCCCAGGTCGCAGAGTGCCTGGGCATCGAAGAGGGCCTTGTGCCCGACGAAGACGGAATCTGCGAGCTGATCTCGGAAGAAGCCGACATCGTGATAATGGACTGCCCCGATGCCGACGGGGCGGTCCTGATGACGGCCAAACTCATGGATCCCCCCTCGGGCGAGGACGAGACGCTCCTTTCGGCGTTGAAGGCCAACCACAGGCTCGCGGCGACGAAGGGCGCGTCAATCTCGCTGGACGAGGCCGACGGGTCTCTCGCGCTTTCGGTCAACCGTCCTCTCGCCAGTCTGGACGGTCCCAAGATGGTCGCGCTCATCGAGGAGTTCACTGCGACGCTTCTCTCGTTGCGTGAGACCATGTGCCAGGCTGGTTGACAGCGCCGGGGGCGGATATGGTATACTATCAGCCAACTAACTGAAAGGGATGAAAGATGTCAGAAGCAAAAGTTGGCATAGTGATGGGCAGCGACTCGGACTGGCCTCTCGTCAAGAAGGCGTGCGAGACTCTGGAGCGATTCGGCGTAGGCTATGAAACGCGCGTCATATCGGCGCACCGCACGCCCGACGTCGCGCTAGATTACGCGCGCACGGCGGAGGGCCGGGGGCTCAAGGCGATAATCGCCGCGGCGGGCGGCGCCGCCCATCTGGGCGGCGTGCTCGCGGCCGGCACTGTTCTGCCTGTGATTGGGGTTCCTGTCGCAGGCGGCGCGCTCAACGGCCTCGACGCGCTTTACGCGACAGTGCAGATGCCGTCCGGCGTGCCGGTCGCGACAGTCGCAGTAGGTTCGGCCGGTCCGGTCAACGCGGCGCTTCTGGCGGTGCAGATACTCGGCACGGCCGACGCCGGCCTGCGCGAGAAATTCCGCGCCCACAAAGAAGAGCTGCGCGCCAAAGTCGCCGCGGCCAACGACAGGATCCACGCCGAGTGAAGACTGCTCTCGTTACGGGCGGTGCCGGCTTTCTCGGCAGCCACCTCTCTCAACGGCTTCTGGCCGACGGCTACAAAGTGCTGGCCGTCGACAATCTCTTTACAGGCACTGAGGAGAATCTGGCCGGCTTCGCGTCTTCGCCGAACTTCGAGTTCATGCGCGGCGACGTCACCGTGCTCAAGCCCGCCGACTTCGCCTTCAGGCGGTTTGACGAGATATACAACCTCGCCTGCCCGGCTTCGCCCGTCCACTACCAGCGCTGCCCGATAGCCTCGACGAAGACTTCGATCTTCGGCGTTCTTCTGTGTCTGGAGCTCGCCATAAAGAACAACGCGAAGCTTCTGCACTGCTCGACGAGCGAGGTTTACGGCGACCCCGCGATTCATCCGCAGGAGGAGCACTACTGGGGCAACGTCAACACAATCGGCGTCAGAAGCTGCTACGACGAGGGCAAGCGCGTCGCCGAGACGCTTGTCGCAGATCACATTCGCGAGCACGGTGTCGACGCGCGCATGGTGCGTATATTCAACACCTACGGCCCGAGGATGCATCCGCAGGATGGCCGCGTCATCTCGAATTTCATAATGCAGGCGTTGCGCGACGAGGATATTACCGTATTCGGCGACGGTTCGCAGACGCGCTCGTTCCAGTACTGCGACGATCTCATCGAGGCCTTTCGCCGGTTCATGTCTCTGGAGAAGGACGATGTGCGCGCGTTCTTTTCGCGCCACAGCCTCGGGGCGCCTGTCTTGAATGTGGGCAACCCGGACGAATACACGATACGCGAACTCGCCGGGAAGGTTCTTGAAATGATGCCCGAGTCCAAGTCGCGCATCGTCGACAGGCCCCTGCCGGGGGACGACCCGCGAAAGCGACGCCCCGACATAACGCTGGCGAAAGAACTTCTTTGCTGGGAGCCGAAGGTGCCGCTCGCCCGGGGCCTCGCGAAAACAATAGAGTACTTCAGGTTGAAATGCGCACAGCGGTAATAGGCAGGGGGCTGATAGGAGGCTCGATCGAAAAAGCCGCCAAGCGGGCCGGCTTCGCGGCGGATGTCTTTCGCGGGCGCGGTCCGGCGCCGGATTTGTCGGGCTACGGCATCGTCTTTGTTGCGACGCCCCCCGGGACTGTCGCGCCGATAGTGGAGGCAATCGCCGCCGGCGGGACG
>JAZQBR010000172.1:0-5388 GCA_045545855.1 Kiritimatiellia bacterium | reverse complement strand
GCGACTTGCCGAACCGGCGCGGACGCGCGATGAAGAACTGCACACCCACATCGCCCGACGCCATGGCATAGAGTTCACGCGTCTTGTCGACGTATGTAAAGCCGTTCGTTCGCAGCCTATCAAATGAATATATGTCTGTCGCTACCTTCTCCATGCCGCATATTATAGCATATTTCGGGAGAATGGGGAATGGCCAACGTACGCAGCGTACGGCCAACGCATTAAACCTAAATTCCTCCGTTCAATTTCCCGACAAATGGTTATATCTCTGCGTGAGACCTTCAACCGAGGATATTAGGTTAAAAACGATTCAGGGGCCCCAAAGGGGAAGAATCGGCTTTTGATGCGTTGGCCTTACGACTGGTGCTGCATGTCGCAGAGTTGGCGGTAGACGCCGCCGGCCGCGTAGAGTTCGTCGTGGGTGCCACGCTCGACAATGACGCCGTCCTGCATGACAAGTATCATATCGGCGTCGCGTATCGTCGACAGCCTGTGGGCGATCGCGAAGGTTGTGCGGTCCTTCATCAAGTTGTTGATCGCGTCCTGCACCAGCCGCTCGGTTATCGTGTCGAGCGCGCTCGTCGCCTCGTCGAGTATCAGCACCGGCGGATTGCGCAATATCGCGCGCGCAATCGCGATTCTCTGGCGCTCGCCCCCCGACAGCGCGAACCCCTTCTCGCCCGCGAGCCGCGAGTAGCCCTCGGGCTGGGACATGATGAAATCGTGGGCGTTGGCCATACGCGCGGCTGCGACGACCTGCTCATGGGTCGCGCCGGGCGTGCCGTAGCGGATATTCGCCTCGATTGTGTCGTTGAAAAGCAAAGTCTCCTGCTGCACCGAGCCGACGAGCCGGCGCAAGTCGGCGACGCGTATATCCCTCAAATCGACGCCGTCCATCGTTATGCGCCCCGAAGTCGGGTCGAAGAAGCGCGCGAGAAGCGCCCCCGTCGTCGACTTGCCGCTGCCGGTACCGCCCACGACAGCGACAACCTTGCCGCGCGGTATCTCGAACGACGCCTCATGGACGGCGTCCCGGTCGGCGGTATCGTAGCGAAAGCTCACTTTCTCGAACACCACCTTGCCGTCGAAACTCGCCTTGGCGACCGCATTATCCGGCTCGGGGAGCTTCATTTCGACATCCATGACGGACCAAATACGCGCGAGCGCCGCGCGCCCCTGCTCGACCTGCACCTGAAGCTTCGACAGCTGCTTTAGCGGACGGTAAATGAGCAAAAGCGGCGCGAGCATCGGCAATATCATCGAGAGCTTCACCCCCGTGAAAAAGCACCACACTATGAACGCGCAAATCAAGATAATGCCGACCGTCTCGACCGCAGGCCCGACAAGCAGCCCCCACCTGAGCGACCTAAGCGTCGCCTTCAATGTCTCGTCGTTCGCCTCCTTGTATTTCGCGCTCTCGAAAGCCTCGGTATCATAGGCCTTGACGACCTTGATGCACGTCAATATCTCGTGTATCCTGCTGCCCACGACCGAAAAGCGCTCCAGCGCCTTCTTGCTCCACTTGCGGATGCGCTTCGAGAGGAACACGACCGGCACCATGAACAGCGGAAAGCCCACCACAATCACCCCGAGCGTCGGCAGCATGTCGTTCTTCACCGCCGACCAGATTATGAACCCGACCGAGACGGCGATCTCGAACGGCGCCTGGGCGAGCTCCTGCAAGACCTGCTGTATTATGAGTTGCACCTGCTGCGGATCGGACGTACAGCGCGACATAAGCTGGCCGACGTCGATGCGCCCGTGAAACTGCATGGACTGCGCCTCGACATGCCGCAAAATGTCGCAGCGGATATCCCTGACCGTCTTCATGCCGGCCCAGGCGAGGCAATAATGGTTCAGAAAGACCAATAAACACCTCAAAAGCGCCACAATCGGCACGATTATGATTATGGCGAAAAGAAGCGGAACCCCGAGCGCATCGTCTTCGTCCTGCATTTCGAAGCCGAACTTGGCGGCCCACTTTCTGATCTTGCCGTATTCCTTTTCGAGCCCCTTCGCCTTCTTGCCCACAGCATCGTCCGGCGCGGCCTGGGCGGCCGCCTCGACTGGCGCGGCACCCTCGACCGCACCCTCGACCGGCGCCTCGACCGGCCGCTGCCGCTCGACCGGCGTCGCCTGGCGCGACTCGACCTTCGACAGCGTCGGCTGTATCATCTGGAAAAACGGCACCAGCGTGCCCGCCGTGAGCATGCCGCAGACAACGCCCAGGATGATGCGCGCCTTGTAGCGCCTCGCGTATCGCCAGACGCGTCCATACGCCTCTTTGGCCGCGTACTCGCGGTCAAAGAACTCCTTCCTGTATATAGGCTTTTTGGCCATGCGAAGTGGTTATGATTGCGGCTCTTGGCTCTCGCCGGGCGCCTCGTTCCCGGCCTTCGGCTCCTCGGCCACGGTCTCGTTCCCGGACTTCGGCTCTTCGGCCACGGCCTCGGCCTTCGGCTCCTTTTCTTCCTCGGCTTCACAGACCGAAACCGAAGCGAGCGTCGCGCCCTCTGAGAGACGAACGAGCCTCACGCCCTGGGCCATGCGGCTCTGCACCCTAAAGTCCGACACGGCGCTTCTCACCATCTGCTGGTCGCTCGTAATCGAGATGACATTCTCGTCGTCGGATACGGCGTGCGCGGCGACGACATGGCCGTTGCGGTCAGCGCCCTTTATGCCGATCATGCCCTGTCCGCCGCGCCCGTGGCGCGTGAAGTCCTTGAACTCGCAGCGCTTGCCGTAGCCGTTGGCGGTCGCGATGAAGAGCGTCTTGCCGTCATCGACGGCGTCGAGCGAGACGACGCGGTCGTCGCCCAGCAGCCTTATGCCGCGCACGCCGGTCGCGGCGCGGCCCATGCGGCGGACGTCCGACGCGGCGAAGCGCATCGCCCTGCCGTCGCGCGTCAGCATTATGACGTCGTCCTCGGGCTTCACGAGCCTCACGTCGACGAGCGCGTCGCCGTCTTCTATATTGAGCGCGCGTATGCCCGACTTGTTGACGTTCTTGAACTCGCCCAGAAGCGTCTTCTTGACCGTGCCCTTGACGGTCGCGAAAAATACGTCCACATCGCCTTCAAAGGACCGTATCGGCAGCAGGTTCAAGACCTGTTCGCCCTCCTGAAGGTTCAAGAAGTTTATGAGCGGACGCCCAAAGCTCGTCCTCGGCGCCTCGGGTATCTGGTACGCGTCCTTGAGAAAGAGTCTGCCCGTGTTGGTGAAGAACAAGAGCGAGTCGTGGGTCTGGGCGACGAAGACGAGGCGGATGAAGTCCTCTTCCTTCACCTGGGCGCCCTTCACGCCGTGTCCGCCGCGCCTCTGTTCGCGATACTCGGTAAGCGGCACGCGCTTTATGTAGCCGCGGTTCGAGAGCGTGATGACGCAGGGCGCGTCGGGGACGAGGTCTTTCATCGAAACCTCGTTTTCATCGGCGACGAGCTCGGTGCGGCGCTTCGCGTCGTCCTTCGAGCAGTAGCGCGTCTTGATATCGGCGAGATCGTCTCTTATGATCGCGTATATTTTCTCGGGGTCGGCGAGAATCGCCTCCAGTTCGGCGATGGTCGCGATGAGCTTCTCGAGCTCGGCGGTGAGATTGTCGCGCTCCAGGCCGACGAGCTGGTAGAGGCGCATCTCGAGAATCGCGTTCACCTGCAAGTCGGTGAAGCCGAAGCGCTCCTGGAGACGCGCGCGCGCCTCGTCGCGCGTCTTCGACGAACGTATTATCGACACGACCTCGTCGAGGTGGTCGATCGCGAGAAGGAGCCCGTCGACAATGTGCTTTCGCGCCTGGGCCTTCTTGAGATCGAAGCGCGTGCGGCGCGTGATGACCCTGAAGCGGTGGTCGACGTAGCAGCGGAAGATCTCCTTGAGATTGAGTATTCTCGGGCGCCCCCCATCGATCGCGAGCATTATCGCGCCGAAGGTGGTCTGCAGCTGGGTGTGCTTGTAGAGGTGGTTCAGCACGACCTCGGCCATCGCGTCGCGCTTCACCTCGACGATGATTCTGACGTCGGCCTTCGACTCGTCGCGTATGTCGCTTATGCCGGCGATGACCTTGTCTTTGACCAGCTCGGCCATGTGCTTGATCATCTCGGCCTTGTTGACGCCGTAGGGTATCTCGGTTATGATGATGCGCTGGCGGCCGTTCTCCTTGGACTCTATCTCGGCCTTGCCGCGCACCGTGAGCTGTCCGCGCCCGAGCTTGTACATGGCGTTTATGCCGTTTCGCCCGCAGATCTGCGCGCCGGTCGGAAAGTCCGGCCCCTTCACGAACTGCATGAGATCGTCGATCGTGCAGTCGTCGCGGTGCTGCACGTAGTAGTCGATGCCGTCGCAGAGCTCGGCGAGGTTGTGGGGCGGTATGTTGGTCGCCATGCCCACGGCGATGCCCGAAGAGCCATTGAGCAGAAGGTTCGGCAGCTTCGCCGGCAGCACCGTCGGCTCGTCGCGCGTCTCGTCGAAGTTGGGCGCCATGTCGACGGTGTCTTTCTCGAGGTCGCAGAGAAGCTCCTCGGCGATCCGGTGCATTCTCACCTCGGTGTAACGCATCGCCGCCGCGCCGTCGCCGTCGATCGAGCCGAAGTTGCCGTGGCCGTCGACGAGCGGCACCCTGAGCGAGAACGGCTGGGCCATTCGAACGATCGTGTCGTAGACCGCAGTGTCGCCGTGGGGATGGTACTTGCCGATAACATCGCCGACGATACGGGCGGACTTCAAATGCTTCGTGTTCCAGGTATTGCCCAGCTTGTGCATCGCGAAGAGGCAGCGGCGGTGGACGGGCTTCAAGCCGTCACGCACATCCGGCAGCGCACGGCCGACAATGACGGACATTGAATAGTCGATATAGTCGCGAGACATCGACTCTTCGATATTGATGTCTTCAAGTGCAGCGGCGGCCGCGGGCTCTACAGTCGCCGGGGTCTCGGCAACAGTCTGACCGTTTTGATTCTCTTCTTCGCTCATGACGTATATTATATCATTTTTACGTCCCCGAGGGAAGGGAAGATTTGCGGCCAACGCATCAAAAACGATTCAGTCTAAATTCCTCCGTTCGATTTCCCGGCAAATGGTTATAACTCACGCAGAGGTGCAGAGAGGCAGAGCTTTAAGAGATTACAACGCTATATTGGAAGGCATGTGATTTCACCATTTTGGTGAATGAAACTACCATCGTGTTTTCTGTCATAGTTTTATCTTTCTTCAAATTTTTTGAGTTTCTCTGCGCTCTCTGCCTCTCTGCATCTCTGCGTGAGACATTCAACTGACGAAATTTGGTTTACTTGTTTCACGCAAAGTACGCTAAGTTCGCAAAGCAACCCTAAAAACGAAACTTCGCGTACTTTGCGAACTTGGCGTGAGATATATTCGGGGTTTTTGCAATTGCCTCGC
>JAZQBR010000171.1:0-1529 GCA_045545855.1 Kiritimatiellia bacterium | reverse complement strand
CCGTAGCCATCTCGTTCTGTGAGCCAAGGAGTTGTCATAGCCCTTTGTCTTCCTAAGACCGCTTGGCCTCCGACTTCACGGAATCGTCACCGTCAACGAACTGGAAGCCGCCACCGGCCTTCGCTTCTTCCCCGACATGCCGAAGTTCCTTGCGCGCCCCCTCAAGGCCGACCGCCCCACGCGCCTTTGGCCCGTGCGCCTGCGCGATCTCGTGAAGCTGATCTTGCTCCGCTTCACGTAGTTGGTGGGACTGGCGGGGATCGGACCCGCGACCCCAACATTAAAAGTGTCGTGCTCTACCAACTGAGCTACAGTCCGTGGGATCGGGCGCATAGTATATCAAATTTCGGTGTGGAAAATCAACAGAGAAAGGAAAGAAAAATGACGATAGCTGATGTGGTCAAGATATTAGACGGCAAACTCATGGCCGGGGATGGCACAAGCCCGCGAGCCGTTGGCGCTGTTGTAGCCAATGATCTAATGAGCGATGTGCTGCTGCATGACGCCGATGATATTCTTCTCATAACGTCGCTGGCGAGCGATCAGGCGATACGCACGGCGCACATTGTCGGCGCCATGGGCGTAGTCGTGCATAACGCCAAACCGCTTTCAGAGACAATGATCAAGGTTTCGAACGACCTGGGCATACCGCTCGTCTCGAGCCCGCTGTCAAAGTATGACGCGTGCGTGAGGCTACACGACGCTTTTCTGGCGGAGGAGCGCTCCTGAGGCCCAAGGCGGCGCGCGGCGCGTGGTTGCAATCGCAGATAAGGAGTCTTAGACATGGCCGGAGAATACAATCCGACGATACTGCAGGGCCAGCACACCAATGATGACGAGATACTCGCCAAGACGCCGCTTGACCCAAAGGCGCTTGGCGGCGACTCCAGCGTAATCATAATGGAGCTTCTGCAGCGTTTCAAGGTGCGCGATGTCATGAAGCGCCAGGTGATTTCGATACCTCGAAAGGCGACGCTGCGCGAGGCCCAGGCGCTTATGCGCGAGAACAGGATATCGGGCCTGCCTGTCAGCGAGAACGAGCGCCTTTACGGCATCGTATCGGTGAACGACATAATACGCGGGCTCGACGGCGGCTGGATGAATGATGCGTGCGAAGACCACATGGCCTCGAACCTGGTCGTGCTCGAGGCCGGCATGCCGCTCGCCTTCGCGTTGAGATACTTCAACAACTATACATACGGGCGATTCCCCGTGCTGGACTCCAACCGCAAGCTCGTCGGCATAATCTCGCAGCGCGACGTGATGCGCGCGCTTCTTTACGAGTTGTCGGTCGAGATAAGAAAGCTGGAGCGCAAGACGAAACTCGGCCAGGGGCAGGAGCCGCAGGACGAGAAGAAGGCCGACCATTACTTCAGAAAGGAGTGGGCGGTAGTCCGCAACGATCTTTCCCGCGCCGGCCACGCGGCAAACGACATCAAGGGTATTCTGCGCGAGCGCAAGATCGACCGCTCGGTCGTGAGGCGCGTGGCGGTGGCCGCCTACGAGCTGGAGATCAACATCTGCATCCA
>JAZQBR010000170.1:0-7466 GCA_045545855.1 Kiritimatiellia bacterium | reverse complement strand
TTATTATATTATTATATTATAGGGCGGCAATTTGTCCTGAATTTCGGTCAAATTGTCCTAAACTTCGGTCAAATTGCCCGATTTCATGGGGAGAGACCCCGTGAATTATGGGGAGAGACCCCATAGATTTACTACATGTTCAAAACGGCGGGGACAGGCCCCGCAAATCAAGGTCAAGCTTGCTCCTGGTGGTGGATTCGTCGCGAGGTTCAGTCGACGGTAAAGTCCGCCATCATAAGGCAAGTGAGAGAAACGCGGCTAGATGCGAACGAATCGCTGCGCCGGATCCTTCGGCATGGCGGGGTTTGTCATAGCCAGTTTGCCGGCGACAATAAGCGGACGCACAAGGTAATGCATGGTGTAGGACTGCGTACGTCCCGTGAACGCCGCCAATTCTTCGCGGGAGCGCGGCGTCCGGCAGAACGCAAGGATCGTCTCTTCGGATTTGCGCCTGTCGAACGCGACATCGTCTTCCGGGCGGCGGTTGCGGAACGCGACCTTGAATTCGCCGTGAACCACGGAGAATTCCGGCGGCGGCAGTCCGGCGCGTGCGCATTCCTCCCGCATGGTCGCGATGCCGGAGTTGCGGTTCTCGGTCTTGCCGATGCGCTCAAGGGTGTCGACAAGAAGCGGATTGCGCTTTCCGATGTCGATGCGTCCGAGCGCGGAAAGCGGTGCCGCGCCGTAGAGTCCGCCCTTGTTGGTTATTTCCAGCTTGTCGGGATACATCTCGATTCTTATCGGACAGCTTTCGGTGAACGGGCTGTAGTCGCGGTGGACGAGCGCGTTCAATATCGCCTCGCGGACTGCGATCATAGGGTATTCGCGGCGGTCAATGCGCTTGCCGTCCTTCGTGAATGCGTTGGCCCGCGCCGTGTTTCGCGAGACGAACGCTTCCGCTTCGTCCAGCATTTCGGGGATTGCGCCGGTTATCTGCCTGTTCTCTGCGAAGCGTACGCCGTCAGGCCCCGTGACACCAATGCTTTCGCCCGGAACGACGACGGCGGTGATGCAAAGCTGTGGAAGTGCAATCTGCGGGCAGGCCGAAAACACCATAAGGCCGGCAATGGACGGATGTGCGTCCTTCTCCAGTCCCATCTTTGCGGGGATTTCCGCGTCTGGGACGATGGCGGAGAGATTGGGTCTGTCGGTCTTTATCGCCCGAATGTATGCGGCGAGTCTCTCTCTGTCGAAAAGCGACGTGTCTGCAGTGTCGATGATGCGCCTGTCGGCATATTCGTGGCGGCGGTACGCTTCATAGCTGTAGATTTCAAACTCCGTCATTGGCTCGTCTGCGTCGCCTACGCGGATGAACGAGCCGCCGAGGCGTCCTCTTCCGCGATAGAACACGGGACGTTGCGTTGGTTCCGCCGGGGGGATTTCAGCGGAAACGACCATTTTGCCGTCGATCTCGGCGGACGTGAAAAGCGCACGGACGACTGGCGACATTTCCGCGCATTGATGCGTGACACGGTGCTGAAGATCTTGTACGTCATAGACGCCCGATATGGCAAATCCGGACTCCTCGTCAATGCCGAACACGATTGTCCCGCCGGTATTTTGGTTAGAGAAGGAGGAAAGCGTATCGTAAAGACGCTTTGGGCATCCGTTGGACGCGCTTTTGACTTCAATGCGTTGTCCTTCGCACTTTTCGTGCCTGATTTTATCAACGATCTCAACAAGTTCGCATTCTTGCATTTGACCCTCCTTAATTATCGAACGTGGGAGATTATATCATATTTATGCGATTGTCTGCAAGGGAAATTGTATATTTTTTGGTACGATGTTATATATATCAGGGAATCGCATAAGAGAGGCGGTGTGAAGTTTAATCGGCGAGAGATGCTGAGAGGTGGGCTGTCGGCACTGGGTTTTCTGGCGCACCCCGCGTTGAGCCGCTTCGCGCTCGCTTCGCTCGGGTTATCAGGAATTCCTGATAAGCCGGGGGATACCGGTGGTCGTCATAGACGGCAGCATCTCCATGTCTTTGAGCAAGAAGGGTCAGACCCTTCTATATAAGCTCTACGGCATATGCTTGACTGTTGGCTGTGGGATATGGTAGACTGTATGCTGTCATGAGGAAGAAAAGGGTCGTTCAGGCCGGGAAGTGCTACCACCTTGTCTCAAGGGTGGCGCACAGGGCGTGTTTCTTTGATGACGACGAGAAGGACCGGTTTGTCGACTTGCTGATGCGGGTCGAGTTCTTCTCGTGCGTGAGGGTTTTGGCGTATTGCTGCATGTCGAACCACATCCATGTCTTCATCTACCTTGACGACGCGCGCGAACTGTCCGAGGCGGAGATCCTTGCGAGGGTGAACGCGCTGTACCGCGGGGCGAGGCTTGCCGAGGCGCAGGGGGAATGGAAGGTGCTGAGGGGGGAGGACGACAAGGCAAGGGCGAGTTTCGGCGGTCCGGTCGCGGGTACGGATTTCCGCAGACTGCTTGCGGCGTACGCGCGGCGGATGTTCCATCCAAGCGAGTTCATGAAGACGCTCAAGCAGAACATGACGATGTCGTTCAACTCGCGGCGGGGCCATGCGGGGACCATCTGGGAGGGGAGGTTCTACGACAAGCGGTCGAATCCGACCGTTGAGGACATGAGCGCACAGGCGGCATACGTCGACTGCAATCCGGCGGAGGCCGGGATCTGCCGCGATCCGGCGGAGTACAAGTGGTGCAGCTGGGCGGCGGCGATGGCCGGCGACGAACACGCGAGGGGCATGTACAGGTTCATCTACGAGGGAGTCGCGGACGAGTGGGGCGAAATTGTCGAGCGGCACAGGGCGGCAATCCGCGCACGGCTCGGCGAGATAGACGATGCGGTTGGGCGCGGCGGGATCGTGGATTGGCTGTTCGGCATGTTCGGGTCCGGGAAGGGGAAGAAGGCGGATTGGGAAAAGGAGATGCAGAGGGCTCCTTCTGTCCTCGCGGAGAAGTGTCCGGTG
The DNA here is from genome assembly GCA_045545855.1 of Kiritimatiellia bacterium. Lineage (GTDB taxonomy): Bacteria > Verrucomicrobiota > Kiritimatiellia > RFP12 > UBA1067 > UBA1067. Next base: position 4,521 of record JAZQBR010000170.1, on the reverse strand, counting down.
CCGCGGAAGCGCGAACTGTCCCTGGAGGAGGGAAACGGCGAGACGGCGACAAGGATTCTGGCAATCCTCGCGTCAGGGGAGAGGAGCAGGAGCGAGCTGGCGTCGGAGCTGGGCATTTCGAGCCAGCCCTGGCTGTCCAGGGCCTACCTGAATCCGCTGTTGGCGCAGGGCTACATCGCGCAGACCCTGCCCAGGAAGCCCAGGTCGCCGTTGCAGCGCTACAGGCTTCTGCGCAAGGGGAAGGATGTTCCGGTATGAATGCAGACACAGCATATACAGTTAATCTTATACAGAAGGGTCTGACCCTTTTGCCCAATAAGCATGTGATTTTGTGTTATGCCACATTGTATGCATGTTTTGCAGCAATGTCAATTGTCTGTGGCTGCAAGACCCATGATGACAGAAGCGGCTCCTTATTGTGTGATAAGAACATCGGAGAGTACTATTCCATAAGAGAATGGCAAGACAGCAGAGTCGTTATGAACCTTAATGAGTGCATTCAAGACTATGATGAGCTCTCCCGGGGTGCGGTTGTGCCAGACATTTTTATGTTCAACAAAGCGTCGGAAGCCTTTGAAAATGGCTGCAAAGACGCTTTCCGGGGGAATTCGCGTGAAGCCGCCTCAAAAGTCTTGTCATTGACAAATGAAGCGGCCTATCTTGACTGTGCGTACAATCGTGGCTACGACTGTGGCTTGATTGCTAAGTTTACAGCAAGTCAAGATAATGGCTTTGTTCATGATGTGTATGACTGGTTTTTTGAATATCGTGAAAGGGAGCGGCAGTACTGGAGCGGGGAGTGCATGGGCAAAATGGGGTGTGGGTATCATTTTAACCTGTCGCAATTTAGCCATGGCAACACAGCGACGAATATCTGTGGTTTGACAAGGTTGACGAACCCATATTTCAGACAGTGGCAGGCATACAGGGAAAGCTTCATTAAGACAACAGTGGCCCTATCCAATGCCGAGACGGGGAATTCAGCAAGGAGTGACCGCCGGCTTGTTACAGTTTGCATCTCTGAGATACCTGAGATCCGCGCGTATGTATACGGGCATTTTGCAGCTTTGTTAGCACGGGATAATGGTCGACATGCTCAAGGTAATTACAGCACGGAAAGGTTGCGAATAGGGATCATGAGGGAATTGGAGTTTGGCACTACGGCAATTTATTCTCCATTTGGACTCGGTGGCCCCATTGGTGGTGTAGAAGTGGATTCGCGACGTGAAGTCATTCGGCGTGAAGGCGCGTCGCGAGACGACGCGTGCGGACGAGATCGACAACTACTTCAACAGTCTCCGCAAGTGAGGTCGGAACGGAAAGGCGAGGAACGTAGATGAAAAGCAGGTTGACGATTCTTGTTGGGGCTCTGTGTCTGGCGTTGTCGCTTTCGGGAGCGGCGGAAGTCGGTTATCATCTTGCGACGAAGGATGAAGGCCGCGCCCTCATCACGGCTGACGACACCTACATTGCGCGCTCTACGCCAGTGGACTTTCGCCTCAGGCTGGGGCGCGACAGCGCGACGGCCGATGACTACAAGGAGTTCGCATCACGCCAGGTGCGCGACTTCTCCGACGGCGACAGGGCGGCGATCTCGAACGCGTTTGCGAGGCTCAACCAACGTTTTGCGGCTGTCGGATTCAAGAGCCCTCTCACGAACAAGGTCGTTCTTGTGAAGACCACGATGCGCGAGGAGTTCCGCGCCGCCGGCTACACACGCGGCAGCGCTGTGTACATAAGGGACGGCCTGCCGTCAAACGCCCCCGAGCAGATGCTGGACATGTACCTTGCACACGAGGTGTTCCATGTTCTTTCGCGCCAGTCGCCGGAGTTCCGCCGCAGGATGTACGAGGCGATCGGCTTCTCGATATGCGAAGAGCCGAAGTTCTCGAAGGAAGTGCGCTCGCACATCGCGAACAACCCTGACGTCGAACGCTACGACTGCAAGGGCGTGTTCACGATCGACGGCAAGCCGACCGAGGCGACGATTGTGACGTATCTGCCTGATGTGAACTGCCGTCCGAGCGACTTCTTCGACGAAGTATGTCCGAAGGTCGTGCCGATTTCGCAGCCGGACCGCGTTTTGGACGTCGACGATGTCCCGGACTTCTGGAAAGTCGTCGGAAAGAACACTGGCTATGTCATCGCCGCCGAGGAGTGCGTGGCGGACAATTTTGCGCTTGCGCTGATGGTCTTTGACAATCCAAAGGCGATGTCCAGGCTGCCGAACCCCGAGATAGCGAGGCGTATCATCTCCGCGCTGAAGGGCGAATTCAAGGAGAAGCCGTCAGCTGCGTCGAAGCGCACCACGCTTGTGCAAATGGGCGACGTGCACGTGCTCGTACAGGGTCATGGTTACCACAGTAAATTACCACACTAGCTGGAGTTTATGATATACTGTTCGGCATGAGACGTTGCAGGATAAAGCTTCCAAATCGGTGCTATCACCTGATTAGCCGTGTCGCCCACCGCGCCTTTGAATGGGGCAAGCGGCGAATCGAGAGGGGCGGGCCGCTACGACAGGGAATACTTACTGTGGCAATCTACTGTGGCAATCAAGTCTGACCCTGTTGGCTCGGTGCATGATGAAGCTGCGCGAGAGATTGTTGAAGCTTGCGTTCTGTCTTGCTGCCGCTATGGTGGTGATGCCGACTATGGCGCTTGATGACACCGCGTTTGCGGTGGATCAGGAACGCCTATGGTTGCGTCTGGTGCTTCCTGACGCGGCGGGAGCGTTCCCAACCAATGCAAGCCCATATTGGGAGAAAGTCTCGCGCGTCGAATTTACGAATATTCTTGAGCGCATATCGAAAATGACGCGGCTCAAGTCTTTATCTCTTGACGTTCGCGCAGAAAGCAAAGTCCTGCTCGATTTGGACTTTCTTTCATCGCAGACAAACATGACGGAACTCAGTCTCGGCGGCAATTTGCATGTTGGCTCTTTCAGCAAGATCGCGCACTTGCCGCTGGAGCGGCTGGACAGCTGCGACTGTTTGGGTCCGAGCGTCTCGCTCGCCGACGAGGATAGTCTCGGCTTGCTGAAATCGCTGAAATCTTTCACGGCGTGGAAAGACTTTCGGGCAATAGAAAAACTTCCGTCCAGTCTCGTTTCGCTTGACATGTCGGCTTCTCCGGAAGGCAATTACTGCGGATGCTTTACGAATCTAGTCAATCTCGAAGAGCTGGAGATGGACACCATATTTCGAAGGAGTCAATATATCGACGAGGGTGACATTCGCGCCATGAAGAAGCTGAAACGCCTTGTCCTTAATGGCGGGTACGAATTGGGCGATCTTGGAGCGCTCCGCGAGTGCAGGTCGCTTGAAAACCTTGAGATCGCCTTTTGCGAGTTTCGTCCGCTTGACTTGTCGGTTCTCAACGGACTTCCGCTCAAGGAACTGAAACTCAAATCGTGTCTTGTGCATGAGGTAAAGGGGCTTGAGAAGTGCCCGTTGAAGAAGATAAGCATCGACTTTTGTCCAATTGCGTCGTTTGACGACTTCGGCGTTTTTCCGAACGTCCGCATTGTCGAGCTTCGGCGTACAGGCATAAGGTCCGCGGATCGCGATGCCGTGCTTCGGCATTGCCCGCGCATTTGGTCACTACTCTATGGAGATTTGATTGAGGGCTTTTGCGACGGAGACAGGTGCAATGAAGTTGTCTGCTTTGGCCCGACAAACATTGTCTTTGCTACAGGTGGCGACAAGGCGAAGGGGTTGTCCTTCATGGGGTTTGACATGGATAGTTCAATTGTCTATGGCGACAAAGTGTCTTCTTTCTGCGAAGTTTTCGGCATGTCGAATTGCGTGTTGGACACACGATATGAAAGCGTCATTGGACTTGGGCGGCCGTTCCATGGATTCACGGTCGTTAAAATCGTTGGCCGTGAGGTTGAGCGAATCGGTGACGAGGCGTACGATGGGCTGGTTGACAGTCTGGAGTTCGAACAAGAGGATGAAGGGGCTATGTTTGACCTTTCGTCCGAGAAGAAATGGGCGATGGAGATTGCAGCTGAAATGGAAAGAGTCTATGGGGCCACATTCTGCTGGGATGACACTGATGAAACCGCGACAGGTCTGATTGTGGAGGGAAAATCTGATGCGTTCGATTTTGTTATTGCGAGTTACGCGGGGAGTTCTGAAACGCATTGCAGTGACGGCGAAGAGACACGTATAACGCGGCGAGAGTACAGAGATCGCCAGTTTTATGTGTCACGGCGCGGTTCTGCGGAAAGTGCGCCGTAGTGTGTCTATGAGTGCCAGTGCATGTACAGGGTCAGACATGGTTACCACAGTAAATTACCACACTAGCGGGAGTTTATGATATACTGTTCGGCATGAGACGTTTCAGGATAAATCTTCCAAATCGGTGCTATCACCTGATCAGCCGCGTCGCCCACCGCGCGTTTGAAGGAGGGCAAGCGGCGAATCGAAAGGGTCGCGCCGCTACGACAGGGAATACTTACTGTGGCAATCTACTGTGGCAATCAAGTCTGACCCTGTTGGCACCAAGAATTGTGCG
>JAZQBR010000169.1:0-2778 GCA_045545855.1 Kiritimatiellia bacterium | reverse complement strand
ATGCCGTAATAGCTGCGGTTGCCTGCGGCGATGAACGCCGCGGTCGTAGAGACATTGAACGTGCCCGCCCCGTCGCCGCCGGTGCCTACTATGTCAACGGCGTCGATGTCGCCTATATCCACCTTGACGCCCGCGTCTTTCATCGCGCGCGCGGCGCCGGTCAGCTCTTCTGCCGTAACCGGATTTTTTGCGAGCGCGGTGAGAAACGCCGCGAGCTCCACCTCGCCCACTTCGCCGGACATTACAGCCGAGAAAAAGCCTTCCGTCTCGGCTTCGCCGGGCGTGCCCCCTTCAAGCGCGCGCGTGAGTATCGCGCGCCGCACCGAAGGCGTCGCCGACTTTCTCAGGCGGCGGCCTGTAGCCATCTCCACCAGATTGGCGAGCTGGCGCCGGCCGAGGGATGTGCCCACCGATTCGGGGTGGTACTGCACGCTCTCTATCGCCAGCGTCTTGTGCCTGAGGCCCATGATTTCGCCGTCCTCGCTCTCGGCGGTAATCTCCAGCGAGTCGGGCAGCGTCGCGCGCTCCACGGCGAGTGAATGGTAGCGCATAGCCTCGAAACCCTGGTCAAGGCCGGCGAAGAGTCCGCGCCCGTCGTGGCGCAGGCGGCTCGTCTTGCCGTGCATCAGCGTCTTTGCCGGCACAATGCGCGCGCCGAACGCCTGTGCTATCGCCTGGTGGCCGAGGCAGATGCCGAAAAGCGGCAGTTTGCCGGCGAAAGCCTTGACGGCCTTGAGAGTGACGCCGGCCGAATCGGGATTGCCGGGGCCGGGCGAGAAGATTATGGCCTCGGGCGCCATGGCGGCAATCGCGGCGACGTCTACCTCGTCGTTTTTCACGACTTTCACATCCGCGCCGAGCGAACCCAGCTCCTGCACGATGTTGTACGTGAACGAATCGTAGTTGTCGATGATGAGTATCATGCCAGCTCCTTTGCGAAATTGACGGCCGCGAAAACGGCCTTTGATTTGTTGATGGTCTCGCGGTACTCCTTCGCCGGGTCGGAGTCCGCCACGATGCCCGCGCCAGCGCGCATGACGAGCCGTCCGCCCGAGAGTGTCATTGTGCGTATGACAATGGCGAAATCCATGTCGCCGGTGTAGCTGAAATAGCCGGCGGCCCCGCCATAGATGCCGCGCGGCGACTTTTCAAGCCCGGCGACAAGCTCCATCGCCCGCACCTTCGGCGCGCCGGTGAGCGTGCCTGCCGGGAATGCCGCCTCGAGAAGGTCGAACGCGTCGCGGCCCGCCCCGAGCGTTGCGGTCACGGTCGAGACTATGTGCATGACGTGCGAGAAGCGCTCCACCTTGGCGTATTTCGCTACGTTCACCGACCCGGTCTCGGCGACTCTGCCGAGGTCGTTGCGCGCGAGGTCGACGAGCATCACGTGCTCGGCGCGCTCCTTAGGGTCGGCCAGAAGCTCGCGCTCGAGCGTCAGGTCTTCATCGTGCGTCGCGCCGCGCGGACGCGTCCCCGCTATCGGGCAGGTCGTCGCAGTGCGCCCGGCGAGCTTGACGAGTTCCTCGGGCGACGAGCCGATCAGCGCCCGGCCGCCGAGCTTGAGAAAGAAGTTGTAAGGCGAGGGATTGACCATTCTCAGAGCCCTGTAGAGCGAAAGCGCGTCGATATCGGTCTCGGCGGTGAATTTCTGCGAGGGGACGATCTGTATCACCTCGCCTGCGCGAATCGCCGCCTTGCATTTCTCGACCATCGCCTTGAACTCGTCTTCGGTCATCTCGGGCGTGAACTCGCCGACATGCACCGCCCGGCCTGACGCTCGGCGCTCGACGCAGGCGGCAATCGATTCGGCCGAAAGAAGCCGCGCGTATATGGCCTCTATGTCGGCCATGGCCGCCGCATACGACTCGCGGGCCCCGCCTGCGTCGTCCGCGCCGGCCACCTTGGAGATTATCACCGTCTGGCGCACGCCGTCGAAAACCGCCACCGTGTCGGTCAGCAGAAACGCGGCCGTAGGCGTGCCGCTCTCGCGCTCAAGCCCTACGCGCGGCACGAGCGAACGCACCGCGTCGTACGCGAGAAAGCCTATCGCTCCGCCCTGAAGCGACGGCAGCTCGGGCGCCGGCACGAAGCGCCGCCCTTCGACAAGCCGCCTCAGCTCGGGGAGAGGCGACTCTCCGGCGTCCTCGACGTATGTCGCGTACGGGTCGATGCCCAGGTAGGAGTAGCGCCCGCGCGTCTCGCCGCCCGCGACGCTTTCAAGAAGAAACACCGACTCGTCGTCGGCCACTCGCGTCAGCACCGACACCGGCGTCTCCCTGTCGGCGAGAAATTCGCGAAAGACAGGCGTTCGCGCGCCGTCAGCGGTGCGCTTCAGAAATTCCGTCTCACTCAGTCTTTTCAGCATCTTGTTCGTTCCTTGTTGATTGTTGGTTTTTGTTTTCGGGGTTGGTCTCGGCTTTCGCTTTGATATGAAAAAAGACCTCGCTTCATCGAAGCGGGGCCCCTTTCACGCCTTTGTCAAGATTATTGACGACAACAGCCTAGGCTACCTCGCTCCATGAGCCAGGCACCACCACCAGTTGTTGTTCTTGAAGAAGTTCATTTCGTTCGTTGTCTCTTTTTCACTTAAGACGCATACATTGTACCATATTCTTTTGCGTAGCGCAAGGGGGTATTTTTTTTGGAGGTTCCCCAATTTTTTCTTCGCTAGCGAGGCATTGCGACGGCCTGCGCGTTTTCAAGCCGATTTTAGGGAAAGAGCGTTGCCTTTCAAGTTCGATCTTCGGTATAATACGAAGTGCTAACCACCAAACAGGA
>JAZQBR010000168.1:0-2126 GCA_045545855.1 Kiritimatiellia bacterium | reverse complement strand
AATTTGCGCAAAAGTAGCAATTATTTTCCATTTTCTTCCACCTTTTTCCAATTTTTTCCACAACTTTTTGAACCGGGCAAAAAAATGAAGAAAAAGCTTGGATTTCCGCCGGATTCTGCATAGTTTTGCCAAAGACAAAAGCCATGAGATTTTTCTGCGCATACAGCTGTTGTTGTGCCGGTCCCCGGGGATTGGTGCGGTAAAGCGTGCAGATAAGTCAGATCGGTCTTCCTTGTCCAAACACGTATGCCTGCCAATCTGTTTTGGCGGGTTTTTTGTTTTTTCTTTTATCTTTAATGTTATGGTAAACAAGAACTTAACACAGCTGATCGGCCGTACGCCGCTGCTGGAGCTCCCTCCGAAGGAGGGGCAGGTCGCCCGGATCATCGTCAAGCTCGAGTACTTCAATCCCGGCGGCAGCGTCAAGGACCGCATCGCCCTCGCGATGGTCGAAGCCGCCGAAAAGAGCGGCGTCCTCAAGCCCGGCGCGACGATAATCGAGCCGACGAGCGGCAACACCGGCGTAGGTCTCGCCCTCGTGAGCGCGGTAAAAGGCTACCACCTCATCCTTACCATGCCCGAGACGATGAGCATCGAACGGCGCAAACTCGCCGCCGCGTATGGAGCGGAAATCGTCCTCACGCCCGGCGCGGCAGGGATGAAAGGCGCGATCGCCAAGGCGAACGAACTGCGCGACGCAACGCCCGGCGCGGTGATTCTGCAGCAGTTCGAGAACCCGGCCAACCCCGACTTCCACTACCGCACGACAGGCCCGGAGGTCTGGGAGGGAACGAACGGCGAGGTTGCGGCGTTCGTCGCGGGCGTCGGCACAGGCGGCACGATCACAGGCACGGGGCGCTATCTCAAGGAGAAGAACCCCGCCGTGAAACTGTTCGCCGTCGAGCCCGATACATCGCCTGTGCTCTCCGGCGGACAGCCCGGCCCGCACAAGATACAGGGCATCGGCGCGGGGTTCATTCCGAAAGTCCTCGACACGTCGCTTCTTACGGAAGTCGTCAAAGCGTCGGCGGATGACGCCGGCGCGACGGCCCGCGCCGCCGCCGCCAAGGAAGGACTGCTCGTCGGCATATCGTCCGGCGCGGCGCTCTGGGCCGCGCTGGAGCTCTCCTGGCGCCCCGAGTTCGCAGGCAGGACAATCGTCGCGCTTCTGCCCGACACAGGCGAGCGCTATCTCTCGACGTGGCTCTTCGAATGACACATTACATCAAGCCTGTCGTCGACCGCGCGGAGGCTTTGGCTCTGCTGAAGCCTTCGCGCCGGTCTGAACTGCGCGAACGCGCACACGAAGTGACGGAGCGGTGCGTTTCGAAACGCTTCGACTTCTGCTCCATAATCAACGCACGGTCGGGAAGCTGCACCGAAGACTGCAAGCTGGCGACCCTGCGCGCGGCCAGACGCCTCGGCCTTGAAATATGCTTCGGTGGCGCTTCTGCGTCTGGTGAATCCTTCTACCCCCCTTCGTTTCGCCGGCGGCCGGCGCGACATGAGCGACGAGACGGCGGCGAAATGCATTTACGTAGGGATGTCCGCCGGAATCGCCGGGCCTCTGCTCACAACGCCGGGCGCGGATTTCAACGACGACCGCGAACTCGCCTTGCGGGCGGGCTACTCGGTCGGGTGCAGCCGCGGAGGAGGCAGATGAAGATAGCGGTAGGTCTTTCGGACGGGGTTTTCGGCGTCGCCCCGGGGCAGTCGGCAGTCCTCTATTCGACGCAGGGATTCATCATCTGCGGCGGCACAATCGAAGAATGATTTCATAAAAGGAGTACAGAATGAAACTTACATATCAAGGCACAGAGACGGAGGCGGCGCCTTCGACCGTCGCAGAGTTCCTTCAAGCACGCGGCGTCGCCATAACGGAATCGGTCGTGGAACTCAACGGCGAGATTCTCACAGGGGACGACGCCCTTTCTACGGCGCTTGCGGAAAACGACGTCGTCAATGCATTCCACATTGTCGCCGGGGGCTGACATGCCGGCCAACACGTATCTTATCGAACGCGAACGCAGGGTCCTTGAGTCTGCGCGCGTAGGCATAGCAGGCGCAGGAGGGCTCGGCTCCAACGCAGCCATGCTGCTTGTGCGGGCGGGAGTGAAGAACCTCAC
>JAZQBR010000167.1:0-4118 GCA_045545855.1 Kiritimatiellia bacterium | reverse complement strand
CTTGGCCTCCGACTTACCCCGGCCGGTAGGGGCCGACCACCGGTATCCCCCGGCCGAAGGCCGTCCGCGAAGCGGATGCCCTAGCAGGGGTGCGGCCCGTGTATTTGAGAATGGCAACGGCAAAATGGAGACGCGGCATCTTGCCGCGTTGAGAAGGGGGAGGCAAAGAGGCTGGAAGCCGCGGCTCCAAAGGGGGTGGGTACCGCGTCTCCCACCGCGTCCCCACCGCGAAAAATCCGGACGAAACCCCTAGCCAAACGGCGGCTGAAAATGGTATAATGTCATCAATGTATGATGGTTTGTATGAGCGCGAACGAGAACCAGATTATCGTCTATCAACCGAACGAGACCGTCCGGCTGGATGTCCGTCTTGAAAACGAGACCAAAGAGCCGCCGTTGCAGAGCATCTTCTACCAGAACCAGTTCTGGGACGCGAAGTCGCTGTTGATCAAGTTCATCCGCCGGGCGAAGAAGGAGCTGATCGTGATCGACGCCTATCACGGCGTGGCGAATGGGGAATGTTGCCAGTGTGTAAATGTTGCCAGTGGCCAATTTCAATTTCCAATTGAGGAGGCGGCATGATGGAGCAATTGGAAACTGGCAACATTGGAATTGGCAACACTTCCACATTGGCAACATTAAACAACGACCGCTTCATCATCGTCGGTCAGAAGGAAATCTTCTGGAAAATGCGCCGAAGAAACGCACATGCGTTTCGCAGGGAAGATTCGGCGAAAGCCGAACCCGAAGGGCGCACAAGCGTCCGCGGCGCGTCGCTCAAGGACGCAGGCCGTCTCACCTTCGCCGCCGCGAAGATGGGTGCGGAGATCATCCCCGGGCTTCTCGATTCAATCCGCAAGGCGACATCTGAACGGCGGGAATATGGCAAAGGCCGTCAAAGTCGCCGAACCTGCCGGGGTTTGTCGAGAACAGGCACGACCAGTCTGTGCTTTCCATATTGGGGAAGAAATTCGGTTTGTTTTCACTTTCGGCGTGCGAATATTATCCGATGAGCGGTAGGGGGAATTGGCGAAACATGATCCAGTATCCTATTTGGGCAAAACATGACAAAGGTGGTGTCCGTTCGCTTGCTCCTGAGTGGATAAAGTATGTCGTGCACAGATTGACAGGTGGTAGAATATGAATGAAACCGTTATGAAGTTTCTTAAGGCGCTTGTCCCTGCTGCGTACAAGCCTGTCACAATGTTTCCTTATCCGTTTCAAGGAGAGCCGTGCAAAGTTGAAGTAGCGGTTGCGGACAACGGATTGCCCTGTGCGGAGCACGAGGGTATGAAAGTATTTTTCCCAAGGGACTGCGACTTGAAAGACGTTGAGACTTTCTTCCGCGGATATCTGGAGGATGAAGGGTTGACAGGACTCGGGCGGCGAACAAAGTCTCCGCATTGCTATGTCACGGACTGGCATCTCCCGGGAAAAGGAGACGTGATAGTTGACATAGGATGTTCAGAAGGATTCTTTTCGCGCACGTATGCATCAATCGCAAAGCGCATCTACCTTTTTGAGGCAGACGCAAAATGGGGCGAGCCACTGCGCGCTACGTTTGGAGACTGCTGGGAGAAGGTAACGCTGATTCAGAAGTTTGCTGGAGACGCAACAAATGAAACGACCATTAGGCTGGAAGATGCTTTACGAGGAGCTTCTGGAGACGTCTATTTCATGAAATTGGATATTGAGGGTGCAGAGCGTGATGTTCTTGGAGCGGCTCAAGCCTTCTTGACATCTAACAAGGTGAAAATGAGTTGCTGCGCATACCATAGGCAGGATGATGGGCGCTATCTGACAAAACTTTTACGCGATCTAGGTTTTTCTACTCAGTATTCGGAAGGATGGATGCTCCCTTATGGCAGTAGAACCTTCCCGTTCTTTCGAAGAGGAGTCATATACGCGAGGAATTTCTGACGGAGATTGAATATGGCGGCGCAAGAAGATTTTGAGGCGGGTATATTGCGTACAGGTGCTGACCCTGTTGGCACTCGGGGGGTTTTGCTATTTTGGCAAGTAAAAAATCAGAAGGAAGCGTATGAGTAATCAAACTCCGCTTATAAAAGTGTTGTTCGTGCTGGGCATGCTTGCTGCTTCTACAAGTAGCGAGTACGCTATCGCAATGTGTGATTGTGAAGGTTTGACAATCTATAGCGAGATTCATCTTGCAGGGAAAGATTTTCAGTGTTGCGGTGTAGGAATGCACCGAATCTGTTTATTGGGAAGTTGCTTTTACATAGTTAAATTCCCGACTATGTGGAACAATGTTGAATTTATAGAAGACAGCATCTTTAAGGGGATGGATTTGGAGGTTATAGAACCCCGCATCTTAAGGTCAGGTGATGACTTAGCATCGTCTGTGACATATTGGACGAACTTTTTAAATTTTGGAAAAGGTGTTGCGATCTTCCGATTGCCAAAGGATGACGCGTCCTCTGTCTTGTATGTGAGCTATGGGCTCCCACAGGCGATGGAACTAGATGTGCAGATACCAATTTCGGAATTCAAGCGTTCTTCTTGCCTTGTTGATCAATCGTTCCAGGCTTTGGCCCTTTGTGGTCTTCAACTCGTTCCTTTCGTCCGGGGGCTACAGGGTCAGACATGGTTACCACAGTAAAATGCCACACTAACAAGAGATAGGGATGTGATATTAGACATGAGACGTTGCCAAGCAAATCTTCCTAACCGATGCCGTCGCCAGATCGACTGCATTGCCTATCGCGCGTTTGATGGTAAGCAATGGATGGATCGAAAGGGTCGCGCCGCTACGACAAGGAATACTTACTGTGGCAATCTACTGTGGCAATTAAGTCAGACCCTGTTGGCACCGGGAAAGGAACTGGTGTTATGAGTAAAGGCTATATTTATTTAGCACTTGTTGCCATGGTTCTGGCAGGATGCCAGACGAAAGGGAAGAATCCTTTGACAGACGGGTTGCCGCCGGTTGTGGGAGGTGTCTTGATAAACAATTTGGTGATAGAAAAAGAAGGCGCTCCGGTTTTAGAAGTTAAATTCAATGAAATAGTCTTGTCAAATGGCCAAGTGACGGTTACAGGCGAGTTTTCGGGCTTCCCAGGACGAAGGCTGACTCTCTATCCTCATCTTTTCAATGGGGCGTTGGCCTATACTATACTGTCTTCCCCAGAAATCGAAAAGCCGTTTAGGCTTGTTGCCGATGTCGAGTTTATAACAGTCCAAGACCCTCCCCCAGCAGATTGGGTTTTCAAGTCAAGTGCGTTGTTTGCAGGAGGGGATGGTTCTGTTGGCTTTTCGTATTCATACAAGGGGTTCCCCTCGGATGTGGAAGTCAAGGAAGACAAGTCCAGGATGAACATAATCTCCAGGTTTGAAGGAACGAATGATGTCAGCTATTTTATGAAGAGTATCGTAGCCGTTCGGTTCTCTGACCAGGATTACCAATACCCCAACGACGAATGGTCGTGGGTGAACATAAAAGGTGAGGGTCACTGCATAATGCGAGTTTACAAGGATGAGATGTGAGGTTTTGTGGGGCTACAGGGTCAGACATGGTTACCACAGTAAAATGCCACACTAACAAGAGATAGGGATGTGATATTAGACATGAGACGTAGCCGGGCAAATCTTCCTAACCGATGCTGTCGCCAGATCGACCGCATTGCCTATCGCGCGTTTCAAATCCATGGGGAGAGACCCCGCGATGTACAGAAGCGCGCAACGAAAATTGTCTGCAAAGTTGCCGGGCTTGCCGCCGGCATGAACGAGGCGGCAGGCGATTCGACAAGCCGTTACGCCGGGTTGGACGACTATCCAGAGGCGCGGCGAACCGCGCTCAAAGGGGCGATAGACATGTCGCACGCGGAGTACCCGATATCGCGCAACAGCAAGCGCGGAACCCATACAATAAAGAAACTGGCCGCCCGCTACTGGAAGGCGAACGAGGACCGTCTTAAACAGTTGGCTAAACTGCCAAATGGAGCGGGCTTCAAAAACGCGGAGTCTCTCGCCTCGAATCTATGGGGAGAGACCCCGCGAGGGGTAAACACGACCCCCTCTAGAGCAGCGCGCAATATTAGCTAGACCTCACAGCAGATTAACTGACACTCACAGCAACCTAACTGACCAGGCGCGCTAAA
>JAZQBR010000166.1:0-2000 GCA_045545855.1 Kiritimatiellia bacterium | reverse complement strand
ATGGCTACGATCCGACTTAGTGTATGCGCCGACAAGCGTAAGCGCGCCCGCGCCACGCTTGAAAAGCGGCCCGCTGCCGGTGACAGGCATATTCAGCGTCAATGCCGCACTGTTCGAGATTGCACCACCCCACTGATTGCCGATAGTGATGCCGCGATTGGCAGTCTGCGGAGCGGACACTGAAGGATTGAATACGAGCGTCGCGCCATTGTAGAGTTTGACGGCATCCGCAAGCAACGACGCCGGTTCGTTGCCAAGTGCTGTATTGCTTCCTACGACAATGCAGAAGTTCGTACCTGACGCCATTACCGTGCCGGTGAAAGCAGAGTTGACGCCGAAGAGGCCAAGTTCCGTTCTGTAAGTCCAGGTAGCACTGTTCAACGCACTACCTCCCTGTACCGCAAGATGCCCCGAACCGCTTATGTTGCCCCGCAAATATATGGCGCGATAGTCGGTGTTACGACCTTGAACAAAGATAAACGGAGCTTCGGCGGTGGCGTTGACAGTCACGGGGCCGTAGATGTTGCCAATATAGTCACCCGTACCGGAATCGTATCTGCCATTATTGAGAACGAGGCTTTTATATGTCACCGTCGGGTTTCCGGCACCCATTGTCTTATGTAATAAAGACCCAGAATCGCCGCCGACAATTCCGACCGTAAGCGAATCGCCACCGAAAGTATATGAACCGGATGCTGTTGCATTCGGCGTACGCATGTAGTTGCCGCCTTTGGCGACAAGATACGCCTTGCCCGAGCCGGTCGTTTCGGGATTTTCCCCGTCAGACCAGTAGGTGCCGGACGAAAACCCATAATTATTTCCGTTTGGAGCTTCCCATGTCACATAACCATTTGCCAGAACCAGTCCGGTCATCATGCAACCTATTAGGCATGCAGATGTCTTGATTTGAATAGCTTTCATTTTTCCGATCCTTTCTTTCATTTTTCCGATCCTTTCAGAAATCTCAATCCAGGCTTCCGCATCATCAGTTCGTCTATGATGCGGGCGACTTCGGCCTTGGGCATGCGTTCGGTGACGCGCAGATGCGGACCATTCTCTTCGTCCGGAGCCCATTCGTTTGCGCCGTCCTTGCCGACCATGCGGTATGTGCCACGATTGATGTTGAAGTACGGTTCCGTGCCGCGTACCGCGATAAGCACCGCCGTCTCGTCCCATGCGCTGCGCCCGCCCATGCCGTAGCAGTTGCGCATCTGTCTTGCAGAGTCCAAACGTATCTCGTCGCGGCTTGGAATATTTCCGGCGAACACGTCGGCGACAGGGTTGTCCTTCTGGTTTGCCTCTGCAAGGGCGCGTCCGGCAAAACAGTCTATTCCGTAGTTCCAATCTGTAAAAATTACCGGCGTCGGCCAATTGCCGATCACGATACGCGATGCCTCCGCATCGGTTGCAGAATTGTATTCCTTGCCGTCTGGATATTTACAGGCCATCGCAACCCAAAGCCTTACCTTCTTTGCGACAAGCGCCCTGCCGTCCAAGGGCGAGTGAGCATCCGGCGGCGATTCGATCAAATGCCGAAGGTTGTTGAGAAATCCCACGGAACAGATGACGACACTGCCGTCCGGCTGTGCGGCGAGAACGCGACGATATGTCTCCACCGCGTCCGGCGCATCGCTGGAATTGCGGTGTTTCACCCATTTCGCGTACTTCTCGACTGTTGCGCCGTAGCGCTTGACGTGCCATTCGGAACACCCGCTCTTGCCGCCGCTTCTGGCGCAACCGACGGGAATGCCGGGACGGCCATAGTACGAATTGATGATTTCGCACATCGCGACACTCATGCAACCCGGCGTGTTGGCGATGGTGGCAAGTATCTCGCATTCGCCGGCATCGGCAAGCACGTGCAGACAGGCAAGCGCACCGGCATCGTCAAAGTCGGTGTACATGTCCGTGTCGAAAATGATTTTAGGGATGGGGGAACGGGAAACGGGGAATGGAGCGGCGGCGGCGTGGGGACACGCCGCACTGCCATCGGTCAAGAA
>JAZQBR010000165.1:0-2611 GCA_045545855.1 Kiritimatiellia bacterium | reverse complement strand
AGCACTTCGTATTATACCGAAGATCGAACTTGAAAGGCAACGCTCTTCCCCCTACTACCAGCTCAAAAACGCGCAGACCGTCGCAATGCCTCGCTAGCGAAGAAAAAATTGGGGAACCTCCTCGGCCGCACCCCCTTGACGGGCGGGGGCAAAATTTGGTAAAATATACGGCCAAACGCGAAGTCGGGGCAATAAACCGGCTTCCCTGGCCGGGGCAGGTGCCCCGGCTTGAACCGCGGACAAAACCCCGGACAAAGGGCACAAATCCGCATGAAGAAGGAAAAAAGAAAAGATGCAGAAGAGCTATCGTGCTCCGAATCCGGGCGAGAGCCGCCCGTGGTTCTTGATTGACGCGAAGGATCAGCCGCTTGGGCGCCTCGCTGTCGTCGTCGCCAACAAACTCCGCGCCAAGGATCTGCCGACGTTTGATCCGTCGGTCGACGCGGGCGCTTTCGTGGTCGTCACAAACGCCGCGGCCGTGAAGCTCACGGGCAAGAAAGAGGAGCAGAAGGAATACCAGCGCTACAGCGGGTACAGGGACGGTCTCAAGAGATTCACAGCCGCGACGATGCGCGCGACGCATCCCGACCGCATGGTCAAGGAGGCGGTCTGGGGCATGCTGCCCAAGAACAACATCGCCCGCAAGATGATGACCCGCCTGAAAGTCTTCGCCGGGGCCGAACACACACACGCCGCGCAGAAGCCGGTCGAGATCAAGCTCTAAGGAGGATTTAGCAAAATGGCTACCAAGAAGGCAATTTCGGCCGGAACCGGCCGTCGCAAAACGGCGACAGCCCGCGTCAACCTCGTCGAGGGCGACGGCAAGTGGCTCGTCAACAGGGTTGCGCTCGAGGAGTATATCCCCTCCGAGGCGCTGCGCGACTATCTCAAGCAGCCCGTCGCGATCAGCGGCTACGACATGGCCAAGGTCGATGTCGTCGTTTACGCCAAGGGCGGCGGCATCTCGGGCCAGGCCGGCGCGATTCGCCACGGTCTCGCCCGCGCCATTGTCGCGGCTGACGAGACTACGCGCGCCGCGCTCAAGAAGGCCGGCTGCATGACACGCGACAGCCGCATGAAGGAGCGTAAGAAACCCGGTCAGCCCGGCGCCCGCAAGCGCTTCCAGTTCTCGAAGCGTTAATTCGCGACATGGCTTTCGGTTTTCTCAAGAAGATCGTCACCGCTCTTGTCGGGGGGCAGAAGTCCAAGCCGGCCCAGGGCCGTCCGCAGAAGGGCGGCAAGGGCAGGCACCGCGAGCCCGGCAAGGGCGGTCAGCAGCAGCCCAGGCAGAAGTCGAAAGACTCCGAGAAGGGCGGTCAGCGCAAGTCGCAGCAGCAGCCGCGCGGCGAGAGGCAGCGTCAGGGCCAGCAAGGCTCGCGCGGCCAGCAGCAGCGCGGCGAGCGCCGCGGCGCGCGTGGCGGCCGCCCGGAGCGTTCGAGGCGCGGCGCGCCCGCGCCGGTGAATACAGCCGCCGACCAGATGAGGCCGGGCGGCGAGATTTCTGCCGAAGAGCTCGCCGCGCGCAGGGCCGCGCACGAGGCCTGGTCGCTCGACTCGTTCGTCGTCGAGCCGGCCGAGGGCAAGAAGCGCTTTCACGACTTCGACCTGCCGTCTGAGGTGATGCACGGTATCGCCGATCTCGGCTTCAAATACTGCACCGAGATACAGGCCCTCAGCCTAGAGCAGGCGCTCGCCGGCAAGAACATCGCCGGCAAGGCGCAGACGGGCTCCGGCAAGACGGCCGCGTTTCTCGTCGCCATACTGACGCGCTACCTGCGCACGCCCGAGAACAGGGCCAAGAACGGCGGCACGCCGCGCGCCCTTGTCATCGCGCCGACGCGCGAGCTCGTGATCCAGATCTGCAAGGACGCCGACGCCATCGGCAAGTACTGCGGCCTCAGGTCCCTCGCCATCTACGGCGGTATGGACTACGACCGCCAGAAGCGCGAGGTGATGGACGCTCCGGTAGACCTTCTGGTCGCGACGCCGGGGCGTCTTCTCGACTTTGTCAAGTCGCGGGTCATCGACCTTTCGAAGGTCGACACTCTCGTCATAGACGAGGCCGACCGCATGCTTGACATGGGCTTCATACCCGACGTCAGGCGGATCATGAGCTATCTGCCACCGAAGCAGAAGCGCGCGACGATGCTCTATTCGGCGACGCTGAACGACACGGTGATGAGGCTGGCGATGAACTGGATGGACGAGCCCTTCAAGGCCGAGGTCGAGAGCGAAACGAACGCCACAGACACCGTCCGCCAGGTCGTGTATATCGTCCGCAGCAAGGATAAGTTCACTGTTCTCTTCAACCATATCGCGCTTCATCCCGACGCGCGCACCATAGTCTTCTGCAACCGCAAGTCGACGACCGAAGACGTATACGAGTCTTTGAAGATTCGCGGCGTTTCGGTCGAGATGCTCTCCGGCGACGTGAACCAGAACAAGCGCCTGAAGGTGCTTGACGCTTTTCGCGACGGCGAGGTGAAGGTCGTGGTCGCGACGGACGTCGCGGGTCGCGGCATCGACGTGAAGGGGCTTGAGTACGTGATCAACTTCGACTTCCCGTACGAGGCCGAAGACTACGTGCACCGCATCGGCCGCACCGGCCGCG
>JAZQBR010000164.1:0-4702 GCA_045545855.1 Kiritimatiellia bacterium | reverse complement strand
CATGTCGTTCTGTGAGCCAAGGGGTTGTCATAGCCCTTTGTCTTCCTAAGACCGCTTGGCCCTCCGACTTCGTCTTCGGTGTAGTCGCTGTCGAACGAGCGCTCCTCGTCGGCGGTCTCGCGCTCTTTGTGGGAGACCGTCTCGCGCTCCAGCGTCGGCTCTATGTCGTCGATCACCGGGTTTGTGGCCATCTCGCGGTAGAGCTCTGCGCGCAGCTCCGGCAGGCTCTTCGCGAGCATCTCGAGGCTCTGGCGCATCTGCGGCGCGATCTTCTGTACCTGGACCTGCGCCTGGCCCTGCTTGAGCGCGCTGGTGACGTCTGCCATGGGCGAGTTACTGCTCCTCTGTTACGCGCATGATTTCCTTCACGCTCGTGACACCGCGAAAAGCCTTCGCCCAGCCGTCCTCGCGCAGCGTTTTCATGCCCTTCGAAAGAGACAGGTTTCTGATCTGCGTCGCGTTCTCGCGGCGCACGATCGCGCCCTCGATATCCTCGTCGACCTCCAGAACCTCGAAAAGCGCGCGGCGGCCCTTGTAGCCTGTGCGCGAACACGCGTCGCACCCTGCAGGCTCGAAAACCGTCTCGCGCTCGGGCGGATAGTCGAGCGTGTAGTACTTGCGGTCGAGCGGAACCTCCCGGCGGCAAGCCGGGCAAAGGCGGCGGCAGAGGCGCTGGCCCATCACCCCGGCTACGGCAGAGGCTATGAGAAACGGCTCCACCCCCATGTCGATAAGCCGCGGGAACGCGCCCGCCGCGTCATTGGTATGCAGGGTCGAGAAGACCATGTGGCCCGTGAGCGACGCGTTGATCGCGATCTCGGCCGTTTCGCGGTCGCGTATTTCGCCGACCATTATGATGTCGGGGTCCTGTCGCAGAAACGCCCTTAGCGCGCGGGCGAACGTCATGCCTATGTCGGCCTGCATCTGCACCTGGTTTATGCCGGCCATGTGGTATTCTATGGGATCCTCGGCCGTCATGATTCTGACATCTATCTTGTTCACCTCGTGCAGGAACGAATAGAGCGACGTCGACTTGCCGGAACCCGTCGGGCCTGTAACCAGGAATATGCCGTTCGGCCGGTGGATGATCTTGTCGACCACGGCGAAGTCGCGGTCGTTGAAGCCGAGGTCCGACATCTTGACGAAGTTGCCGCTCTTGGCGAGAAGACGAAGCGATATCGACTCGCCATAGGCCGCCGGCATCGTCGAGACGCGTATGTCGATATCCTGGCCGGCGATGCGTATGCCGATTCGCCCGTCCATCGGCAGGCGCTTCTCGGCGATATCGAGGTTCGCCATGACCTTGATACGCGAGATGATGGCCGATTTGAGGCGGTTCAGCTGCGGCGGCACGTCGACCTTGTGAAGCATGCCGTCAATGCGGTAGCGTATTCTCAGCTCGGTCTCCTGCGGCTCGATGTGGATATCGGTCGCGCCCTGCCGGTCCGCCTCGGCGATGATCTGGTTGACGAAGCGCACGATAGACGCCTCTTCACCCATCTCGTTGACATCGATTTTGGTCATCGCGCCGATGTCGTCGTCGACGGAGTAGCGCCCGTCTTCGATCATCTTCTCGATGGCGTCGGCGCCGACACCATAATACTTCTTGACCGCCTTCTCGACATCCTCGGCCGGAGCGAGCGCAATCTTCACAGGGCAGCCGGCGATGAGCCGCAGCCCGTCGGCCGCCTTCGTGTCGAACGGGTCGGACGACACGACCGTCATGGTCGAGCCGTCGAACTTCATCGGCAGAACGTTGTACTGGTAGACGGCACTCGCAGGCAGCTTCGTCAGCGCGTCCGGGTTGGGCTGCTGGGTGTCGAGATCGACGGTCTCAAGCCCGAGCACGCCGCCTATGGCGGCGAGAACCTCGGGCTCTTTGTGGCCGCCGAACTTGACGGCGGCCTCGGCGAGACCCATCTCGGGGTTTTCGGCGCGGGCGCTCTCTATGCGCCCGAGCTGCGCCTCGGTGAAAAGCCCCGAGGACTTCAGCAGAAGCCTCGCCAGCGATGATGTGTCAGCCATGTTTTTGCCGCTCGTGTGGTTTAAGTCTGCCGCTTTATCACTTCGCCGAGAAGCGGAACTCTGTTGTCGTGCGGTAAGTCTCGCCCGGTTTGACGAACGTCGTGGGCCATGCGGGCTTGTTGGGCGAATCGGGCGCGTGCTGCGTCTCCATCGCCACGCCGCAGCGAAACGACAGATGCTCGCCGCCCTTCGCCGTCTGATCGTAGCTGGCCCAGTTGGCGGTGTAGACCTGAAGGCACGGCTCGGTCGTCCAGACCTCGAGCGCGCGGCCGTTCAACGGGCAGTACAGCGCGCCAGCCTTGACCAGGCCGCCCTTGCCGCCGGCCATCACCCCTTCGTCGAGCACCCAGTTGTGGTCGTAGCCCTTGCCGATCTCAAGCTGCGCGTCGCCTTCGTTTATGCGCTCGCCGATGCGCATGCCGGCGCGGAAATCGAACGGCGTGCCGTCGACCTTGGCTATCTCGCCCGTGGGTATCTGGCCGGCGTCG
Source organism: Kiritimatiellia bacterium (assembly GCA_045545855.1). Classification (GTDB taxonomy): domain Bacteria; phylum Verrucomicrobiota; class Kiritimatiellia; order RFP12; family UBA1067; genus UBA1067. The sequence continues at coordinate 2,189 of JAZQBR010000164.1, read as the reverse complement.
GTCGGCGTTACGGCCGAGGCCGCGATGGTCATGATATGGTCTTCAATCGTGCCGCCCGACTCGCCCTTGAAGTTGAAATAGACGTGCTGCGTCATATTGACAGGCGTCTCCTTGTCGGTTGTCGCCTCGTAGTCGACGCGCCAGACATTGTCCTTTGTCAGCGTGTACGTCACCTTGGCTTCGACCTTGCCCGGAAAGCCCTCATCGCCGTCCGGCGAAGTATGGGTGAACACGACACCTACATCATCGCCCTTCACGAACGGCTCGGCCCCCCATACGTAGGCGTCCCAGCCTCTCGCGCCGCCGTGCAGGTTGCAGCCGATGCCGCCGGGCGCGTTGTTCAGGGCCGGCAGCTTGTACTCGACGCCGTTCAGCGTGAAACGCCCGTGTGCGATGCGATTGCCGTAGCGCCCGATAATGCAGCCCCAGTAGGGGTCGCCGTTGTCCCAGCCGGCCGGCGAGTCGAACCCGACGACAACGTCTTTCATTTTCCCGTCGCGGTCGGGCGTAAAGAGCCTGACGACCTTGCCGCCGTAATCGCTGACCTCGAGAACAACTCCGCCCGCGCCTTTCAGCACGAACTTTCTCGCCTTCTCGCCATACTTCGTCACGCCGAAGTCTGCGACCTCGTAAGATGCTTCTGACATTTATGTGCCCTCCTTGTTGTTGACTTCCAATATTATACCATACTTATCGCCGGGATGAAACGGGAAATTGCGGCCGACGCATCAAAAGACGATCCTTCCCCTTCGGGGGCTCCGGATCGTCTTTCAATGCATTGGAAGTGTTGCTGCCGCCGGCGGCTTACTTCAGGCCGAAGCCAAAGTAGGCGTTCGCGTTGTTGAACGAAATATCTTCGACAATCTTGCCGAGAGTGTCGAAGTCTGCTATGACTTCGCCGTTCTCGACCCAGCCGCCGATGACATTGCAAAGGATCCGCCGGAAGTACTCGTGACGCGCATACGAAAGGAAAGAACGCGAGTCTGTGAGCATTCCGACGAAACCGGCGAGCGTGCTGAGGTTGGCGAGATCGCGCAGCTGCTTCTCCATGCCAAGCTTGTGGTCGTTGAACCACCAGGCCGAGCCGACCTGTATGCGCTGGGGGTATGTGCCGTCAGTCTGAAAGCACCCGGCGAGCGTACCCATTATCTCGTTGTCGTTCTGATTCAGCGAATAGAGAATCACCTTGGGCATGGCGCCGGTCTGCTCGAAAGAGTTGAGCAGATTCGCGAGCGCCTTCGCGCCGCGCGTGTCGCCAACCGCGTCAAAGCCAGTGTCGGGGCCGAGAGCGGCCATCATCTTGTCGGAGTTGTCGCGTATGCAGCCGTAGTGCAGCTGCATGACCCAGTCTCTCTTCGCGTATTCGCCCGCGAGGTATTTGAGAACGGCCGTGCGGAACTTGTCGCCCGTCTCGACATCGATCGCCCGCCCGGCCTTGCCGTCGGCGAGTATCTTGTCCAGCTCCTTGGCCGAAGCCTCGCCATACACGGCGTAGTCGAGACCGTGGTCTGAGACTTTGCAGCCCTTTGACGCGAAGAACTCGATTCGCTCGCCGAGCGCCTTGGTCAGGTCGGCAAACTTCGCTATCTTGTAGCCTACGACCTTCTCAAGCTTCCCGATATAACCGGCGAACGGCTTCTTGTCGACATTGAACGCCTTGTCGGGACGAAACGCCGGCAGCACCTTGACCTTGCACGTCTTGTCGGCGGCGATCTTGTCGTGCCACTCGAGCGAGTCGACGGGGTCGTCGGTCGTGCAGATGAGCTTCACGTTCGATTGCGCTATGATGCCGCGGACGGACATTGACTTCTGAGCCAGCTTCTTATTGCACTTCTCGTAGATTTTCTTCGCCGACCTGCCGTCGAGCTGCGAGGTGACGCCGAAGTACTTCTTGAGCTCGAGATACGTCCAGTGGTAGAGCGGGTTGCCGATGAGTCTAGGCAAGGTCTTGGCCCACGCCTCGAACGTGCGGTAGGGGTCGGTGTCTTTCGAACCGGTGATGTCGCTTTCGGCAAAGCCGCACGTGCGCATCTGGCGCCACTTGTAGTGATCGCCGCCGAGCCATAGCTGAGCTATATCCTTCGGCTTTTTATTCTCATAAATCTCCTTAGGAGAAAGATGGCAGTGCCAGTCGAAAATCGGCGTTTTTTCAGCGCCCTTTTTGTAAATTTCCTTAGCCGTCTTGGTGG
>JAZQBR010000163.1:0-19697 GCA_045545855.1 Kiritimatiellia bacterium | reverse complement strand
CTCGTCGAGAGACCTGTTGTCGCCCAGCATGAACTGCTGGCGGTTCTTCTCCTGGTGCGCCTCGTTCGCGAAATCGCTGTAGCCCTTGATCGCGATGTTCGACGAGCAGTCGAGCTGCGTCATGCCGTGGTCGAGCACACGGTTGCGGCTGGCGGCGCTCTCGCGCGCGGTCACGATCATGCCGGTGTACGGCACCGAGAGACGCGCTATCACAAGGATGCGCGCGAAAGTCTCGTCGTCTATCAGCCACGGACTCTCTTCCGGCACGCGCGTGCCGCTCGCCGGCTCAAGGCGCGGGAACGAGAGAGTGTGCGGACCGATATTGAACCAGCGCTCCAGATCGCGCGCGTGCATCACGGTCGCGAGCAGCTCGAAACGCCAGTCGCAGAGGCCGTAGAGCACCCCGAGCCCGACATCGTCGACACCCGCTTCGAGGCAGCGGTGAAAACACGTCGTGCGCCAGTCGTAATCGCCCTTGACGCTCCAGGACGGGTGCATCTGGGCGTACAGCTTGCGGTTGTACGTCTCCTGGAACACCTGAAAAGTACCGATGCCCACCGACCTTAACACGCGAAGGTCTTCGATCGGCAGAGGGGCGGCGTTGACGTTGACGCGGCGTATGGCGTTCTTTCTGCCCGAACGCGGCGCGGCCACAGCGTGGGAGTAGCACGTTTCGATCGTCTCGGCGATGTATTCGGTGGAGGTCGATGGGTGCTCGCCGTATACGGCGATAAGACGCTTGTGGCCTATGCGCCCGGCGAGGACATCCAGCTCCTCGCGAAGCTCGTCCATCTTCAGCACGCGGCGCTTCTGGTCGGCGTTCCCCTCGCGAAAGCCGCAGTACTTGCAGCCGTTCACGCAGAGGTTCGACATGTACAGCGGCGCGAAGACGACAATGCGGTTGTCGTAGACCTTGCGCTTGATGCGGTCGGCCGCCGCGCGCATCTCCTCGAAAAGCGCAGGGTCGTCGACCTGCATCAGCACGGCGGTTTCCTCGGGGAGCAGCGTCTCGCATGTCGACTCGCTCTTGGCGATTATCTCGCGCACGCGCGCCGGATCGGCCGGCTTGCCGTCGATACCGGCTATCAGCGCGTTTATCTTCGCCTCGTCGACAAAGTGCCTGCCGCCCGGCAGGTACTTGTCTATCTCTTCGCGCACTACGAACCTCTTGACGTAGTCGGCCGGGCTTGTGAACTTTCTTATTTTCGAGCAGTCTGCCATGTGAACTCTTCTTTACTTGCTTGTTGCTTGTTTTGTCAAGCGCATATTATACCATACTTCAGCCCGGGATTGCAGTTGCAACAACAACATTCGGCGAAATACAGTCCCCCTGCGGCAACTTAATCAACACACGTGACGCGAGATGTGGTATAATATGCGGCGACCATGAACACTGTATATCTAGACAACAACGCCACAACCAAAGTCGCGCCCGAGGTGCGCGACGTCATGATGCCGTTCTTCTGCGACATGTACGGCAACCCCAGTTCCATGCACGCGTTCGGCGGGCAGGTCTCGCGATATGTCGCGCGCGCCCGCGAAGAAGTGGCGGCCTTTCTAAACTGCTCGCCGGAGGAGGTGCTGTTCACCTCCTGCGCGACGGAGTCCGACAACACCGCAATTCGCGGCGTCGCCGAATATTTCGGCAAAGCCACCAAGGTTGTGACGACGGCTGTCGAGCACCCGGCCGTCCTTCAGCCGTGCAGGCGGCTCAAGGCCCAAGGCCACGAGGTGGTGGAGCTGCCGGTCGACCATGCGGGCCAGATTGACCTAGAGCGCCTGAAGGCCGAACTGAAAGGCACGAAAAACGCGCTCGTGTCGATCATGTGGGCGAACAACGAGACGGGCACAGTATTCCCGATCGAGGAAATCGCCGGGATATGCAGGGAATACGGCGCGACATTTCACACAGACGCCGTGCAAGTCGCTGGCAAGCTGCCTGTGGACGTGAAGAAGGTGCCGGTGGACATGCTGTCGATGTCGGGGCACAAGTTCCACGCGCCCAAGGGGATCGGCATTCTGTATGTGAGGCGCGGCGCGCGGCTGAAGCCGTTCATGCTGGGCGGTCATCAGGAGGCCGGGCGGCGCGCCGGCACCGAGAACGTGCCGTACATTGTCGGGCTCGCCAAGGCCTGCGAGCTCGCGCGCCTCGGCATGGCCGAGGAAAGCCGCCGTATAACGGCGCTGCGCGACAGACTCGAAGCCGGCATATTGGAGAAGTGCCCGAATGTGCGCGTCAACGGCGATCGCGCACACAGACTCTCCAACACACTCAATGTCAGCTTTGAGTACATAGAGGGCGAAGCGATAGCCTACCACCTCTCCGACCTCGGCATATGCATATCGACGGGTTCGGCCTGCGCCTCGGGCTCGCTCGACCCCAGCCACGTCATAAGGGCGATGGGCGTGCCGTTCATCGCGGTGCACGGCTCGGTCAGGTTCTCGCTCTCGCGCTACAACACTGACGGGGATGTCGACTATGTGCTGGAAAAACTGCCGCCGGTCATCAAGCGGCTGAGAGACCTGTCGCCGTTCGGGCCGGACTCCGACCCGACGACGTTCAAATAACGCGGCGCCGCAGGCCGGGCGCCCCCGAGGCTTCTACTTCTTTTTACCGCCCTGGTAGCGGCGCGTGTTCTCGACCTCCGCGCCGCGTTCGTTTATGTAGCCGGCTGGGGTGCCTGGGCGCTTCTCCGGGAACACTACTTCTATGCCGCGATTGGCGATTGCCATGCGAATGTTGGTCTGGGCGACCTTCAGCGAGTCGAAACGCAGGGTGAGACGCTTGCCGGGGAGATCCCACTTGATGGAATCGGGGTCGACGCCGTCATAGAACGCGATGGCGTTTCTTATGGCATTCGTGTTGGCCGCGGTCATGCCGGGCACGTCTATCGCAAACTCCCGGTAATCCTCGCGCCGGCAGCCGCCTGAAAGAGCGAGCGCCGCGAGCGCGGCAAGGACGGCGCTTGATTTGGAATTGAGCACGGTCATGACCTGTCCTTCAGAGATATGTATTCGCGCGGACGGTAGAGAGGTTTGTAGGCCGGGCGAATGATCGGCCCCTGGTTGACGAGCTCCTCCATCCTGTGGGCGCACCAGCTCACGCACCTCGCGACGGCGAACAGCGGGGTGTACAGGTCCTTCGGTATGCCGAGCATATCGTAAACGAAACCCGAATAAAGGTCGACATTCGCGCACACGTCCTCGGCGCGCGGATGGCGCGACTTTATGACCGCAGGCCCGCGCGTCTCGATTGTCTCGAACAGGCGCATCTCGTCCATGCGGCCCTTGGCCTTCGCGAGCTCGCGCGCCTTCTTGCGCAGGAGTTCCGCGCGCGGGTCGGATATCGTATAGACCGCGTGCCCGAGGCCGTATATGAGGCCGGTCTTGTCACCCGCCTTCTTGTCGGCTATCTTCTCAAGGTAGGCGACGACCTTTTTCTCGTCGCGCCAGTCCTTGACATTCTTCATTATTTCGCTCATCTGGCGCATCACCCTCAAGTTGGCGCCGCCGTGGCGCGAACCCTTGAGCGACAGCACCGACGCCGCAAGCGACGAGTAGATGTCGGTGAACGCGCTCGTAACGACGTGTGTGACGAACGACGAGTTGTTGCCGCCGCCGTGCTCCGCGTGCAGTATGAGCGCCAAATCGAGCGTCTCGGCCTCGAGGTGGCTGTAGCGGCCGTCCTCGCGGGTGAGCAGGAGTATATTCTCGGCCGTGGACTTCTTAGGGTCGGGGTTGCGTATCATCAGCGACTCGCCGCGATGGTAGTGGGCCTTCGCCTGATAGGCGTAGGCCGCGATAGTAGGCATTGCGCCAATCATCTCCACTGACTGCTCTAGGCATTTCTCAAGCGCGAGATTGTCGGGGTCGCCGTCTTCGTCAAACGCATAGGCGAAAAGCACCGCTCTCGCGATCGCGTTCATTATGTCCTTCGACGGATTGCGAAAAATCGCGTTCTCTTTGAATCCGTCGGAAAGCTTTCTGTACGCGCCGATGCGGTTTTTCCAGTCGATCAGCTCGCGCGATGTCGGCAGCTTGCCAAAGAGAAGCAGGTAGGCCGTCTCTTCATAGCCGAAGCGATGCTCGCGCTTGTCGGCGGCCACTATGTCGCGCACGCTTATGCCGCGATAGTACAGCTGCCCCTCGACAGCCTGTTTCTCGCCTTCGCTCATCACGTAGCCATGCACGTTGCCTATTGTGGTAAGACCCACCAGCACGCCGGAGCCGTCTTCGTTTCTGAGCCCGCGCTTCACGCCGTACTTGCGGTACAGCGAGGGGTCTATCGTGTCGACTTTCCTGATCAGGTCAGCCTGGGTCTTGAGCCATTCTTTGTCCATTTTCCTCTTCCATCCGTCTATTTGCCGTTCTCGGGAGACTCCTCGGCAGCCTCCTTGCGGGCGGCTTCAATCTCGTCGAGCGTACCCTTGATTGCCGCAGAATCCGGCAGCAGCTCCAACGCCTTGAGCGCGTATTCCCTCGCCTTGTCGTAGTGGCCGAGCCTCATCTGGACGACCGCGATATTATTCCAGAACGCGGGCTCCTTGGGGTTGCGCTTGAGGCATCTCTTCAGGTGCTCGTCGGCCCGGTTGTACTGCTCCTCCATGAGGTAGCTCATACCCATGCCGAAGTTGGCGTCTACATCGTCCGGGTCGGCGTCCAGAATCGGCTCTGCATAGCTTCTTGCCAGGCGGAAGTCCGCACGGACGAGCGCAAACTTGAGGCCTTCGCGAGGCGTCATCTGGCGCATGGTGTGCTCGCGGGCCTTGGCCATGCCTTCGCGGATGAGCTTGAGCGACGCGTTCTGCTCGTCTAGCTTGTCGGCATACTGGGACTCATCTTCGGCGGCCCTTACATCCCCTTTTGAGTCGCTCAACTCGGCTCTGACCCGCGCCAGGCGCGCAAGGCGCCACTGCATGAAGAGAAAGAGGTCGTTCACGTGGCGGCCGGCCATCTTCGATGGCCCGCCGTTCTCGTAGATCGCGAGCATTCTGTCTATGAGACCGTGAGCGACCGCAATACCGGGCTCCAGCCTCTGGGCGGCGTCCGCAGCGCCTTCAGGGAGAGACCATATCGTGCGCGCGAGCGTGCCGGAGGTGGGCGGATAGCGGCGGCCGCGCTTGTTGCGCCAAAGCTCGAGGTGCAGCTGAACCGCGCTCGCGTTTATGCGCTCGGGCTTGTCGCGCTGCCAGGTGCTGAGCAGGTTGCCGCCGCCGACTTCGGCCGAGAGCTTGTCCTCATCGTCCTCCATGAGAGCCTTGAGCGATGCCGTGGTGCGCATATTCGGCCCGGGTATGAGCGAAATGCACTTGAGCGCGCCGCCGTTCTCGGCAGACTCGAGCTCGATGCCGCAGTCAAACGCACCGTCGGTGAAGAGCCATTTGGCGTCGCCGGCCTCGGCCACAGTCTCCCGCACGTAGTCACGCATCAGCGCGAGCATCTGCATGGTCTTTGTCTGGATGCGCCCCGGGAGAACGCCCGCCACCAGCAAGAGAGCCACCAGCACGAAGGCGCAGTTTCTGACAAAAAGGTACACGCGCGACTTGTTTACGCTCTCGTCGAGGTCGGGGTTCATCTGGGCGGCGAGACGCCTGTGGTCGCGGCAGTACGCGTCGACCACTACAACGGCCAGCGTCGTAAGAACCGTAGCCGCCGACATCAGCGCGCAGAGGTACAGCGTGGGCTTGCTGTGGACGGCGATGGAGTCGCTGAACATCCAGAACCACAGCGGCTGCAGCGACGCGAGCTGCGAGTAGGCTATGCACCCGATCACGAAGAAGACGATGCCCACGTGGTAGCTCAAAAAGTACTCCACGTCAGTCGCGCGGCGCAGGAGCGCGATGCCCATGACAAACGGCAACACAGCGAGACCGAAGCCCACGATCCACGCGCCGCCTGTCGCCGCGCCGGTCAGCAGATGCCACAGCTCCGAGACGTAGGTGAGCGGAATCGACCCCGCCGAAATCGCCTTGGCCTCAAGGCCGCCAAACGACATGAAACCAAGCACGTTCACCGCGGCTCCAATGAGCACGCCCATCGCCCAGAAGAAGGTCAGATACCACTTCGAACTCTGCTGCATGAGCGGCTCGAGAAGCTTCACGTGGAACAGCCCCCCCCTGGTCAGCAGCACGTAGAACATGAGCCAGAAGCCGAAGGTCGCGACAATGCCGAGCGGCGATTCGGCGCAGAGCAGGCCCATCACAAACATCGCCCAGTATGAAGGCGCGACCGTGCCTGCGCCGAGAAAGCGCGCGAGAAGGAACGCCCCGAGCGTAAAGAGAAGCACCGTGAACGACGTGGACGTGAACGCATAGCCAATCGTCCACACCGGGTCGGCGCAGAGGAACAGCACCGCCGAAAGCACCGAGATGAGACGCGAGAGCTTGCCAGCCCACAGGGCGCGCGCGTCGAGAAGACGCACGAGAATCGACAATATCTCCTTGAAGAGCAGATATGCCAAACCCGTCAGTACGCCGAGGACCACCTTGCCGAGAAAAGCTATGGCCGCATTGCCGCCGGCGACGCCCAGAACCTTGTACACGAGGCCGCCGAAGACGCGCCACAGCCCCGGCACGACAGTAGTCGCAGGCCTGAGACCGGCCGCCACCGCGCAGTCGGCCCACGCGTCGGGGTGCAGCCCCTTGTAGGAGAGCATGTACGAGAGCCCGGCCGCCGCCACCGCAATCACGGCGGCAATCAGCCAGTCGAACACGTCCAGCTTGACCGGCGCTATGAACGAGCCGCCGGCGGCCGGCGTATCTTCGTCATCGTAGTCTTCAAAGTATTTTCTCTTGCCCAGCATTTGGCTTTTCCTTTCTTTGCTTTGTTCGACTGTCGTCTCTACAGCTTAAGCGACTTGCCGTCCTTCGCGAGGTGCGCTTTGATGCGGGCCTTCGCCTTGCCCGCAAGCAGAAGATCCGCAAGCGGATCCTCGAGATACTCCTGCACGACGCGCCTCAGCGGACGCGCGCCGAGAGCGCTGTCGTAGCCCTTCTCGACCAGGAACTCTTCTGCTTCGCGCGCGAGCGTCAGCTCGATGTGCGAGCCGGCGAGCCGGTCGCGCAGCTTGCCGAGTTCGAGCGCGAGGATCTTCGACATGTCGGCCTTCTCCAGTTTTCTGAAGACGACCGTCTCGTCGAAGCGGTTCAGCAGTTCCGGGCGAAAGGTCCGCTTCGCCTCCAAAACAAGCTTCTCCTTCAGCACGTCATAGCTCGTCTCGCTCGTCTCTGTGGCAAAGCCCAGTGTGTGGCCTTCGCGGGCGAAGTCGAAACCGAGGTTGGCGGTGCAGATGATTATGGTGTTTCTGAAATCAATGACACGGCCCTGGCCGTCGGTCAGACGCCCGTCGTCGAGTATCTGCAACAGCATGTTGCAGACGTCGGAGTTCGCTTTCTCGAATTCGTCAAACAGGACGACGGAGTATGGGCGGCGCCTCACCTTCTCGGTCAGCTGGCCGCCTTCGTCGTAACCGACATAGCCGGGCGGCGCGCCGACAAGCCGCGATGACGAGTACTTCTCCTGAAACTCGCTCATGTCGAGCGTTATGAGAGCCTTGTCGTCGCCATACACCCTCTCGGCCAGCATCTTCGCGAGATGGGTCTTGCCGACGCCGGTCGGCCCGAGAAACAGAAAGCTGCCAATCGGGCGCTTGGGGTCGGCTATGAACGCGCGGCTGCGCCTGAGCGCCCTCGCTATGGCCTTTATCGCGCTCTCCTGACCCACCACCACTTCGCCGAGCGACCGCTCCATGCCCAGCAGCTTTTCGGCGGTCGTGGCGCTCATCTTCTCGACCGGCACGCCGCTCATGGCGCTTACCGTCTCGGCGACGTCGGCCTCGGCCGCCTCCAGCACCTGCTCGGCGTGCGTGGCGCGCCACTTCTTGAGCGCCTCGGCGAACTCGTCGGCCGCCGCGCGTATGGCCTCGCGGTACCGGGCCGCGGCATCGAAGTCGCCGGCCTTGACGGCCTCGTCCTTGCGGGCGCGCAGCTCGTCTATCTTCGCCTGCCGGCCGGTCAGCGACTTCGGACGGGCGCTTGCGCCCATCCTCAGCCGCGCACCGGTCTCGTCGATCGCGTCTATCGCCTTGTCCGGCAGCTGCCGCGACGGCAGATACCTCGCCGTCAGCTCCGCAGCCGCGCGAAGAGCCGCCTCACCGAACCTGACGGCGTGGTGCTCCTCGTACTTGGGCGCTATGCCCTTCAGAATCTCCACCGTCTCTGCCACTGTCGGCTCGTCCACCTGGACGGACTGAAACCTGCGCTCAAGCGCCGCATCCTTCTCTATGGACTTGTGGTACTCCTTGAGTGTCGTCGCCCCGACGCACTGCAGCTCGCCGCGCGCCAGCGCGGGCTTGAGCATGTTCGCCGCGTCCATCGCGCCCTCTGCGCCGCCGGCACCTACCATTGTGTGTATCTCGTCCAGAAAGAGTATTATGTCGCCGCTCCGCTTCGTTTCGTCGATTATCCTTTTCAACCGCTCCTCGAACTGGCCGCGGTACTGCGTGCCGGCGACGACGCGCGCCATGTCTATCGCGACGACGCGTTTCGACTGCATCTTCTCGGGCACCTCGCCGCGGTGTATCGCCTGCGCGAGCCCCTCGACCACGGCGGTCTTGCCGACGCCCGCCTCGCCTATCAGAACCGCGTTGTTCTTCGTGCGGCGCGAAAGTATCTGCACGACGCGCTTGAGCTCCTTGGCCCGCCCGACGACGGGGTCGAGCCTACCTTGACGCGCGAGTGCCGTCAGATCTCGCCCGAACGCATTCACGGTGGGCGTCTTCTTGTCGCCCTTTCCACCGGAGGGCTCGTCTTCAGCCTCGTCGCCGGCATCGCTTTCGCCGCCAGTCTCGCCCTGCTCTTCTTGCGGACCCTGCGTGCCCTGGGTGCCGGCGGCAAGGAACTTGTCGGCTGTAACCCCGACGTTGAACAGCAGCTGCGCCGCGGCGTTCTCGCCCTCGCGGAGCATGGCCGTGACCAGATGCACCGTATCGATTGCGCCGCCCTTGCCGGCGAGCATCTCGGCCATCTCGAGTATCTTGCGGGTGCGCGACGTGAAAGGCAGCTGGCCGCGCTGCAAGACTCCCTGGGCGTTGCCGGAAATCATCGAGCGCATCGACTCGGCGAGCTCGCCAATGTTCTGCCCGAGCCTCTCAAGCCGCCTGCAAGCCTGGCACTGCGGCAGGGCCAGCAGCGACAGGAATATGTGCTCGGCGCCGACATGGTCGTGCCCCAGCTGCCGCGCGCAGCTCTGCGACGCATTCAGAGCGTCCATCGCGTTCTTGGAGAATGTCATGCTCAAAGCCTCCTGTCCTCCGCCGAACGATCGTCATAGACCACGTCCGCGAACCGGGCGTTGATGTCATCCGCGCGCGCCCCGTCGGCGTTGTCGCGCTCCTGCGGGGTCATCTTCTCGCTGGCTGCATCCGGCTTGATCGAGGCCATCATCTTCTCGATTTGCGTCAGCGTGACACCTTCTAGCATCTGAAACAGGGAGGCTATTCTAAGCGGCGAGAGCAGGTCAAAGAGCTCGCCGGGCGACAAAAGCTGGCAATTCTTCAATATCGCGAGCGCGCGGCAGACCGCATCGTTCAACACGCGAGGCATCTCGCTGTACACGCGCATGCGGGCGAAGTTCTCCTGGCGCAGAAGAGCATCCAGCACGCGCGAAGCGCGCTCGGCATCACCCTCCTGATACATCAAGCTGTATACATGGCCCGCATCGGCAATTCCGTCCAGCGAACGGCCCTCCAGCTTAAGGCCCAAAGCCTTGACCGCGCGTTGGACGCTGTCAATCTCGCCAATGAGGTAAAGACCCTCCAGATGAATTCCGCCGCCCGCCTTGTATGCCGGCGTAACCTTTCGCATGTCCAGCGCGCGGTATTCTCTGTTCTCGGCGCGCCTCTTCTTCGCCGACGCCTCCGCCGCCTCAAGCTCCGAGACAACGCCGTTCATGGCGTTCATGATCGCCTCGATAATCTGCGGCGGCGGCTCGCCGTCGCCCCCGATGCGCGTAACAGACATCGACACGCCGGGCGGCAAACCGCCCGTCTTTCTCGTGCGCTGACTCTTCTTCTGCCGCTTCAGCCTCTCGCCCTTCGCACACTCCTTGCAGACGTAAAGCTCGTCCTCCCGGCCGTCTTTAACGACCGGGATGGCGGTTTCAGCGTCCCTATTATGGCACAATTCGCACTTCATGAATCGTATATTATACCAAAAATCCGCGCCGTATGGGGGAAAAGGAGCTCATTGAAGCAACTTTATTCACGCCTTCGGCTCCTGCGGCGGCCCCTGCCTGTCGAGACCTTCGACGCGAATCGCAGGCTCGGGACGCGCCGCGCAGACATGTTCGCACGCCCCGCAGCCTATGCACAGCGCCTCGTCCACGACCGGGAAGCCGCCCTTTATGGTTATCGCTCTCTTCGGACACTTGCGCGAGCAGGCTTTGCACTCCACGCCTTCTGTCGAGCGTATGCAAAGCCCCCTCTCGACTCTCGCCAGCCCGACGCGGTAGTCGCGCTTCAACTCCTTGGGGAATATCGGCTTGAGCGCGCCAACCGGGCACGCCTTGGCGCACTTGCCGTCGCAAGCGGTGCGGCAGAACCCCTCCTGGAAATACATCTCGGGCTGGCCGAAGCTGGAGAGTCTCGTCGACTGCCGCAGCACTCCCGCTGGACACTTCGCGATGCAGCGCCCGCAGGCGACGCACTTCAAGTTGAACTCGGTTCGCGAGCCCGCCCCCGGCGGCAGAACCGTCGCGAGACGCGGCGGCACGCCCGGCAGAACCACCTCGGCAAGCCCGCCGTCAGTCGTCTTCTCGACGGCGCCTACGGCCGCAAGCGCCGCGACGCCCCTCAGAGCCTCGCGCCGCGTTATGCCGGCCGGCGCCTCGCCGGGCGCCGCGGGTACCTTGGCGGACGCGAAACACGCGCGGCAGTTGGCGCACCCTTCACCCACCTTGTGGCGGCAGATGCTCTTCTTAGAGAGGAGCGTGAAGAGCGTCCCGAACGGACAAACCCAATTGCACCATACGCGGCCCTTGCCTATGGCCGCGAGCACCATTATGGCGGCGAACAGCACAACCCCGGGCATGAACAGCGTCAGAGCCTTGCCGAATATCGAGTAGGGCCCGACAAACCACGCGAGTGCGCCATAGCCCGCCGTCAGAAGAACAGTGAACGCCGCCAGTACAGAACCCCTGACGACGCGCTGAACCGGCTTCTCCGGCAGGCGCGTACAGACGCGGCGGACATGCCGCTTGGGCCCGACGGCCCAATTCACGAAGCTCTGGAGCGCGCCAAGAGGGCAGAGGCACTCGCAGAAGAAACGCCCTACGACCGGCGTAAGCGCCAGTATCGCGAGAAACTTCCACGACAGCGAGGGCTGGAACTCCAGCGCGAAGCCGGTCGGCAGACCAAAGAATGCTCCGGCAGCCGTAGCGACCACCGCGAGCGCGACGGCGCGCTTCAGCCACTTTCTGGCCGTTTCGCTCTTCATTTCGCCACCTCCTCGTCGATAAGTTCGTCAACCCACCTGTCGATATCCGCCAGTTCCTTCGATATGTCGATGTTCTGCGGGCAGTGCATCTTGCAACGGTCGCAGCCGGTGCAGCGCTCGGCGCGCCTGAGCTTTTCGGGGACGGCCGTGGCGTACATGTCGAGTATCTCACGGGTCGACGGTCTCGTCTTGGCGGTCAGCACGCTGTTCTTGAACGTCAGTATGGCCGGTATGTCCAGCCCGTACGGGCATGGCATGCAGTAGTTGCAGTTGTTGCACGGTATGGTCTTCAGGTGAAGAAGCGCCTGGGCCGCGCGCTCCAGCGCGGCAAGCTCCTGTTCGCTGCAAGGCTTGAGCGGCGAAAACGTGGCTATGTTCTCGACCATGTCGGTTGTGCGCGTCATGCCAGAAAGGCAGGTCAGCACGTTCGGATACGTGCCACAGAACCTCAGCGCCCACTTGGCGAGCGACGCTTCGGGGTCAAGCGGGTTCAGCTCCTTGGCCAGCGCGTAGTTGTAGCGCGCGAGCCTGCCGCCGAGAAGCGGCTCCATTATGACAACCGGTATGTTCAACGCCGTGAGCCGTTCGTAGAGATACTTCGCGTCGAGGTTTCGCGGGTTCGTCTCCTTGGCGTGCAACCAGTCGACATAGTTCATCTGTATCTGGCAGAAGTCCCACTTGTACTGGTCGTTGTGGTCGAGGCACCATTCAAACGCCTTGGCGTCGCCGTGGAACGAGAAGCCCAGGTTCCTGACGCGCCCCTCTGCGCGTAGCGTCGCGCACCAGTCCAGCGCGCCGTTCTCCAGATAGCGCTGCGAGAAAGTCCTAAAGCCCCCGTTGCCAATCGCGTGCAGCAGGTAGAAGTCGATGTAGTCCGTCTGCAGGAACTTCAGTGAAGACTCGAACATCCGCTTGCAGGCGTTCAGCGAATACTGCTGCGGCGCGAAGTTCGAGAGCTTCGTGGCAATCATGTACTTGTCGCGGGCATAGCCGCTCGTCTTCAGCGCGCCGCCCAGACACGCCTCCGATTCGCCCCTGCAGTACGCCGGCGAAGTGTCGAAATAGTTGACGCCATGGTCGAGCATGTACTTCACCTGCCCGTCAAGGGTCTTCTGGTCGATACCGGCTTTCGAGTAGCCGTCCGGCACCCAGCCGTTCGCGTGGCCGCCGTCTGTCGTCGGCAGGCGCATGGCGCCGTAGCCGAGCAGGGAAACCAGCCTCCCGTCTTTAGCTTGCCTGTTTGTCATGGTTGCGTGATTATATCATATTTCCCGTGTCCGCGACAAGTCAGAGCAGATGGCCCATCTTCTCTTTCTTCGTATCCAGATAACGCTTGTCGTACGCGTTCGCGGGCACGACAATCGGCACGCGTTCGACAATCTCCAGACCATAACCCTCGAGTCCCGCGATCTTGCACGGGTTGTTCGTCATAAGCCTCAGCCGCCTTATGCCCAGGTCGACGAGCATTTGGGCCCCTTCGCCGTAGTCGCGCAGGTCGGGCGCGAAGCCGAGCGCGACATTCGCCTCGACGGTGTCCATGCCCTGCTCCTGCTTCTTGTAGGCGTGCAGTTTGTTGGCGAGGCCTATGCCGCGCCCCTCCTGGCGCATGTACAGAACCGCCCCGCGCCCTTCGCGCTCTATCATTGACATCGCAGTGTGCAGCTGCGGACCGCAATCGCACCGCTCCGAGCCGAGTACATCTCCCGTGAAACACTCGGAGTGGACGCGCACCAGCACGCTCTCGCCGTCGTCCACGCGTCCCTTTATCAGCGCGAGATGCTCAAGTCCTGTTATGCGGCTGCGATACATCCTGAGCTTGAAGTGACCGTAGTCCGTCGGCAGGTCTACCTCCTCCACCGGCTCGACGAGCCTGTCGTTGCGGCGGCGGTAGGCGATTATATCGGCGATTGTCGTCATCTTGAGCCCGTGGCGCGCGGCGAAGGCGACGACATCGTCGAGCCGGGCCATCGTGCCGTCGTCCTTCATTATCTCGCAGCAGAGCCCCGCCTCCTTCAACCCGGCCATGCGGCAGAGGTCGACCGTCGCCTCGGTGTGCCCGGCCCTGCGCAGCACCCCGCCCTCCCGCGCGCGGAGCGGGAACATGTGCCCCGGCCGGCGAAAGTCAGACGGCTTCGCGCCCTCGCTGACGCACTTCAGCGCAGTAGCCGAGCGCTCTGCGGCCGATATGCCCGTCGTCGTCGAAACGGCGTCGATCGATACCGTAAACGCCGTCTGGTGGTTGTCGGTGTTGGCCGAGACCATCTGCGGCAGGTCGAGCCGTTCGCACATGGCGCCGCTCATGGGCATGCAAATCAGGCCCTTCGCGTACGTCGCCATGAAATTCACGTTCCCGGTGGTGGCGTACTCGGCGGCGCAGATGCAGTCGCCTTCGTTTTCCCTGTCGGCGTCATCGGTCACGAGGACGATTTCCCCGCGTCTGAGCGCCGCCATGCAGTCTTCTACAGAATCGAACATCTCGCGCCTTTCACGACCCCGGATGGACGGGCTTCGAGCCGGCCTTGCACATCGGGCACTCCGCCGCAGTCCATGTCTCGGGTGTCATCTGCATGAGCGAGAACATCGGTATGCGCCCGAACTTCACCTTGCCGGACGAGCGGTCGACGAGCACTACGACGCCTGCGACCCTGCCGCCGGCCTTCTTGACGAGGTCGATTGTCTCCTGCACGCGCCCGCCCTTCGTCACGACATCCTCCGCGACGACATAGCGCTCGCCCTTCTTTATGGAGAAGCGCCTCAGCGCCAGCACCGTATTGGGCTTGCCGGTCGCGTCTAGGCCCTCGCCCTGCACCTTCTCGGCGAAAATGCACTTGACATCCAGCTCTCGCGCCACCTCGTGGCCGACAAGTATGCCGCCGACCGCCGGCGAAATCACACCGTCTATCCGCGCGCCGAGCTTGCCGCTCTTCACCGCCGCGCGCGTCACCTCGCGGCACAGCTTCTCGGCGACCCTCGGGTAGCGCAGCACGTTCGCGCACTGGAAATAGCGGTTGGAGTGCAGCTTCGACCTGAGTTCGAAGTGGCCTTCGAGCAGCGCGCCCGTCGCTTTGAACGCGTCAAGAACCTGTTTCTGTGTCATCTCTGTTTTCCTTTCTCTCTGCTGTCTAGTCTATGTTCAAAAGTTCTTCCCGGGGGAACGCCGGCGCCTCGTCGCCGCGAGTCTCCGGCAGCGACGCCGCCTCCGGAGCCGCTACCGATGGCGGCAGCGGCAGCACTTCGCACTTGACGCACCCGGGGCGCGCGGGCCGGTGCCTGTCGGCAATATCCATGACGGGCTCTGGCGGGCCCTCTTCGACGGTCGAAAGCGAAAGGTCGGCCCGCAGATTCCTGACGCTTCTCGCATTGACCGAAAGAGCGGAACGCACCAGCTCCACGGCCTTCGCTTCGACCGCCGGCTCAAGCTCCACTATAGAGCACGAAGGCGCCGACTCCCGGCGCGCGGCCTCCTCCACGGGCCCCACGGCATCTCCCGGGAAGACGAGAAAAATCGCCACCGGCAGCGCGAGCATCGGCAGAAGCGACGACAGCTCGTGGCCGAGTCTGCGTCTCGGCCGGTACACCTTTTTCTTTCGCGCCGCGCTCATTCCTGAAGCCCCTCGCTCTTCTTTTCGGCGAACATGACGCGCCTGACATGGTTCTTTCTGGCGACGGACGCTATCTTGAGCAACTCGCCCCCTTTCACGCGCCTGTCTGCGAGAACGAGCAGGGTCGGCGCCTCCGCGAGCGACACGCGCTCCTTCAGCTGGTCGCCGAACTTGGCCATCTGGCCTTCATCGCCCAGTACGTAGCGCGTGTCGTCGAAAAAGACGACCGTACCCTGGGCCGTGGAGAGCACTATGGCCGCGGCCGCCGTCTCTGCTATGTCGCCGACACCGCTGTCGGGCAGGTCGAAAAGCGCCCCCTCGGCCGTAGTCAGCGTACCGCCAAGCATGTGCACCATCGCGAACAGGAGCCCCACCGTCACCCATGGCACCGCGGCCGAGAGCGGCCGCAGCCACTTCGGCCACAGCTCGCCCGGCGCGGCCGCGGCCCGCATGTTGTCGGACCATCCCCAGCGGCTCATGCGCGGGCCTCCTTCGAGAGTATGAAGCCCACTATCTCGGTGGCCGCCCCTTCCAGGTCGGAGACGATGCGCGCCAGCCTGATGCGAAGGCCTGTGTACATAACGGCCACGGGTATCGCGACCGCCAGACCTTCGGCTGCGAGCACCATCGACGACACGGCCGCCTGCATCAATTCGCCGCGCGGCACTATCTCGTTGCCGCTCACGAGCATCACGGCCCTTATGAACCCGAGTATGGTGCCGAGAAGCCCGACGAGCGGCGCAATCTGGCCGATTACCGCGAGGGCGGCGAGCCGCCGGTCGAGCCGTCCGATTTCTGCGCGGCCCTGCGCGTCCACTGCCTCGCGAAGCGCCAGCACGGACCCCTTTCTGTGGCGTATAGCCGTCGCGACCACGTTCGCCACCGGCACCGGGGTATCTTCGCAGATTGCAAGAGCCTCGTCTTCATTGCCGCTCGCGAGCACGTTCTTCACGCCCTTGAGAAAGTCCTGCCAGTCTATCTGGGCGCTCCTCAGCTCTATGAGGCGCTCGAAAAACACGACCAGCGCCGCGACCGCGAGCGCGGCGAGAATCCAAAAAACCGGTCCTCCTGCAAGATTCATTCAAACCTGCCTTTCCTTTTTATGCGCTCCAGGCGCCGGTGGGCCTCCTTGGCCGCCGGCCCTACATCGCTCCTTGTCACGAGCGTCAGTATGCGCTCCGCCTTCGAAAACCCGCCGCGGCTCTCAAGCTCGTCCGCGAGACGGAATGCCGCCTTCGCGAATGTCGCTCGTGCCGGGTCGCCCAGCGTCTTGCCGGACGCGCGGATATCACGGTAGGCGCACACAACCTCGCCATAGTACTGGTCCATGGCCTCGTCCATGCGCCCGAGCTTCTCAAGTGTTCGCGCAATCTTGAACGAAAGCTCGAGATTCGTCTCGTCTGGCAGCGACTCGCCAAGCTGGAGGCTGCGGTAGCCCGAGAGCGCCTCGCGGTATCTCGCGGAATTGTCGGCCCCGAGCACGAAAAGCGCGTCGGCCTTGAGCATCTTCGCCCGCGCCCGGTCCACCGCAGTCGCCTTCGTGTCTGACGCCACCCCGTCCAGCACCAGTATGGCCTCGTCGAGGCGCGACATCTCCACCAGCGCCTCGCCCTGCACCAGCCGGGCCGCCGTCTTCTCCTTCGAGTCGGGGTAGTCCTTCGCGAGCTTCGCGACGATATCGACGCATTTCTGGAAGTCGTTGCCGGCAAAGGCGGCCCTCGACGCCCACAGAAGCGCCGACGGCGCCTGCGCGGACGACGGCACCATGTTCGTGGCATAGGTGGTGAACAGCTCGCAAGAGTCGGGCCACTGCCGCGCATTGTAGAAAAACTTCGCGAGCCACAGCGTCGCCTCGGCGCGTATCGCCGGGTCGGGGCTGCCGGCCGCCAGATCCTTCGCCTTGCGCGACGCCTCGCTGTCCTTCACCTGCCCGTACAGGCAGAGCATCTCCAGATAGTCCATGCGCGGCTTGCGCGACGGGTCCCGCTTCGCTATGCCGGCGAATATCTCCTGGGCCTCGCTGAACCTGAAGCTCCTGTACAGTTCGCGCCCAAGCGCCTCCTTCTCGCGCAGCTCCACGACGGTCTTCAGCTTCTCGCCGGACGGCGTCGACGGATATTTCTCCAGAACCAGCCTGTACTTCGCCATCGCTTCGTCGCCTCGCGACGCCTCGGAGAGCACATCTCCCTGCTCAAGTATCGCCGTAGCACAGTCCACATCGTTCGTCGCCGCCTCCTCGGCGCGAACGAACGCCTCAAGAGCCTCGCTGTACCGCCCGAGCCCGCGCAGCGCCCAGCCCAGACCTTCGTGGACGGCGAGGTCTTTGGCGGCCTCCGGCCAGGCCTCCAGCACCTCGCGGTACGCGTCCGCCGCCTCCTTGTACCGCCCGTTAGAGAGGTATGCGTCGGCCAGCGATGCGAACGCTTCGCGCGCGCCGTCCGCAGACGGAGCGTCTTTGGCCGTTTTTCGTATAAGGGCCTCGCCCTCGGCGAACGTCTCCTCGCTGCCGATCAACGCCAACCCGAGCCTGAGGCCCACCGCGCTGCGCAAGCCGGGGGTCGATACCGCCGCGTACGCTCTTCTCAGCGATGCCTCGTCGCCAAGGTTGCGCGCCGCCGCCGAAAGGACTTTCTCCGGTGCATTCGTCGACGCCACGACCTCGCGCCACAGCGCCTCGGCCGCCGGCCTGTCGCCGTTCGCGTCGAATATCGCGGCAGCGGCCATCTTTGAGTCGATGCCGCCGCCCGCGAAGTTCGCGGTTTTGGAGATTTTCAGAGCCCCGGCCTTGTCGCCAGACTCCATCGCCAGCCACGCCCGCACCAGCGGCACGCGCGCGGCATACGCGCCATCCTGAAAGTCGAAACCGTCCAGAACCTTCAGCGCGTCGCGCGACTTGCCGGTCTTCGCGAGGGCGAGCGCCCTGTAGTACACGAACGCCTCGCCCGTCGCGTCGCCCCACTCGTCCAGCGACTTCAAAACGTCATTCCACCGGCCTTCGCTGGCGTAGCTCTCGGCGACGACAAGCCGCGCCTCGTCCCCGGCGGCCCTGCCCGCACGCATGCGCGCCGTCTCGACAAGCCCGTCGCGAAGCGCCTCGCGCGCAACAGACAGATCGTCGGCGCGCGCCGCGACCGCCGCCGCCAAAAGTAGAACTATAGCTGTCTTTTTCAAGCCTTTCACTCGCCTTTCCGCCAGACGGCGTCAAATCTCGCCGCCCATATACCCCATCTCGACCAGAAGCCTCTTGTTCTCCATCCATTTCGGCTCGACTTTCACCCAAATCTGAAGCGCTACCTTGAGCCCGAATATCCCGGAGAGCTCTCTCTCTGCGCACTTTCTCACATACTTTACGGTTTCTGCCCCGCGGCCGATTGCTATAGGACGCTGCGACGCGCGATTGACGAGTATGTCTACCTCAACGTCCCACCGGCCCGGGCCCTCGACGATTTTTTTGACCGCGACGCCAAGCTCGTGCGGCAGCTCCTGGTGCAGCCTCGCGAGATACTTCTCGCGTATCACGTCGGCTATCGCCAGTTTTCGCGGATAGTCGGTTACTATGTCGTCCGGGAAAAGCGGCTCCCCGGGCTCGGCAAAGCCAAATAGCGCGTCGAGGACGCCTTTAGCCCCGCCTTCTGTCGTGGCTATGGCCTTCACCCATACCGGGGCGGCGGCAGGCGCCCCCCTCTCCTCGCCGTCTGCGGGGCCGACCTCGGCCTCAGCCACCGCCTCTTCGGCGACGGCCTCGGCCCATGCGTCATGGAACATCCGCTCGTAAAACGGCGAACGATCGGCCTTGTTCAGAACGAAAACAACCTTGGGCGGTCGCTCCCTGGCAACACGGCTCATCCACCCGCGGTCCTCCATCTGCGGTGCCTCGGACGCGTCGAAAACCACGCAAAGCACATCGGCTCCCGCCGCAGTGCGTCTGGCCATGCGGTTGAGTATCTTCCCGAGGTTGCCCACCGCCTTGTGAAGGCCGGGCGTGTCCAGAAGGACGAGCTGCCCGCGCGGATCGGCGACTATGCCGCGTATGGTGTTTCGCGTCGTCTGCTCGACCGGCGATACAATCGACACCTTTTCACCGACCAGCCTGTTGACGAGTGTGGACTTGCCGGCGTTCGTCCTGCCGACGACACCGACTACGGCGACCTTGACAAGGCCCTCGTTCGTGTTTTCTTCTTCAGCCATTTCGCGTGTAATATATCATTTCTCGCCGAAGAATGCAATGCAAAAAAAATAGCCGGCGGCGTCCTACTCTCGCACGGGCGAGTCCCGCACTACCCTCGGCGATGAGGCGCTTGACTTCAGTGTTCGGAATGGGAACTGGTATGACTGCCTCTATGGCCACCGGCTTGAAAGCCGCAAGCTGGAGACTCAAGAGGACTGCAACGCACCGAGAAGAGCTTTGTGAAGCTCGCTTCATGGTGAAGCAGAAAAAAAATATAAGCTAAGCCACACGCCTTATTAGTACCGCTCGGCTCAACGCATCGCTGCGCTTGCACTTGCGGCCTATCGAGGTCCTGGTCTAGAACCTGGCTTTAGGTCATTGCTGACGGGTGGTCTTGTCTTGGGGGAGGCTTGGCGCTTAGATGCTTTCAGCGCT
>JAZQBR010000162.1:0-16669 GCA_045545855.1 Kiritimatiellia bacterium | reverse complement strand
AGACCGCTTGGCCTCCGACTTCTTCAAGTGCAA
Source organism: Kiritimatiellia bacterium (assembly GCA_045545855.1). Lineage (GTDB taxonomy): Bacteria > Verrucomicrobiota > Kiritimatiellia > RFP12 > UBA1067 > UBA1067. Next base: position 16,636 of record JAZQBR010000162.1, on the reverse strand, counting down.
GCACTTTGTTCACTTCCGTAAGGGCGTCGTTCCAGAGAATGGTGGCGTTTTCGCCGTTCTGACGGGCGCGACCGGCCTGGCGCATATACAGGCGTGCCAGATAACCGTGGGCGGCGCCGTAAGTGGGGCGTCCGGCGTCAAGGTTGGAGGCGTATGACTTGGGAAGGTAGTCGCAGGCATTGAAAAGGTCGTTCTCAATGACCGTCTCTATCTTGGAAAGCGGCGCAAAGGGCTTTCTGGCCGTAGGGTCCTCCTTGCTGGAGGTTGTGAGGGGCACCTGGAAAAAGACATCCGTGAGGTTATAGTATGCGAACGCCCTCAGGAAATAAGCCTCTCCAAGCATCTGTTCCTTGGAAAAACCTTCTCCAAAGTAGTTGTCGGGCATCTGCGGCACCTGGTCTATCACGATGTTTGCGCGCGCTACCATCTCAAAGAACCCGTTCCAGGCCACCAGCGTACGGTTGTCGTTGAAGATGGCTACGTCGTTCATCGTCTCATAGTAACTGGCGCCTTTGTAACCGCCGTCCGTGGAAATGTCGTTGATATAGAACATGGGCTCCCTGTACGTGAGGTGGAGGGAGGAATAGATGCTGTTCACGGCCGCCTGCGCGTTTTCCGCCGTGGTGAAGGCGTTTTCGTCGGTAAGGTTGGAGTAGACAACCTCCTTAAGTTCCTTCTGGCAGGAAACTGCGGCAAGGACAACAAGAGATATAAATATGACTTTTTTCATAACTGCTCTCATTTTAGAAGGTTACTTTTACACCTGCATTAACCTGCCTGTAGGCCGGGTAAGTGTTGAAATCCAGGCCCTGGGTAACGGCGCTGGCGCCGTTTGTGGAAACTTCCGGGTCAAATCCGGAATACTTGGTGAGGGTGAGAAGGCGGTTGGCACCCACGAATACGCGTGCGCCCTTGATGAAGTTCACTCCCCAGTCCTTGAGAGGAAGGGTATAGCCAATCTCTATGTTGCTGAGGCGGAGGTAACTTGCATCCTCCACATAATGTGAGTTCACAAAGTTGCCGTACTGGGGGCCGCCCTCACGCTGCCACGTTCCTGCAATCATTGTGGTTGAAGGGTTGGAGCGCGTCCAACGGTCTGCGCAGGTCTTGAGGCGGTTGTTGTCTTCCAGAAGGAGGCGGGAGATGTTGAGCATTGAGCCGCCGATTGCCGCGTCAAAGAACAGGGTGAAGTCAAAGTTCTTCCAGCGGATGGTGTTGCCCCAGCCAAAAACAAGGTTGGGCTCACCGTGGCCAAGGGAATGGCGGTCTTGGTCGGTGATTATTCCGTCATTGTTCAGGTCCAGGAATTTGGGGTCTCCGGGCTGTGACTTGGGCTGCGCGGCATAAGTTTCCCCGTCCTGGATGATGCCTGCCCACTCATAACCAAAGATGGTAGAGAGTGGCTCCCCTTCCTTCACCATGGCATACTGCACGTAGTCGTAACTTCCGTGAGGGCGTACGGTGTAGTAGGTGGGAGTCTCAATTGAAACCACCGTATTGCGGTTATGGGAAAGGTTGAGTGTGGTTTGCCAGGAGAAATCCCGGGTGTCAAACACGTGGTACTTTGCAAAGAACTCCACACCGCGGTTGCGGATGGAACCGTTGTTGCCCTTCTGGGTCTGAAGACCGACGGTTGTCATGGAGATGTTTACGTCGGAAAGGAGGTCCGTGGTAAGTTTGTCGTACCAGTCAAAGTTGATTTCCAGTTTATTGTCAAGGAGTGCCGCATCAAGGCCGAAGTCCAACTGGGACGTTGTCTCCCAGTGGAGGAGGGCGTTTCCGGCATTGTTGGGGAACATGCCCTTCACAATGCTGTTACCGCCAAGGTAGATATCCTGGAATGCGTATGTCCTGAGTGATTTATATGTGCCGATTCCGTCGTTACCGGTGCGGCCATAACTTGCGCGCAGTTTGATAGAATTGAACAGCGGTTTTGTGAACTCCATGAAGGGCTCGTCGCCAATCTGCCAGGCAACGGAGCCGGCGGGGAATATACCCCACTTACTGCCTTCACCAAAGTTGGATGCGCCGTCAAAACGGACGCTGGCGTTGAAGATGTACTTGTCAAGGAGCACGTATTCGGCCCTTCCGAAGAAGGAAATATTTGTTTTCTCGCTCTTTGCGGTGCTTATCCAGTCTATCTGGTTTGCCGCACCCATATTGTTATAGGAGAACACGTCCGTGGTGAAGTCGTGGGCACCCATGCCGGTGTAGTTGTATGTGTTTTTCATCCAGCTGGTACCACCTATCACCTTTACGTCGTGCACCCCAAATTTCTTGTGGAAGGTGAGGATGCCCTCAAGCTGCTGATAGTGGGAATCTTCAAGTTCCTGGGTGGCCTGCCCGTTGTAAGAGGCACCCACGGAGGTGTTTCGGTCAAAGTAACTCTGGTATTTGTCATTTTCACGGCTGGTGGAGTACTGCACGCGGGCCTTCAGGAACGGGAAGGGATCGGCCTCTGCATACAGCGTAACGTAATTGTTGTTTACGCTCACGTTGTAGTCCTGGTACAGGGTTTCGTAGTAAACCTTTTCCACGCGGGAGTCGCGGCCGAAGACGTCCAGCCGTGCCGCCGGCGCTTTCTCGTGAAGGCGGTCGACATGTACGGGGACGCCGACGGCCGGCCCATCCACGAGGCGAAGGCGGCCTACGAGATAGAGCCCCACACCGTGCTTTCGGCCAAGGATCTTTGCTCGCTAGCGTTTGTCGACAGGCTTGTGGCGGCCGGTGTGTCGAGCTTCAAGATAGAAGGACGCGCGCGCAACGCGAACTACGTGAAGACCTGCGTCGCGGCGTACCGCCGCGCGGTCGACGCGGTCGCGTCGGGCCGGTTTACGCCGGAACTCGCGAGCGAGCTGACCGAAAGCGTCCGGACGGTCTTCCACCGCGAGTTCAGCGAAGGGCTCTACTTCGGGCGGCCGGGGGCGGACCAGTTCGCGTCGAGCGAAGACTCTCTCGCCACCACGGTGAAGCGCCACGTCGGGGTGGTGGCGGACTATTTTCTCAAGGCCGGCATCGCGCAGGTCAAGATACAGGACCACGCCATCAGGCCGGGCGACGAGTTGCAGATACACGGGCAGACGACCGGCGTCGTGGAGCTGACGCTCGGGGAGCTCAGGCGCGACGCGGAGCGTCCGCCGGTCGGCGAGCGCGGTACATGGGTGACGTTTCGCGCGCCGCGGTGCCGCGTCGGCGACAAGGTGTTCTTTGTCGAGCACCGCGACGCGCAATTGAAAACGGGCGGTTGATTGTGGTATAATACCGCTTCACGTCTCACCACCAAAACAACAGCAAGGAGAAGCACCATGGCAGGAGAGTACCAGTTCAGCCTAATCGACGTTACGAAGCAGGCTGGAACGAAGACTGTTTTAAAGGATGTCAACCTCTCGTTCTTCTACGGGGCGCACATCGGCGTAATAGGCTCGAACGGCGCCGGCAAGTCGTCGCTTCTGAAGATACTGGCCGGGCTCGACACGGACCTCATGGGCACAGTGCAGGTCGCGAAGGGGACCAAGGTAGGCTACCTGCCGCAGGAGCCCGTGCTCGACGACGGCAAGACCGTTCTCGAATGTGTCATGGAGGGTGTTGCAGACGCGCAGGCGATGGTCGAACGGTATGAGGATCTCTGCTGCGAGCTGGACGACCCGAAGGCCCAGGCCGAGATGGAGAGGCTTCAGGAGATCATCGACAAAAACGACTACTGGAACCTTGAAAATCTCGTCGAGCGCCGCATGGCCGACCTCGGCTGCCCGGACGGGGCGAAACAGGTGGCGGTGCTCTCGGGCGGCGGGCGCCGACGTGTCGCGATAGCGAGGCTGCTGCTGTCCAGCCCGGACGTGTTGCTGCTGGACGAACCGACGAACCATCTCGACGCCGAGACGACATACCGTCTTGAAGCGTATCTCAAGGATTTCAAGGGCACGCTCATAGTCGTAACCCACGACCGCTACTTCCTGAGCGATGTGACGGACTGGATACTCGAGCTCGACCATGGCATATGCTACCCTTACAAGGGCAACTACGAAGAGTGGCTGAAGCAGAAAGAGGCCATGTTGCAGCGCGAGGCGAAGGTGGAGAAGTCTCGCCAGAAGATGCTGGAGAACGAGCTCAAGTGGATACAGACCAATCCGTCCGGGCGCCACGCGAAGGCGAAGGCCCGCGTCGAGCGCTACGAGGAGCTGCAGAAGCAGGAGGTGTCGACGCGCGAGGACGACCTCGTGATACGCATACCGCCGGGCCCGCGCCTCGGCAATCTGGTGGTGCGCGCCGAGCATGTGAAGATGGCGTTCGGCGACCAGGTGCTTTACGAGGACCTCAACTTCGACCTGCCGCGCGGCGGCATCGTCGGCGTGATCGGCGCGAACGGCGCCGGCAAGACAACGCTTTTCAAGCTCATCACCGGCCAGCTCCAGCCCGTCTCCGGCAAGTTCACCGTGGGCGAGACGGTGAAGCTTTCGTATGTCGACCAGACGCGCAGCGAGCTCAAGGCGGACGAGACCGTTTACGAGGCGATTACCGGCGGCGGCGAATTCGTGCGCCTCGCGGGCACGCAGATGATGAACGGCAGGGCGTATTGCTCGCGCTTCAACTTTCGCGGGCCGGAGCAGCAGAAGAAGGTCGGGGTGCTCTCGGGCGGCGAGCGCAACCGCGTGCACCTCGCCAAGCTTCTCACTTCGGGCGGCAACCTTCTGCTTCTCGACGAGCCGACAAACGACCTCGATGTCGCGACGCTGCGCTCGCTCGAAGAAGGCCTGCAGGAGTTCGGCGGGTGCGTGATGGTCGTCTCGCACGACCGGTGGTTCCTCGACAGGATAGCGACCCATATACTCGCCTTCGAGGGCAAGGGCCGCACGACCTGGTTCGAGGGCAGCTACTCCGAATACCACGATATGCTTTCGCGCCGCAAGTAGCGGCCGGCGGTACGGCCCGCACCGGGAGCGCGACATGATCAGGCGGCCTTGTGTTCTTATGGCTTTGGCAATGTCGGCGGCAGTCGCGGCAGCGGCTTTTGGCACGCCGTCGGTCGAAGTCCTGAGCGCCGGGGGCTCGTCATGTGTAGTGAAGTGGGACGCGGGGCCCGGCGCATGCGCGGGCGTACTTCGCCTCTACCGGGTCGAGGTCGTGCCCGAGGCGGGTGAGATCGTCGAGAGCTACGGCTTCGACGAGCTGGCCAATTCAAGCGGCAGATCCGTCGAGGCGACCGGTCTCGTCTCAAGCCTGTACCCGAAACTCGCTGCATCGTCGCGACTGTATCTGCCCGCGAACAGCAAGGGTGTCGTGCAGATATCGTCCGACGCCGCGAAGGGCTGTCTGGTGCATGAAGGCTTCGCCGACTACTCGAACCTGTCGCTCAAAATGGCGCTCAGGCTGCCGAACCCGTCCCAGGCTGTCACGTTCGGCCTTGGCGACATAGGCGAGGACGGCTCGACCAACACGGTCGCGACGGTCGTGCTGATGCGCGAAGGCGAGACCACGACGAACACCGTCCCGCTGGCGGGCTTCAGGGCCCGCTCGCCGGTCGTCTTGAACACAGAAGGCGCGAACAGCAAGCGCCGCGTGATCGTGGATGAAATGTCGTTCATACGAGGCTATGCCGCCGCGCACACGACGACCGGGCTTGTGAGCCGCGTCGAGGTCGCCCGCTCCGGCCGGAGGTCGCTGGGCGGGCTGGACCGTTCGTCCGGCTACCTTGTTGCGATTGCTGCCGTCGGGTCCGGGGGGGCGGAATTCGCGACTGGCGCCCCGGTGGCGTTCACGACCTCAGACTCGTCCGGCAAGGGCTTGTCAATAAGAATGAGATGAAACACGACATGAAAGGAGATGGCAGGATGCCGCTGAAGCACACCCCCGCAAAACTGGCAATAGTAGGCGGAGGCGCCGCCGGCATGTTCGCCGCCGCAGTCGCGGCGGAGCGGCGCCTGAAGTGTGTGCTGATGGAGCGCAAGGCGCGACTCGGCTCGAAGGTGCTGATGACCGCGAACGGACGCTGCAATTTCACCAAGGACATATCGCCCGAGCAGTTCCTGCGCGACCTCGACTGTCCCGGCGAGGCCGCCGGGAGAGTCCGCTCCCGCTTCGCCGAGACTGCGATACGGGAGTGCCCGCCGAGACAGATTATCGCCGGGTTCCGGTCGCTCGACGTGCCGCTCAGGCGCATGCCCGACGCGCGCATGTTCCCGGCCGACGGCAAGGCGGCGACGATAGTCCACGCGTTCGGCGACCTGCTGCGCGACAACGAGGTGCCCGTAATGACGAATTGTCCGGTGACGGATATCCAGCCTGTGAAGAACGGGTTCATAGTCGGTACGCGAAACTTCACGATCTGGGCAGAGAACGTACTTGTCGCGACGGGGGGCGTGAGCTATCCGAAGCTCGGTTCAGTGGGCGACGGCCAGAATTTCGCCCGCGCGCTCGGTCACAGGCTTGTGCCGTACCGCCCCGGGCTGATAGGCCTGGAGACGGACGACCCGCGCATAGTCAGGCGCGCCGGGCGGCGCTTCGAGGACGGCCGGGCGAAAGTCATCGCCCCAGACGGCGCGACGATCTACGACTACAAGGGCGAAGTCGACTGCGAGCAGTTCGGCCTGAGCGGGGCGGCGGTCTACAACTGCCAGCGGGTCGTCGAGCACGCGGGTCTGAAGGACTACACGATAGAGGTGTGGTTCGAGCACGAGCGTCTGCAGCTGCGAAACCTCAGACCGCGCCCCGTCAAGGAGGCGATCGTGACGATAGGGGGCGTGTCGCTGGACGACGTGAACCCCGCCACGATGGAGTCGCGGCGCGTGCCGGGGCTGTACTTCGCGGGCGAGGTTCTCGACCTCGACGGGCCGACCGGCGGCTACAACCTGACTCTCGCCTTCGCGACCGCGCGAAGAGCGGTAGTCTCTGTCGCGGATGCCTGCGGCCGGAGATAACCCAAACGGGCTATGGCCCGGCGGACGGATATGATGTATAATATGAGGCAATCATGAAAAACCTTGGTGCTGCAATCTGTATGGCCGCGGTGTTTGCGCTTGCGGGCGCGTCGCGCGCGGCGAACCCATACCTGCCGCTCTGGGAGTTTATCCCCGACGGCGAGCCGTACGTGTTCGACGACCCGGACGCGCCCGGCCAGAAGCGCGTCTACGTCTACGGCTCCCACGACAACCTGCGTTCGAAGTACTGCGGGCGCGACCAGGTCGTGTGGTCCGCCAGTGTCGCCGACTTGAATACGTGGCGCTTTGACGGCGTGATATTCCGCTCGCTTGCCGACGCGAACGGGCGAGCGCTGAACAAGAGCGGCCTCGGAGACGTCTTGTACGCGCCGGATGTCGCCGAGGTCGTCGCGCCCGACGGCAAAAAGACCTACTATCTCTACCCCAACACCCAGGCGCACGGGCGCGGGAACATGGTGGCGAAGTCCGACAGGCCCGACGGACCCTTTGAAGTATGCAACTGGAGCGACAGCGACCCGGCCAGGACGGTGGGGCCTTTCGGCTTCGACCCGGCGGTTCTCGTCGACGATGACGGGCGTGCATACGGCTACTGGGGCTTTCGCGAGTCGTACGCGGCCGAGCTCGACCCGAAAACCATGGCGACAGTCAAGCCGGGCACAGCCGTCGTCACGAACATGGTGAGCGGGCTGGAGCAGCCGGGGGTGTTCCGGTTCTTCGAGGCGTCATCCATACGAAAGATAAAGGACAAATACGTTTTCATCTACAGCCGCTGGACGAAAGACGGCGAGTTCGGTCTGCCCGGCACGAACTACACGCTCGCTTACGCGTACGCAGACGCGCCGCTCGGGCCGTGGACATACGGCGGCACGATAATCGACGGCCGCTCGCGCGAGAAGGGGCCCGACGGGCGCACGATCGCCACGGCGTGCCCGGGAGGCAACACCCACGGCAGCATCTGCGAGATAAACGGACGCTGGTGGGTCTTCTACCACCGCCAGTGCGGACGCGACGAGTTCTCGCGCCAGGCGATGGTCGCGCCGGTGACTGTCGAGGTCGAGCCCGGCCCCGGCGGCAGAGTCGCCATTTCAGAGGGCGAGTACACGTCCGAAGGCTTCGAGACGGACGGTCTCGACCCGTTCGAATACCACGCGGCGGGCATCGCCTGCCATTACACCGGCCCGACCCCGGCGCGCCAGACGTATCCGCGCGTCAGCTACTCCGGCCCGTACATGCGCCCGTTCTACGCAGACTGCTACGACGAGAAGAATCCGTACGACCGAAAGGTCAACCGCTGCGACGCGGCGCATGTCACCGGCGGTTCGACGCTGGGCTACAAGTATTTCGACTTCGGCAAAACGTCCGGACGCGACGGGCTCAAACTTGTTCTGGACGTCGTGCCTACGGGGGCGGGCGGGCGCGTCGAGGCGTGGGTCGGCAAGAGCGCCTACGCCGGTCTGGAGCAGATTGGCGAGGCGGCTATACCGGCCGGTGACGGCGTGAAGTCCGTCAAGGTCGAGATGGCTGTCGCCGCGCTGAAATCGCAAAAGGGCAAAAACGGCCTTTACCTCAAATTCGGCGGCGAAGGCGGGGCGAGGCCGGTATGCGACATCGAGGGCATTCGCTTTGAGGCCGCCGAGCCGGCCAAAGGGCAGACGTTTCGCAACCCTGTCATCTGGGCGGACGTCCCTGACATGGCGCTTTGCTCCGACGGCAAAAGCGTATATATGGTTTCGACTACGATGCACCTCATGCCGGGCGCGCCGGTCATGAAGTCCGACGATATGGTCCACTGGAAGACCGTCTCGTACGTATTCGACGAAATAGCCGACGGCCCGAGGTATGAACTCGCTGGCGGCGAGACCGTCTACGGCGAGGGCCAGTGGGCCGCGTCGTTCAGATACCATGGCGGCAGGTTCTGGGTATGGTTCAACTGCAACGGCGCGCCGTGGAAGGGCTTTTTATACGTGGCCGACAAGGCCGAGGGGCCATGGCGGCTCCATTCGCGCCCTGGCGGCTGGCACGACTCGTCGCTCTTTTTCGACGATGACGGGCGCGTCTACATGTTTCACGGCACGGGCCGCTTGACCGAGCTCTCAAGCGATCTTTCGGGCGCGAAGAGCGGCGGCCTCGACCGCCAGCTTTTCGAGCGCGACGCAGACGAGCGCGGTCTCTTGGAGGGCTCGTTCGCTTTCAAGCGCGACGGCTGGTACTATCTGATGATGATATCCCAGGTGTGGGGCGTACCGGGGAGAATCAGGCGTGAAGTCTGCTACCGCTCGCGTTCGCTGACGGGCGAATGGGAGAAGAAGGTGATACTCGAGGCGCCCTTCGGCTCATGGGGCGGTCTTGGCCAGGGCCAGGTCGTGGAGTGCCCCGACGGCAAGTGGCGCGCTCTCATATTCCAGGATCGCGGCGGCGTCGGGCGCGTGCCGTTTCTTCTGGACTGCTTCTGGACCGGCGGCTGGCCGATGCTCGGCGACAGCCGGGGCAAGACCATACCAAGCGACGAGTCTTTGCCGTATCCGAGTTCGCGGGGCTTTTGCGGCAGCGACGACTTCGGCTCGCGCGAGCTTTCGCTCCTTTGGCAGTGGAACCACCGTCCGGCCGCGGCTGGCTGGTCGCTCGCCGCCAGGCGCGGCTGGCTCAGGCTCAAGCCCATCGCCACCGCCGCCAATCTGATGACCGCGCGCAACACGCTGACCCAGCGCATGACAGGCCCGGCGTGCTCGGGCGAGGTGAAGCTCGATTTCTCGGGGCTCCGCGACGGCGACAGGGCGGGGATTGCGGCGTTTCAGTCCGACAGCGGTGTATTAGCGGTCGAGAACAGAGGCGGCAGGTTTCGCCTCGTGATGGGCGAGGAGAAGCTGGTTTTGAAGGACGGCCGCCGCATTGACCGCGTGGAGTGGACAGAGCACGCGAGCGAACAGCTGCGCGGCAAGACCGTTTGGCTGCGGGTCAGGGCCGATTTCCGCCAAGGCCGGGACTGGGCGGAGTTCGACTGGCGCGAGCCGGGCGGCCAGTGGCGGCGCATCGGCGGACGTGTCGCGCTAAAGTTCGACTACAGGCGCTTTTTCATGGGCACGAAGTTCGCGCTCTTCTGCTATTCGACGAAACGCACGGGCGGCCACGCCGATTTCGATACTTTCGTCTTTCGCGAAGAGGGCCACGAAGAGGAGTAGCCGTCTTGTTCGACCCTGCCAAAGAAAAAGCGGTGAGAGAGCTCGCGGCGATGGTGCGCGCCGCGGGCGGGCGGGCGATGCTCGTCGGGGGGGCCGTAAGGGACATGCTGGCGGGCGTTGAGGAGGTGAAGGACGCCGATATCGAAGTTTTCGGCCTTGCGCCCGAGAAGCTCATGGCCCTCGTGGCCGGCCGATTCGAGTTCGACGAGTGCGGTGCGGCGTTCGGCGTACTCAAGCTCAAGCATCTCGATATCGACGTCGCTCTGCCGAGGCGCGAGTCGAAGCGAGGCCTCGGCCACAAGGGGTTTCTGGTCGAGTCGGACCCTTCCCTCACCGTGCGCGAGGCCGCCTCGCGGCGCGATTTCACCATAAACGCCATTTATTTCGACCCGCTTGAACGCACTGTCGAGGATCCCTTCGGGGGCGAACGCGATCTGAGAGCGCGCATCTTGAGGCACGTCTCGCCAAAGTTTGTGGAGGACCCTCTGCGCGTTCTGAGGGGCATGCAGTTCGTCACGCGCTTCAATCTCGCCGCCGCGCCAGAGACGGTCGCCCTCTCGCGCACGATCGGCACCGAGGGGCTCGCGCCCGAGCGGATGATGGACGAGTGGGCGAAGCTCATCTTGAAGGGGCGAAATATCAGCGCGGGGCTTGGGTTCCTGCGCGCGGCCGGCTGGCTCAAGTGGTACCCGGAGCTTGAGCGGCTCGTGGGCTGCCGGCAGGATCCCGGGTGGCACCCCGAGGGCGACGTCTGGAACCACACGCTCATGGCGCTCGACGCATTCGCCGCAGAGCGCACAGGCGACGCCGCCGAAGATCTCGTCGTCGGCCTTGCCGTTCTCTGCCACGATTTCGGCAAGCCTGCCACGACGCGCTACGACCCGGCAAAGAAGCGCCTTAGGAGCCTCGGCCACGACGAAGCGGGCGTGGAACCGACCCTCTCCTTTCTGCGCCGTCTTACGAACGAAGAGCGGCTTCTCAAGGAGGTGCCGCCGCTCGTAAGGTGCCACATGAGGCCGTTCGCGATGTGGCGCGGCAAGGTGGGCGACGCCGCGGTGCGGCGTCTGGCGGCCGAGGTCGTGAGAATCGACCGGCTTGTTCGCGTCGCGCGCGCCGACAGCGGCGGGTGCGGCCGGACCGGAGCCGCCGCCGCAGGCGAAGGGGACGAAGCGCTCAAGTGGCTCGCGGCCCGGGCCGCCGCTCTCGCAGTCGCCGACGCCGCGCCGCGTCCGGTTCTGATGGGACGCCATCTCATAGAGGCGGGCTTGAAGCCTTCGGCCGGGTTTGGCGCCATCTTGAAGCGCGCGTTCGAGGCGCAGCTCGACGGCGCTTTCGCGGACCTCCCGGGCGCGAAGCGGTGGCTCGCGGACGAATTGAACGCCTAAAACCGAAAACGGGCCGCGGCGGGGCGGGAAATATGATATAATATGCGTCTGTTATGACAAAGAGCGAAGCACAATTCGATTTCGGGGCCATGGTCGACGACCAGATGAAGGGCGTGAGCCGCTTCTACAAATTCGGCAAGGCCTTCAACGACGACAAGCTGATCGTCAGGCCAAAGAAGACGGTCGTCGAAGTGATGAGCGACGACAACGCTTCCATCAAGGGGGCGTGGGAGCGCGGCGAGGCCATCCCCGGCCTCGTCGAGAAGGAGGTGAAAGGCGGTTACGAGGTGACCGTCGCCGGCGAGCGCGCCTTCTGCCCCTACAGCCAGATCGACCGCATAAAGAAGGAGAGCGCCGACTATATCGGCCGCAAGTTCGACTTTCTCATAAGCGACTACTCCAAGGACGAGCGCGGGTTGAACGTCGTGGTCTCGCGCCGCGCGCTTCTCGACATTGAGGCCGCCGCCCGCAAGGAGGCCGTTCTCGACGCTCTCGTGGAGGGCGAGACATTGAACGGCACCGTGACGCGCGTCATGGATTTCGGCGCGTTCGTCGACCTCGGGGGCGCAGAGGGGCTCGTGCCCGCGCGCGAGGTCGCGTGGGAGCGCATCGACGACCTGAATACCGTTCTGAAGGCCGGCGACGGCATAACGGTCAAGGTGCTGCACGTCGACCGCGAGGCCGGCAAGGTGACGCTCTCGCGCAAGGAGTGCGTGCAGAGGGTCTTTCACAAGTCCGCCGAGGAGATTGCCGCCGAGGAGAGCGCGGCCGAGGTTGCGGTCTGGATGAAGGACGCCGAGAAGAAGAACGCGAACGTAGGCTCCATCGCCGGCGCCTTTGACAAGCTGGGGCTCTAAAGATGAAGATTGGCTTTTGGGGCGCGGGCAAGATGGCCGAGGGGATACTCTCGGCGATGGCCGACAAGACCGGTGTCTTAATGGCCGAGCGCGTGGAGGCGCGCCGCCGCGAGCTTGAGGGCAGGTATGGCGTCGCGACGACGGCCGACCTCGCGGAGGTCGCGCGCTGCGCGCGCCTCATCTTTCTAGCGGTGCGTCCGCAGGACGTCGCCGCCGTCGCCGCCGGGGTGAAGGGGGTTCTTCGCGAAGGCCAGACGGTCGTCTCGATTGTCGCCGGCAAGACTCTCGCGAAGCTCAGGCGCGCGTTCGGCCCGAAGGTCGCGCTTGTGCGCGTGATGCCCAATCTCGCCCTGCGCGCCGGGGCGGGCATGTGCGCGATAACCGCCGGCGCGAAGACGCCCCCCGCTAGCGTCAAGGCCGTGGAGAAGATACTTGCCGCCGCCGGGCGCACGGTCATCCTGAAAGAGCGCGATTTCGACGCAGTAACCGCCCTGAGCGGCTCTGGCCCCGCCTATTTCGCCTATATGCAGGAGGCCATGGCCGCCGGCGGCGTCGCCCTCGGGCTCGACCCCGGCGTCGCGCGCCTCCTCGCCGGGCAGACGATGTACGGCACGGCGAAGTTCTTGCGCGAGAGCGGCATGGACCTTCGCGAGTTCATCGAAGGCGTCTGCACCAAGGGCGGCACGACCGCCGCCGGCATGGAGAAGCTCGCCGTGCCCGCTTTTCGCGAAATCGTCGCCGCGACCTTGAAAGCCGCGGCAGAGCGCTCAAAGGAGCTCGCTTGACGCGGCTCGGGATTTTCGGCGGGAGCTTCAACCCAGTCCACCTCGGCCATGTCGGGGTCGCGCGCCGCGCGATTGACGCGCTCGCCCTCGACCGCCTTATCGTCATACCGGCTTCGGTGAGTCCATTCAAGACGGGCGAGGGAGTCTGGAGCCCCGCCGCCGACAAGCCTTTCGGCCCCGCGCTGCGCCTCGAAATGGTGCGCGCGGCCTTCGCGGACGTCGCGCGCGCCGTCGTCGACGATCGCGAGCTGCGGCGCGGCGGCGTCTCGTTCGCGATTGACACGGTGCGCGAGATCGCGGCCGAGAACCCCGGCGCGAAGCTGTATTACCTTATAGGTGAAGACTCCGCCCCGGGCCTGCCGAAATGGAAGTCTTACGAAGAGCTTTCGCGGCTTGTGGAGTTCAGCGTTTTCCCCAGGACGCGCGAGTCTTCGACCGAAGTGCGCCGCAGGCTCGCGGCGGGCGAGCCGATCGACGACCTCGTGCCGCCGGCCGTCGCGAAACTCGCCATGTGAAATATTTTTTCATTTTCCCCCTTGCGGGGGAGCAAGAAATATGGTATCATACCAAACGCTGAGACAAGCAAGGAGGAAAATCATGAAAAAACTACTAGTTGCAATAACGGCAGTTTCATCCCTCGCCTTGGTGGCGAAGGCTGATGCGATCTCTGGTACCAGCTTTGAAGGCTACGCAGCCGGCGCTGTGTTCAGCCCGACGGCCGACGATAACGGCGGCAGCGAAGGCGCTAAGTTCTGGACGTGCGACGACGGGGCCCCGACCCTCACCGTCACTGCGTATGATGGCGACGACGCGTATGCCGGCGAGTGCGGCCGCCCAGATGCCTGGAAAGACGAGACCAACGCTAAATTCCTCTCTGTAGATACGAGCGCGCGCCTTACGCGCGGCATCTATGACAACGACGCCGACACAAGGGCTTATACTCTTGACGACGGCGGGCTTTTCTTTGACTCCCTCGTCCAGTTCACCGCGACCGAGAGCGAGCCGACTGTCGACGAAGAAGATAAGCTCGTTGTTTGGCTCAAGGGCACCGAAGGTGCAGAAGGCGCACCCGGCGAGACCAACCTCGTCGTCACGGCGGGCTTCTATGATGGTGAGTTGGGCGCAATGACCCAAAAGAGCTATGTGATACCCGACCTCAAAGTTGAGCAGAACAAGTGGTATCGCCTTACGATCAAGACAATCAATAACATTGTCACCTATTCTACGAAGAGAGTGGCAGGTTTTGTTGTTTACATTGATGGTGCGGCGGTTGTGTGCACAAGCGACATTGGCGATTATGAAAACATTGGTAACCTCACCGAGGCTGCTGCGGCGCTCAATGAGGAGAAGATTCTCTTTCCGAGTCTTATCCAGCCAGGTGCAACCGGTTGCGGTACGATTTCGTCTGTTTCTGTCGAGGGAACTGGCGCAATCGACGATATCTCCTTCACCACGACCGCTCCCGCGTTCGCGCAGGATGTCGTTGTCGAGAAGTTTGATGTTACGATTTCGATTGACGACGCAGATGGCGTAGCCTCGCTTGAGTACTCAATTGATGGTGGAACGGCGAAGAGCGTGACAGAAGATGCTTTCGGCGTGCCGGTTACAGCAACTACAATTCAGATTTCAGGTACAATAGCGAACGGTTACAAGCTTGATAACGCGGCTGCGAAGAAGGGCGATTACAATCAGGATAGCGACGAATATACATGGACGCTTGATATTGCAGTTGCGGGTCTTGTAAAGGACGGCTCTGATGTCATATCGCTTAAGATAGTCGTAGACGATGGCGGCGAGACACCCGACTTCCCGGCGGCGTGGAATGATGAGACTGGCACGGCCTCTGATGAAATCAAGGCCAAGTTCGCCAAGTGGGCCGAAAGCAACGACTACACGCTCACGGGCGCCGAGAACTCGTTCCTCCTCGGTGTCGAGGCGACGGGTGCGGAGCCCACGCTCACGGTCGACGAGGTCGTTATCGAGGATGGTGTCGTCAAGATCAAGACCACCCCTGAGCTCGGCGCGGCCAATGGTGTCGTCTACGTCTACAAGAGCACCACGCTCAAGGGCCTCAAGTCTTCGGCCGAGAAGGCAACGGTTGATGCTGAAGGCAAGATTGCCATCGAAGCCGGCGAAACGGACGAGAGCGGCTTCTACCAGATTGGCGTCGGCTACACAGTGCCGGCTGCCGAATGATGACAACCTCTAAAAGCTGAAACAAAAGTCGAAGCAGAGAAGCCCGCGGTTCGCCGCGGGTTTCTTGTTGTATAAGAGAGAGCTTGTGCGACAAAATGTCTCTTTGTGGAGCTTGGCGGGTCGACGGAAAGGGCGACACAAGGGGGCTTCTGGGGAAGCGCGCAAATCTAGTTAGAGTAGCGCGCTAACCTAGCTAGACACGCGAACAGGCCTAGCTAGACTTGGCAACATTCTAGGCTAGACTTTTCTGACGTCTAGCTAGACCTGCGCGAAGCTCTCGCTAGCGAAGCGCGGAGGTCTAGCTAGATTGCGGCGAGGACCTGAAGAGGGAGTAAAAAAGGGGCCGGACAGGGTAGATCGCGATTGTCGACTGTCCGACCACCAACCCATCGTATGCGATTTTTTCGATAAAAGATCGCCCCCGAATTTTCGCTTTACATAAACTCGCGCTTGCGTTCGCGGCCTCTTTATGGTATAGTTATCAATAGTCTCTAATGGCGTAAAAGGTCTTTGGCGAGAGCCAAGGGTCTTTTCGGCATGGCGACGTATGTAGATAAGGTGTAGAAACCCCTGTAAATAAAGGGTAAAACAGCTGTAGGTCAAGTGAAGAGGAGTTAACGAGAATGCATATAAGGGCATCGTCGAGAGCCATGCGCAGCGGGCGCGCGCGCATGGCGAAAGGCGCGGCAGCGATAGCTGTCGCCGCGCTTGCGTTCTGTTCAACCTCCTCGTATGGCTATGAAACGAGCTCCTCCGGCGACGCGCTCTCAGCCGGCGGGGCGTCCGGCGGCCAAGTCGTCCGTCGTGTCGACAACGGCGACGAATCTGTCGACTTTATACACATCTTCACCAACACGGCGTCAGCTTCGAGCTTTGTCGTCCCGGAGGCGACGAGAATCATCAAGGGGTCGATGCGTGCGCTTGTTGTGGGTGGCGGCGGCGCCGGCGGCAACGACTGCGGCGGCGGCGGCGGTGCGGGCGGCCTTATCGACGAAAAGCTTGACTTTGCCGCTGGGTCGTACACAATCACGATCGGTGCGGGCGGAGCGGCCCACTTGACGAACGAGACCCACCATGGTGCGAACGGCAGCGACACTTATATAGCTCTCGGCTCGACGGATATCCTGCGCGCCGTGGGTGGCGGCGGCGGCGGCACTTGGAACAGTACCGGCGGCAACGCCAACAGAAAGGGCAACCCCGGTGGTTCGGGTGCGGGCGGCTCGTGCGAAGCGAATTCGGGCGGTGCGACCACGCAGGCCAATACAGGCCACGGCGTCGGCTACGCCGGCGGCAGCGGCG
>JAZQBR010000161.1:0-4036 GCA_045545855.1 Kiritimatiellia bacterium | reverse complement strand
GGGCCAAGCGGGCTTAGGAAGACAAAGGGCTATGACAACTCCTTGGCTCACAGAACGACATGGCTACGATCCGACTTTAGTAGTGCGCGTTGCTGAACGCGATAAGCGACTCGTGGCGGCTGCGGTAGTGCCAGCTCAGGTAAGTCGAATACACACCCGCCACAAGACACTCGTCTAGAATGCTCTCCTGATCTTCAATCACAACATCTTCGTCATCAAAGTCTTCGACATCCGCATCGCCTTTCTGGAAGAAACTCGTCGGCGGCATCTGCTTCGGGTCGCCCACCACAATCAGCTGACGCGCGCGCGCTATCACCCCTATTGCGTCCCAGACCGGTATCTGCGACGCCTCGTCGAACACGACGAGATCGAACGGCGTCGAGCCGACCGGCAGGTACTGCGCGACCGAAAGAGGGCTCATGAGAAAACACGGCTTCAGCACTGGCACGAGCGTCTTCGCCTCGGCAAGCATCTGTCTGACGGCCTTCTGGCGCGTCTTCTTCTCGCACTCGCGCTTCAGCCTGCCGAGCTCGGTACTGTCGGGACACTGCCCGCCGCGCCGCCGCGGCAGTGATTCGGCGAGTCTCGCAAAAACGACTTTTCTCGCGAGGGCCGTGGCCTTCGCGTCGAGCCTCTGGAACTCTGCGATCTGCTCGTCGCGCCTCATGCCCGCGAAATTGGCGAGCGCCGGCGACTGCGCCAGCACGCGTTCGAGCGTCGCCTCGGCGAGCGACCGGTCGAATGCTTCGACAGCATCGTCCGGGGGGAACGCCCCCGTTTCGAGCGCGTCGGCGAACGGCGTGCCAATGACCGCGCTCACCGCGAGCTCCGCCTCGCGGTAGCGCATGACGCCGCGCGACTCGCCCATGTGCGCCAGCGCACTGTCGAGCGCGTCTGCGAAACCGGCGCCGGTCTTAAGCCTGCCGAAACCGGCGAAAAAAGCGAAGAGCCACTTGACGGACCCGGGCTTCGCGGCAAGTCTCTCGGCGCTCGCGGCCGCCTTGAGCATCTCGTCTTTCGCGAGTGGCCTCGCCACGCCCTTGACTGGCGGCTTCGGAACGAACGCGAAGCCGTTCTTTCTTGTCGCAGCGGCGAGCTTGGCGAGCGCCCCGCCAATCTCGCGCTCCTCTTTAGGCTCCCACTTGAAGCTCTGGACGACAGGCTCGAGCGCACGGACGGCCTCGGCGGACGTCGAACGCCACGCTGTCGCCATCCCGGCGACGAGCTTTCTTAGCGAATCGACCTGGCTCTCTGTCAGCGAGAGGGGGTCCAGAGCGCCGAGCGGCACGCTCTTCGGCCCGGGAGTCATCCGCCGCATGAAGCACCCGTACGCCGTAAGGCCGTTCGCCTGGCGGCGGTGCAGCTCGCCGACATACTCGTCGAGTTCCGCGCGGCACCTCTCAAGCCCGGTCGCGGTACGGCTCCAGGAACCGGGCGAACCTGCAGGCGGCACCTCCAGCGCCTCTTTCAGCTGCGCGTAAAAGCGACTTTTCTCGGTCTTGTTGGAGTGCAGCTCCAGGCAGAACGGCGAAAGCCCTATCTTGTCGAGACGCGATTTTACGACATCGAGAGCCGCTTTTTTCTCCGAGACGAAGAGCACCCGCCGGCCGAGCGCGAGATTGTGGGCGATTATATTTGTTATCGTCTGCGACTTGCCTGTGCCGGGCGGACCATGCAGTACGAATGTCTTGCCCATGGCCGAATAAAGCACGGCCGACAGCTGAGACGAGTCGTAGCTTACCGGACAGTACAACTCGCCCGGCTTGATATGCGCGGCGACCTTGTCCGGCGGGAACACCTCGATGCCGTCATCAAAGAGACCGCCGCCCTCAATCAAATGGCGCACAAGCGGACTCTTTCTCAACTCGTCGGCCCTGTCGGTCATATCCTTCCACATGACAAATTTGCCGAACGAGAAGCAGCCGAGATATGCTTCTTCCAGCACGGCCCAGCCATCGTGCCGCGCGGCGACAGGTTTCATCGCCTCCAGCACCGCCCTCACGTCCACACCCGACTCGTCCGCCGGTAGAGGCTCCAGCCCGTCGACCGTTTCGCCGAACTGCCCCCGCAGGAATTCGAGGAGAGTGGGGTTGAATATAGTCTCTTCGTCGAGCCGCGAGAGTCTCACGCCGGCGGCAATCGAGGGGCGCTCCAGTTTGACCGGCACGAGCAGCATGGGCGCCTTGTAGGTTTTGGCTGTCTTGGGGTCGCGCCATGCGAGGACGCCTGCGGCCATGAAAAGCGTATTGACGCCCGACTCCTCAAGCGCGGTCTTCGCCTCGTGATACAGGCCTGAGAGCTTGCGCTTCTCCTCGGCGGCGAGGGACATTGTGCAAGCGCCCGAGGCTATCTCGTCCTCGAGCTTCGCGAGGTCGCCCGAGGGTATCGCCATAACCTGGCGCGATGTCTTGGGTATGTTGAGAAGCCTGTTTCTCGCCGAGAAGTCGAGAAGCTTCTGCGTCCATCTCTCTATCCTGTCGCGCGACGCCGCCGCGCCCGTCTCTACTGCCTCTGACGGCATGACCGACCTCTCCCTTTTGCGCTCTGTCAGCGCACGTAGAACTTCCACTCGCGTATGCGCCCGACATCCTTGGACTGGCGCGGCGTATAGCGAAAGCCAGCGACGCTCACCTTAGAGGACGAGTAGAACTCGATCCAATGCGGCAGTTCGCGCGACGAAGCGAGCCAGGCGGCCTCGACCTGGCCGTCGACGGCGTTCTCGGCCGCGCCATCTTCGCGCACCTCCTCTTCGGAGTCCACCCCCGATATCTGCAAGTCGAGCGATGTAATGGGATTGCCGTCGCCGTCGAGAAAGTCAAGCTCTGCTATCGAGGCGAGGTTCTTTTTGTCGTAAGTGCTCAGAGCCTGAAGCGTGAAGAACTGCCCGCGCGCGGGCTTGTCGAACATAACGATCTGCGCGTCCCCGGTCGGGGGAAAGCTCCCTCCCGCGACTTCAGTGCCGCCGGCGAACTTCTTGTTCCAGCGTTGCTTGCGGTTGAAGTCCGCCTCGAGGTTGAGAACGTCGAGAACGGGCTTGTCGACGAACGCGACCTCGTTTTTTATGCGCGGACCGAAGAAGTCCAGCACCAAAACCTCGTTCCAGCCCTTCTGCAGCCAGCAGCCCGGCACATAGAGCGTCTGCTGGGGGCCGATGCACCAGAAGCGGCCGAGGTTGTGGCCGTTTATCCACACGATGCCCTTGGTCCAGCCGGACATGTCGATGTAGGTGTCGGCCGGCTCGGCGTCGCCGCCGGCGAAGAGCCCGCCGGCGTAGAATGCCGGCGCGTCTTCGCGGTCTTTCTGGTAAAGACCGGCGTCGGCCATCTTCTGCCACTCGCCGAGGTCGAAGCGCTGAAACTCCGGGTCGATCGGCATCATGCGGGCGGTCCAGCCGCCCCTGAGCTCTTTGCGGTCGAGACGCACGCGTCCGCTTACGCCCTTGCGGTCTTCCATGCCCTGCGAAGAGTTTATGCGGCCCATGGGCTCGAGAAGAATCTGGAGCTTGCGCGGCTTCTGCTCGCGGCTGCGGTAGATGCGCGGCCTGACGCCGCGATGCCGCCGGTCGAGCGTCCCGACTCTGGCGCCGTCGACGAAAACATAGCCGAAGTCGTGCACGTCGTCTATGTTGAGAACGCCCCCGTCGCCGGGCTCGATCATGCGCTCGTAAGAGACGAGACCGAAGCCCTGCCCGAGTTTTTCCATATACTCCGGCGACTCGAGCTTTATATCGCGCTTTATGAGCGCGTCGACCGGCGCGACGCGCTCCATGGCGACATTGCCGTACGCGCGCACCGGCACCGGTGCCGGCATCTCGCCGAGCGTCTCGCCGGGGTTGAGGTGTTTGGCCATGCGTTCGCGGAACTTCGCGAAGCTCGGGTTCGCCGCGCCCTGCTCGTTTATCGGCGCTTCGTAGTCGTAGCTCGTCACGTTGGGGACGAACGGATTGCGGCAGCCGACCCATCCGCCGAAGCTCGTGCCGCCGTGCGCCATGTAGAGCGAAAAGCTGACGCGGTGGTCGAGCATCCAGTCGATCGGC
>JAZQBR010000160.1:0-16269 GCA_045545855.1 Kiritimatiellia bacterium | reverse complement strand
CTATCCAATAGGGGGTGACGGGGGGCTACCCAATAGGGGGAGCCTACCCTACCCAATAGGGGCAAGGGTTTTCATTATACCCGAGGTGAAAACGCAGAAAAACGACTGTTTTTGGGGTAATTGGTCCGAAAATATGCTCGGCAGGATCGGTTGCGGTTCGACCAGCATGGGGTGCGGGAGCTAAAGAAAGAAGCGATAAAGAGAGAAGTTGAAGAAAATCTAAGAGTGGAAACAGAAGAAAAATAAAGAAAAATCGGGCTTTTTGGAGGCGCGTTTTTCCTGTCGCGGGCGATTGCGGTCGACGGTCTGTCGCCCGAGGCGATTGCGGAAGAGTTTGCGGTCCTCGTGCGCCGTAAAGATGCGGCCGGCGCTTTCAATGCGCCGGCCGTAGTAAAATCGTCATTGGGGTATTGCGGTGCGGGAAAGAAAAGAGTATAATATCCGGCCAATCGTCCTACCGATAAACTCTAACGGGCGATAAACAGATAAACTCTAACAAAAAGAAAGGCAAAGAAATGGCACGTGCATACAACTTCTCGGCCGGTCCGGCCGCGCTACCGCTCGAGGTACTGCAACAGGTTCAGCAAGACCTTGTCGACTACAAGGGTACAGGAATGTCGGTGATGGAAATGAGCCATCGCGGCAAGGACTACGACGCGATTCACCAGGAGGCTGTCGCGACGTTCAAGGAGCTCTGCGGTCTCGGCGATGAATGGTCCGTCGTGTTCGTCCAGGGCGGCGCTTCGATGCAGTTCGCGATGATACCGATGAATTTTCTCGCGGCCGGGGCGACGGCCGACTATGTCAACAGCGGCACCTGGGGCAACAAGGCGCTCAAAGAGGCCAAGAAAATGGCGGCCCTCAGAGGGGCGACGGTGAACATCGCCGCAGACTGCCAGAAGGACATCCCCACCCGCCAGCCCACCGAGTTCAATTGGACGAAAGGCGCCGCCTACGCCCATATCTGCACGAACGAGACGATTTCGGGCGCCGAGATGAAGACGATACCCGATGTCGAAGCCCCGCTTATCGGCGACATGAGCTCTGATATTCTCAGCTGCGAGCGCGACTACAACAAGTTCTCGATGTTCTACGCCGGCGCGCAGAAGAACCTCGGCCCGTCAGGCATGGCGGTTGTCGCCATCCGCAACGACTTCGCCGAGAAGGGCCCCGAGACGCTGCCCACCATGTTGCAGTATCGCACATACACGAAGGAGAACTCCCTCTACAATACACCGCCCACCTGGGGTATCTACGTCTTCGGCGAGACCATGAAGTGGGTGAAGAAGATGGGCAAGGAGAACCTCTTTAAACTCAACGCCGAGAAGGCCAAGAAGATTTACGACGTAATCGACTCGAGCGCTTTCTGGTCGCCAACGGCGGTCAAGGAGTTCCGTTCGAACATGAACGTGACCTGGCGCATCAAGGGCGGCGACGAGGCGCTTGAGAAGAAGTTTGTCGAAGAGGCGAAGAAGCTCGGCATGAGCTCTCTCAAAGGCCATCGTTCGGTCGGCGGCATACGCGCGTCAATCTACAACGCCTTCCCGATGGAGGGTGTCGACGCGCTGGTCGCCTTCATGAAGGACTTTGAAAGGGCCAACGGCTGAGTCCGCATGGCTGTGCGAGGCCTGATGACGCGCCTTGAGATGTTCGGTTGGCGCTCACCCGTCGAGCCCGGCATCGGGCGCGTCGTTAGCGCGCACGGCGACTACTACCACCTCGTGTGCAACGAGGCCGGGGGCGAGATACTCGCCCGCAAGAAGAAAAGCGCCTTCGCCAAGCGTGTCGAGTCGGTGCGCGAGAAGGGCGGGGTGAGGCAGGTGCGCCGCGGCGAAATCGGCGAGGAGGCCCTGCGGCCGATAACGGGCGATTTCGTGCGCTTTCGCTACAACGAGCGCGGCGAGTCGATGATAACCGCCATACTGCCTCGCTTCTCCCACTTCGAGCGCAAGGACCCCACCGCCAGGCGCAAGTCGCAGACGCTCGCCGTGAATTTCGACACGCTTTTCATAATGATGTCGCTGAACGAAGACTTTTCGACGGCGCGCATCGACCGTTATCTGACGCTCGCCGGCGACATGGGTGGCGGCGAGGCGGTCGTCGTGCTGACGAAGATGGACCTTCGCGAGGACGGCGACGAGGAGTTCATAGACGAGCTTGTCGCGACGATAGCGGGCCGCGCGAAGCTCCTCAAGATTTCGTCCCTCACGGGCGAGGGCATGGAAGGCGTCATGGAGTACGCGCGGCCCGGGCGCACACTCGCTTTCATCGGCAGCTCGGGCGTGGGCAAGTCGACGCTTCTCAATGTGCTGGCGGGCGAAGAGTGGGCCGCTACACAGGAGATCCAGGAGTGGAGCGGCAAGGGCCGCCACACGACGACGAGCCGCGAGCTCGTCATGCTGCCTTCGGGCGCGATGGTCGTAGACACGCCCGGAATACGCGAGATAGGCATGGTCGGCGAGCAGGACGAGATTCGCGCGAAGGGCGAGTCGACCCACCGTTGGAGAAAATAGCATGTTCAAGGCGATATTCACCGCAGTGCCGTTCTTTTTCGTCGTGCTGGCGATGGTGTTCTTTGTCGTGCCGGCCAAGGTGCGCACGCGCGCCCAGGCGGCGTGGGCGATGGTGTTTCTTTTCTGCGCGGCGAAGTTCGTCTGCTTTCAGGCCTTCGGCGGCGACGCCTTCGCGCCCGAGCTGCCCGAGGGGCTGATTTGGGCGTGGAACTGGGCGTATTCGGGGATGTGCCTCTTGACCGGCCTCGCTTCGGCGGCGCTGCCCGCGAGGTGGCTCGCCGGGCGTCTCATGGCGCGAGCGCCGCTCTCGACGCGCCGCTCGCGCGTCGTGTGGCTGGTCGCCCTGCCGGTTCTCGCCTGGGGTTCGGCCGCCGTAGGCGTCTGGAACGGGGTGCGTCCGCCGCGCGTCGTCGAGCTCGAGGTCGCCTTCGAGAACCTGCCGGAGTCCCTGGACGGCTATCGCATCGTCCACCTGACAGACGTGCACGCGAGCGCGGCGGCCCGCCGCTGGCGCACCGAGGCGATAGTCGAGCGAGTGAATGCGCTCGCCGCCGATCTCGTCTGCCTCACGGGCGACTACGTCGACGGCATGCCTCGCCGCCAGGCGCGCAACATCGAGCCGCTGAAGAACCTCAAGGCGAAGGACGGCGTCATAGCCGTAAGCGGCAACCACGAGTATTACTTCGACATGTACGGCTGGTGGCGGCTGTACCACAAGTGGAACATGCCGATGCTGGAGAACGAGTGCGTCTTTCCCCGGGCGGGGCTCGCCGTCGCGGGCGTGCCCGACCCCGCCTGCACCAACCTCTGGGAGGCGCCGCCGGACCCCGACGCCGCTTTCGCTTCGGCGACGAACGGCGAGTTTCGCGTCCTTCTGCAGCACAGGCCTTTTGTAGATTATGTGGAGCACACGGGCAAGACGATGAAAGAGCGCGCCGACCTTCAGCTCTCGGGCCACACACACGGCGGCGTCGCGCCCGGCATGGCCCGGCTGGTCAGCCTCTTCAATAAAGGAATGGTGCGCGGGCTCTACAAAGGCGGCGACGGGCGCGTCATCTATGTGTCGGCGGGCGCCGGACAGTGGGCGGGCTTCCCGATTCGGTTCTTCGACGACCCTGAAATCGCAGTCATAACCCTGCGTCGAGAGGTGCGACGGTGAATTTTGCCCTTGATTTGGCGGAGCGAGTTGGGTAAAATATCGATTTCACAATCCAAACCAGGAGGAAAAACGGATGAAAATGAACTTTACCGTACCGGTGGCGGCGCTGATCGCGGGTGCCGCCATAGGCTATTGCTGCGCGCCGCGCGGCGCCGCGCCCGAGAGCGCGCCGGAGCCCAAAGGCGAGGCCAAGGTCGTCAAGGTAGGCCTCAGCGACAAGGCCAGCGTCGACGCCATGCGCGCGCGCATAAAAGAGCTCGAGCGCCAGCTCGCAGAGCGCGGCAGCGACCTCTTCGACGCCCCTGACGAGCCAGCCGAAGAGCGCGTCGCCCGTGAAGAGCGCCCCCGCAGAGGCGAAGGCCGCCGCGCGCGCGGCCCGGGCGAATGGCTCGAGAACCTGAAGCGCGACAACCCCGAGCGCTACACCCAGGTGACGAACGACATGGCGAACTTTCGCCGCATGCGCCAGGCGCACGCGCAGTCCAGACTTGAGTTCCTCGCCTCCGTCGACACGTCGAGAATGTCCGAGGCCGAGCGCGCCACCCACGAGAGGCTTCAGACGCTGCTCGCCCAGCGCGAAGAGCTGATGGACAAGATGGACTCCGCCGTGTCCGGCAACTCCGTCACCGAGGAGGAGCAGCGCGAAATGGGCCGCACCATGTGGGAGGCGACCGGCGAGATAATGGAGCTCAACCGCCAGGAGCGCGAGAATCTGATCAAGCAGACTGCCGAGGCGCTCGGTTTCGAGGGCGAGGACGTCGGCGAAATCGCCGACACCATAAAGGCGATCATCGAGACGACGGAGTCCGGTTTCGGCTTTGGCGGGCGCGGACCCGGGGGCGGCGGGCGCGGACCCGGGGGTGGCGGGCGCGGCGGACGCGGGGGCGGGCGGCGATGAAGCGCTCGCTTGCCGTAGGGCACTTTCTGAACGCGCCCTTCGTCGACGCCTGCGCGCCATACGCCGGCCGCATCCGCGAAGTGTTCTTCGCGTGGCCAGGCGTGCTCAGCTGCCGCCCTGCGCCGGACTTCACGCCGGAGCTGCGCGCCAGGATGGCAGCCGACCTCAAGTGGGCGCGCGCGAACGGCATCCTTCTCGACACGCTCTTCAACTGCAACTGCTACGGCGACAAGGCTATCTCTGAAGAATTGGCCGATTTCGCCTCCCGAATGCTGGACGAGATGGACGCCGAAGGGCTCTTCCCCGACATAGCGACGACCACATCGCCGTTTCTCGCGACGATCTTCCGCCGGCGGTTCCCGTCCCTCGAGCTTCGCCTCAGCGTGAATATGCGCGTGCACGGCACCATTGGCCTCGAGCCGATAATGGACCTCTTCGACTCGTTCTACGCCTCGCGCGAGAGGCACCGCGAGCTGGACTGGCTCGCCGCGCTTTCGCGCTGGGCCAAGGCACACGGCAAGCTGCTTGGCATGCAGGCGAATTCCGGTTGCCTGAGACAATGCCCCTACCAGCAGTTCCACGACAATATGCACGGCCATAACCGCATCGCCCAGTCGAAGGCAGGCGAGAAGCTGGACTTCTCGGTCTTTCTCTGCAAGACAAACTATGAACGCGGGCGCTACGAGGACTTTCTGCGTTCGACATGGATACGCCCCGAGGATCTGCCCGAGTACGAGCGCCATGTCGACGTCGTGAAGCTCGCCACCCGCCGCCATCCCCATCCGGCCGAGGTGATTGCCGCCTACGCCACTTATGCCTACGACGGGAATCTCGCGGATCTCATGGACGCGTGCCACAAGTTCCCGAGGAGTTTCGACAACCGCCGTTTCGACAGGGCGAAACCGCTCTGGGAGGCGGTGCGCGGCTGCCGGGACGCGAACGACTGCCGCCATTGCGGCAGATGCGCCGCGTTGATGGACGAGGTTTTTGCATGACGGGGCCCGGCGCGGGGAGGCGATGAAGATTTACGTCGACATGGACGATGTCCTTTGCGAGACGGCGGCGACTCTCTGCGAGCTTGCAGAAAGAGAGTTCGACAAGAGCGTCGCCTACGAGGAGGTGAGGGGCTTCGACCTTCAGGCGACCTTCGGCCTGACGGACGGCGAAATGGCGCGCTTTCGCGTGCTGTCGCACGAGCGCGACACGGTGCTGCGCTATCCGCCGACGCCGGGCGCCGTCGACGCGCTCATCGCGCTAAGGCGCGCCGGCCACCGCGTCGACATAGTGACCGGGCGGCCCGCCTATACCCACCGCGATACCGGCGACTGGCTGCGCGCCGTCGGTCTGGACGGCTTTGACGTGACATACGTCGACAAGTACGCGCGCGTCTTCGAGAGCGGCCCCGACGACCCCCCTACAGTCCCTCTCGGCGAAATCAGGGGGCGGGGCTACGATGTCGCGGTGGACGACTCGCCGGTCGTGCTGGCGAAGCTCGCCGAGTGGTCCGCCACGCGCGTATTGGTGTTCTCGCGCCCGTGGAACCGCAGTTTTGCGCTTGCTTCAAACATGGCGCGAGTCGCCTCGTGGGGCGAGGCGCTCTCGCTCATCGGCTGTCAGGCCGCCGTCTGACCGGCGGCCTGGCGCGCGGCGCGGCGCTTCTGCCAGAGCAGATAGACACACCCCGCCGCGAGCGCGATCAGGATGCCCGCAAGGTTTCGGTTACTGCCATTGTCTATATTCCCTTTCCTTTTTATGTGTATATGTGTGTGTGTAAAGGATTATAACAAATACCGGGGAATTTCGAAACGCCGCCTATTTTGCCGTTTTTGCCAAAATTAGTTGAAAAAAAATTGCCACAAGGCGCGGCGAATATGGTATCATACCATTTGCTTGGACACGCACGGGCACCTTGCCAGAAAGGAAAATATATGAAAAAACTGCTAGCAACACTCGCACTGGCCGTCTGCGCGGCCTTTACGGCGTCAGCCAAGACAGTCAATCTGTCAAAGCTGACGAAGGACATCGTTCTTCAAGACGGTGACTATGTGAAAGGGAACCTGACCAACAAGGTTGACTTTTTAGCCGAGAGAATCAAGGTGTCCATAGCCGACGGCGCGACCGTAACGCTGGGCAAGCTGAAGATTGCGAACCAAACGGGCTACCCTGGCATCACATGCGAGGGCAACGCGACAATCGTCCTCGACGGTGAGAGTGAAATACGCGCCGGGGGGTTCGCAGAAGTCTCCGGCACCGGGCACCCAGGCATATACGTTTCGTCAGGGCACTGGCTTGAGATCAAGGGTTCAGGCAGTCTTGATGTATACGGGGCGGATGAGGCCGCCGGCATTGGCGGCGGCAAAAACATGAGCTGCGGCAGCATTATCATAAGCGGGGGCAACATAAGGGCCATGGGCGGGTCTTATTTGGGCAAAGATAGCACAAGCAATAACATTTTGCTTGGTCCTGGCATCGGCTCGTGCGGGGACAGTGCTTGTGACGGTATTATGTTTAAAGGAGGCTTTGTGGAGACATGGGGCCACCCGTCCGCAGTCGGCTGGTCCGGCAGCTCGCAGCCTGATTCGCATATCTTTTTCTTGGAAGGCATCGGCAAAGTCACCATGGTTGGCACTGCCAACCCATACTTTGCCGGCAGCGCGGGACAAACCGCGTTTATCAATCCCCCGCTCAGCCAGAAATTACGCGAAAACTATGCTCCAAGCATGCCTTCGTTCGAGTTTATAAACCTCACTCTT
Source organism: Kiritimatiellia bacterium (assembly GCA_045545855.1). Lineage (GTDB taxonomy): Bacteria > Verrucomicrobiota > Kiritimatiellia > RFP12 > UBA1067 > UBA1067. The sequence goes on along the minus strand of JAZQBR010000160.1, from coordinate 8,946 downwards.
GCGGAAAAATGGAACACTTTGACGGTGTCGAGCCCTCTTGGCGGGCTTACAGGCAACAAGACCTTCAAGGACGGCGACGTTATTACCGGCGAGCTGGCCGGCGACTACAAGATCTCCATTGCAAAAAACGCCACTGTGACTCTGCGCAATGCGAAGATCGGGCCGACGCTCAAGACGGACATGCCTGGAATCACCTGCAACGGCAGCGCGACGATCATTCTCGAAGGCGAGAACCATGTCGAAGGGTGCGGGCATTATTTTCCCGGCATTTTCGTGCCTCGCGAAGGGTTTCTCTACATAAGGGGAAGCGGCTCGCTGGTCGCCAAAAGCGGCGGCGACAACGCGGTCGGCATCGGCGGGTGCCATCCGGGCCTGAGACCTGTGATAATCGGGGTGGACGAGCTTTCAAACTACCAGCAGCCGGGTGGCGAAGTGGTGATCTTTAGCGGTGAAGTCACCGCAATCGGCGGCGCGCACGCTCCTGGCATCGGTCCGTACTATGGTCAAGACGCCAATGGCGAATACTACCAGTACGGCAATCGCGCATTTTTTTACACCGGTTATGTGCGTGTCGTGGGGGGCATGACGCCCGACGTTGAATATGTAGACGAATACGTGTATTATCGTTCTTTCACTAATCCCGACGGCATGCATGAATTTGAATGTTATTGGGACGGCAATCTTGAAGTTCTCAATCTTGGATATTATGCAAACAAGCAGGATATCTACGCAGTCGCTCGCGATGGAGTGGTTCTACGAGGCTCTTTCAAGCGCAAAAAAGGCGTCAACGACAGGGGCCAGATAAGCATTGCCCCTGGAGCCACGGTGGAGATGCAGGATGTGCATATCAAGATTGTCGACTGCGAAGGCGACGCAATCAAGTTGAACGGAGACGCAAAGTTGTATGTGTATGGCACCAACAGCCTCTCCACCGCCAGCGACGTCAGAGGCGGGCGCGGCATATATGTACCGTACGGCAGCGAGCTTGAGATCACAGGCGGCGGCGTCCTCAAGGCTACAGGCTCCCACTACGGTGTAGGCATAGGCGGCGGACAGGAAAGTTCCGGCTCGATAGTCGTGATGAACGCCGATATCACGGCCAAAGCTCTGTCCCACGGCAGAGGCCTTAGTCTCGCGACTACCGACAGCACGACAGGAGTTCCGCTTGAAAAAGCCTGCGGCCCCGTGCGCATCAACGGCGGGTGTGTCAAGTCGTACGCCGGCAAAGAGGTCAATCCTCTCGCCCCGGACGATAATTTGGTGACGATCGGCAAGCACCTGGTGCGTACAGTCGACAAGGACGATAATGGCTACTATACGCTCGTGTCGTGGGACGGCAACCTTGGCGGCGTCGGCGGCGGCGACGGAGAAGAGCAGGGTTCCCCCTCGCCCAAGAAGCTGATGAAGCTCGCGAGCGCATCGTCCGCGGCGCCGCTCGGGGCCGACTCCGGCGACGGGGATCTCGATCTGGACAAGGATGTCGAGAGCGAAGCCATCGCAGGCCACGGCGTCGTCATTACGGGCACGCTGAGCGGCAGCCACAAGATCGCCATCGCCGACGACGCGACGGTGATTTTGAGGGACGCGACAATACCGGGCGGATTCTCGGCGGATACCCCCTATGCAGGTCTCACATGCCTCGGCAACGCGACGATTGTTCTGGAAGGCGACAACGTGATTAGAAGCCACAGCGGCTACTTCCCCGGAATATACGTCCGCAGCGGCTGCCGCCTTGTCATCAAGGGGACAGGCCGTCTCGAAGCGTCATGCACCGGCGAGGGATCGTACGCGGCCGGCATCGGCGGCGGCGGCCACAGCGACAACATTGCGAGCCGTCCCGGCGGCGATATCATAATCGAAGGCGGCGACATAACCGCTCTGGGCGGTATGAATGCGGCGGGCATCGGCGGCGGCTGTGCCTCTTCATGTGGCAGAATCACAATCAATGGCGGCAAAGTGTACGCAGAAGCTCTTAACGGCGGCGCAGGCATCGGCGCCGGTTACGACGGCTCTTGCGAAGGCATCACGCTCGGGTCTGGCGTCGAAATGGTCACGGCCCAATGCTATGGCAGCCCCGCAGCGCCTGTCGGCGCCGGCGCGGGCACGTCCTCCTGCGGCTTTGTAAATATCGACAGCTGCCTCGTTAACGACAGCACCGTCGCTTCAAGGCAGATTTGGCGGTGGAACGGCAAACTCGCCGGAGCCGCGACGGTTACAGTCGCCGACGGCGGCAGCATCACCGGCAGCAACAACGGCGGGGTGCGCAACATCAAGATCGGGCCTGGCGCGAACGTAACGCTGAAGAACGCTACGATCAGTTCGTCGCTCGGCTACAGCGATTTCACCGGCGACACCGCGCCCTGGGCCGCAATCACCTGTCTGGGCGACGCGACGATCACGCTTAGCGGCGAGAACTCGGTAAGCTCGTTCAACAAGAACCATCCCTGCATATACGTACCGAGGGGCAGCACCCTCACCATCAAGGGCGGCGAAACCGACTCGCTCACGACCTTGAACACCGCCTCCGGCGCGCGCGGCGCTGGCATCGGCGGCGGCGAATACCTCGACTGCGGCAAAATCGTCATCGACGGCGGTTGCATCACCGCGGCAAGCACCGGCCATGCCGCGGCCATAGGCGGCGGATACGGGGCGAATTGCGACGGCGTTGAAATCGGCGCTGGCGTGAAGTCTCTCGACGCGCAGGTGCCTTATCGCGCCGCAGAGCAGACGATGGCCGACGCAGAGCCGCTCGGCCGCGGCGAGAAGGGCGCGCGCGCCTACAGCTACGTTGCGCACGGTTTGAACAAGATCGATACCGGCACCTGGACCCACGCCAGGTACGAGCAGAACCCGAACGTCGATCTCTCGACCGTAGCCGCCGACAAGGTCATCACCGACGGAGCTGTCGTAACCGGCACGCTGCGCGGTCACGCCCGCAAGATTACGATCGCTTCCGGCGCGACGATTACGCTCAAGGATGTGGTAATCGAGGGCAAGACCGCCGGTCTGCAGTGCGCGGGCAATGCGACGATTTACCTGGAGGGGTCGAACTACGTATACGGCAGCGACAACTGGCCGGGCATCCACGTGCCGGCCGGGTCGACGCTGCGAATCGACTCCGAGGGCAATGGCTCTCTCGAGGCGTATGGCGGCAGCGACTCCGCCGGTATCGGTACGGGCAGTATCCACACCGGCGGCACCGCGAACGTCAACGACACCTGCGGCACCATTCTTATCGACGGGGGCTTTGTCAACGCGACAGGCAGAGGTTACGGCGCCGGCATAGGCGCCGCGCAGAACCTCTCTTACTGCGGCGAAATAGTCATAAACGGCGGCAATGTCGTCGCCAATGGCTATAACGGTCTCGGCAACGGCTATCAGGGCCAGTGCGAAGGCGTCTACATAGGAGAGGGTATCGACAGTGTGTCGGCGTACAAGGGCATTGTCCTGCCGAGCGGCATATCGCCCGATATCAGCAGCAAACTCAGGGACGAGACGATTGACGGCACGCGCTTCATCACGCCAAATCCCGACATCAGCCTCGCGTCCCTTTCTAGCGGCAGCGAGCCGGTCGTCGTCAAGAACACGGCGACGATATCCGGCAATCTCAGCGCAAAACGCAAGATTGTTATCGCGGCAGGAGCCGAAGTGACGCTCGACGGCGTGACTATCAACGGAACGGACGATTCCAATTACAGCTGGGCTGGCATCACCTGCGAAGGCGACGCGCAGATTGTCCTGAAGGGCGCGAACACTGTCAGGGGCTTCTACCGTAACTGGCCCGGCATATATGTGCCCAAAGGCAGCACGCTCACGATCAAGGGTGACGGTTCGCTCGACGCGAGCAGCAACGGCTACGGCTCGGGCATTGGCGGCGGCCAGAGCCTCTCGTGCGGCAACATCGTTGTCCTCGGCGGACGCATAACCGCCACCGGCGGCTATGCCAACTCGACCGCTGAGACGGGCATTGGCGCGGGCATCGGCGGGGGCGCTTACGCCGGCTGCGGTTTCGTCCTGGTCGACGGCGGTGTCGTCCACGCCAAGGGTAACGGCGGCTGCGCGGCCATCGGCGGTGGCTATGGCGCGTCCTGGGGCTCGGTCGCCATCGGCGACAGCGTGACTTATGTGATCGCCGAACTTGGCCCTAACAGCAATACAGATCCTCTTGGCGCGGGTGCCGAGGGAGCTGAGACAGGTTCCGTTTCCATTTCGAGCAGCCTTGCGAGCTCACGGGAAGGGTCGGCGGACGCTCCGCGTCAGACGATCATGGTCAAGAATTTCGACCTGTCCGTTTTGAAGGACGACATCACGCTGGCGAATGGCGTGACGGTGAAGGGTACGCTCGGCGAAAGGCGCAAGTTGTCCATCGCGGCGGGCGCAACGGTCACGCTCGACACTGCGAGGGTCTCATTCTCCAGCAGCAGCTCGGCGCCTTGGGCCGGCCTCACTTGCCTGGGCGACGCCACGCTCGTCCTCAAGGGATCGAGCAATATCAGGGGCTTCTATCAGGGGTATCCGGGAATATATGTTCCCAAGGGGTCGAGGCTTTCCATCGAGGGCGCGGGCGCGCTTTACGCCTACTGCTCCGACGGCAGCTTCCCGAACGCAGCCGGCATCGGCGGATGCGGCAGTGGTAGCGGCGCCGATTGCGGCAGAATCGTCATCGACAGCGGCACCGTCACGGCGACGGGCCACAGCGCGGCGGGTATCGGCAGCGGCACGTTTGACGCCATCGAGATCAACGGCGGCGTCGTCACGGCGACAGCCACTGCCGGTGGCGCCGGCATCGGGGCGGGCTTGAGCAACGGCGTCTGTGGCGATATCGTCATCAACGGGGGCACCGTCACGGCGACAAGTGAAAGCGACGGCGCGTCCGGCGCGGGCATCGGCGGCGGACGCTACGGCCGCGGAGTCAATGTGACGATCGGACCCGGCGTCAAGAGCGTCATCGCCACGGCCAACAGCGGCGGCAGCCCGATAGGCGCGGGATACATCCCCTCGGGTTCGGCCCCGGTCGTGACCGTGGCGGAAAATCTTATCGACACGACGAGCGGCAATACGCGCTCGATTGCCCAGCCGAGGGAACTGGACCTCTCGACTTATACAGGCAGCGGCATGATATTGCTACGTAACGGGGACCGGGTCTCTGGCACGCTCGCCGGGAGCTATCGCGTGAGGATAGCGGCCGGCGCGACCGTCTGGCTGAACAATGTGCGCATCAACGGCAGTTCGGCGACTACGCCTTCCCATCAGGGTATCTTCTGTGAAGGCGACGCCACGATTGTTCTCGAAGGTAGCAACTATGTCAAAGGCTACTACAGGAATGCCGGTATAACGGTGGCAGACGGCTACACTCTTACTATCAAGGGCGACGGCGAGCTTGAGGCAATTGGTATCGAGAGCGCGGGCATCGGAGGCTCTAAATATGCCGGCAGCGACGAAAGGACTTGCGGCAATATTGTTATTGAAGGCGGCGTGATAACGGCGAGGGGCGGTAGTGGCGCGGCCGGCATTGGCGGAACCAGATACAAGGCCAGCAGTGATGACAAATTGGGTGCGAACTGCCGCAATGTGACCATCCTCGGCGGTGATGTGACCGCCATTGCAGGAGCAGGGGCTGCCGCAATCGGCGGCGGGTACGGAACGCACTGCGGAGATGTCACTGTCGGCCCTGGCGTTTCAAAGCTTGCTCTCCGCTGGAATTCGGATGACGCGCAGTCGATTGGTACGGGTAAGAGCATTGTCACTACATTCGGCACATTCACGTCCAAGTGCGGAACCGTCACGATCGATCCTTCGCTCGAATACACAGATGCGGCGGTTTCCTCCAGCGATACGTTGAGAACGTACCGTCCTCTCTGGAACGGCGACCTGGATACGCTTAACGAAAACGTGACGGCGAAGAACGGCACAGTCATCTACGGCGCCAACGACGGCAACTATGTAATCACCGTCGAAAATGGAGCGACGATCGAGCTCGACAATGTCAACCTTGTCGGCCAAATCAGCTGCAGCGGCAACGCCACGATAGTGCTTACGGGCGCGAACACGATAAGCGAGGTGTACGGTTCGTTAAAAGACGGCATTTCCGTTGTTGGTACACTGACCATCAAGGGCGACGGCTCCCTCGATATTGCAGGCGCGGACGGCTACGACGGCGGCGCGGGCATATGCGGCGGTAACATCGTGATCGAGAGCGGCACGGTGATCGCGACGGGCGGCGGGTACGCAAGAGGCTCTGCGGCCATTGGCGGACACTTCAATTCAAGCTGCGGCAATATCACGATCGGGCCGGGCGTGACGAAGGTCGTCGCCAAGGTGAGATCTAACGGTGACGCCAACCCGATCGGCCTCGGCTATTGCTCTTCGTCGTCGTACACCTGCGGCACGATTACAGTCTATCCTTCGCTCTCCAACGAGACGGGAGAATGGATAGACAACAGCGGCTACAGTCCTGTCACTTATAATACGCGTACAATCACCCGTTCTGCTGATGCTGACGCAGCGGCTGCTTTCGAGGCTTGGAAGGCCGAACAGAACGCACAAGGCGCGAACTTGAGCGGCGCATGGGGCGCGACGGACGCGAACGGCGTCGCTAATGTGTTCCGCTATGTGTTCAACGAGCCCGGCGAAGATTTCGACGGCAATGTTGTCCTCGGCTTCGAGACTGACGGCGAGGGCAGGGTGGCCATCCAGACGCCGCCGGTTGTGAACGGCAAGAACATCTTCTCGTTCAAGGTTGTAGCGTCCGACAGCGCGGACGGCAGCGGCAACAAGATGGAGTATCCGCTCGCAGTCGACGACCCGGAAGGAATCACGGTGATCGAAGAAGAGTATAACCCCGACCGCTTCTTCCGTGTAATCATCGAGTTGAAGTAGGTTGCACGAAGTGGCCTTGCCTCCTTTTGGGGGGCAAGGCGGCAATCTAGAGCAACCGCAACCCTGTGCTACCCGCCTGGAGCACAAGGTTGCCGACTTGAATCCCTATGCTTGGTTTTGGCGGGGAGATACCCCGTCAATTCATGGGGAGACACCCCCGCTACCTCCAATTCATGCAATTCATGGGGAGATACAATTTATGGGGAGATACCCCGCAAATTCATGGGGAGAGACCCCATGACTGCATCTCGGAAAGCAGCCTTGAGGTTCGTCTTGAGACCGACTCTTGGGGAGACACCCCTCGCTTTTATGTTTCTGGCGGGAAATCTGCAAAAGAGACTTTTGAAATTTTGATGCGGTTTTCAGCTGGTAAATGCAGGTTTTATCCCTGCAAAAATGGGCGTTTCCCCCTTGTTACATACCATGAATTCGCGCTAAAGTCAATAAAAACATTGTAACATTATCGTAACATTATCGTAACAAAAATGTTACGAAAAAGTTACGATAATGTTACACTTCTTTCTTTGTGAAATGCTATAATGCTCGTGTTCGCTGCAAAGGCCGCGCAAGGTGCGTGCGCCAATCTGGCGACGTGAAGGAACAACGAAAGAAATGCGCTCATAAATGGCGCAGATCAGACGAAAAAAGGAAAGGAGACGATGGCATGGCTAGGACGGCAAGAGTGAAGAGCAGGGAGGATGGTACCGTCTACTACCACCTTACCTCAAGGACGGCGAACAAACAGTTTCTCTTTAAGGACGTGAAGGCCAAAGACAAGCTTGCGGAACTCATATGCAAGGCCGCCGAGTTCAGCGGCATAGAGCTTGAGGCATGGGCTGTGATGGACAATCACTTCCATATTGTCTGCAAGGTCGTGCGAGGCGAGGCGATTTCTGAAGAGGAGATTGTCAAGCGTGTTGGTGTGCTTATGGGTGAAAAGGTCGCCGAAGCGCTGAAGCGCAAGCTCGAACGTTTATCCGGCGAGTCGCTTGAGGTGGAGCTTGAACGCTATCGCAGTCGCATGTGCGACATAAGCGGATACATGAAGACTCTCAAGGAGATGTTTGCGGTGTGGTACAACAAGGAATACGATTACAGCGGCAGTGTTTGGAGCGGAGTGTTCAAGTCTACGATGATCGAGGATGGGCAGTACATGGAGAACTGCCGCCGGTATGTCGCGCTAAACCCTGTTCGTGCGGGAATCGTCAGCCAGGTGATGGATTATCGCTGGGTTTGGGTGCGTAATCACGAAGAAGCCGCATGCCAAGCGGGGTGTCTCCCCGTATGGATGATGAGGCGTGTGCCGCAGCTGTCGTCGGGCAAGATATACGGCAGCGCGGCATTTGTCGAGAAGTGGGCGTGGCGGCTCGGGAGCAAATTCCCGGCGGCGAGTGTTGTCGCGAGGGTGGTTCACGGCAACAGCTTCGCGACGCATGGCTGGCGGCTTGCGGCAAAGGCGGCGGCACAGATAAAGGTGGTCGCGTGACGGCGAATGGCCGGAAAGGCAAAATTTTCGACGATACCCCCTTGCGCATTGGGCCGAAAAATGGTAAACTACGCATTTCCAGCCCTCAATGTGCACAGTTAACAAAGTGGTCGCTTACCACACTTCAGGCGCGTTGCGGGGCCAAGACATGTAAACAAAACGAATTTTGCAACAAAACAAGGTAAGCCAAACATGAGCGCAGAACGCAAAGTATTCGGCAAGCTTCAGGGCATGGCCGAGACTCCACCCGACCTCATAGCAATCCAGACAAAGTCGTACGACGACTTCCTGCAGGCCGACGTGCCGGCGGCGAAGCGCGACAACAAGGGCCTGCAGGCGATATTCAAAGAGATATTCCCCGTCCAGTCGTACGACGGGCGCTATTCTCTTGAGTTCGTCGGCTACAATCTCGGTGCGCCGAAGAAGGGGTATCTCCAGGCGTTGATGGATGGCGACACCTACTCTCGCCCGCTAAATGCCGAGTTCAGGCTGCGCGACGGCGAGAACACGAGCGACGAGTCGGTCTTTCTCGGCGAGATGCCGGTGATGACGCCCGACGGCGCGTTCGTGATCAACGGCGC
>JAZQBR010000159.1:0-3439 GCA_045545855.1 Kiritimatiellia bacterium | reverse complement strand
AAAGGGCTATGACAACTCCTTGGCTCACAGAACGACATGGCTACGATCCGACTTTGGGGCCGACGCTCGCCACGACGCCAGTCTTGCCGGCGGACGTGCCGCTGGTCACGATGACCGTGTCGTTCTTCCTGATTCTTGCGATAGCCATGGTTCTTGCTCCTTGGTATTAGACCACTTCCGGGGCCATCGAGAGGATCTTCATGTAGTTCCTGTCGCGAAGCTCGCGGGCGACCGGCCCGAACACGCGGGTGCCGATCGGGTTGAGCTTCGAGTCGACGAGAACGCAAGCGTTCTGGTCGAAATGAACCGTCGAGCCGTCTTCGCGGCGGATGGGCTGGCCAGTCCTGACGATTACGGCTGTCGCCACAGAGCCCTTCTTGATCGAGCTCGTGGGCGAGGCCTCCTTGATGGCAACGCGGATGATGTCGCCGAGGTGGGCGTATTCCTTGCGCTGCTTGAGGATGCGGAAGCACATAGCGCGCTTTGCGCCCGTGTTGTCCGCCACTACTAGGTTGGAGAGTTCCTGCAACATTTCGGCAACTCCTTACTTGACGATGCGCCAGCGCTTGGTGGCGCTCATCGGACGGGTTTCCATAATGGAGACGACGTCGCCGACCTTGGCCGTGTCGTCCTCGTCGTGCACGTGATACTTCTTGGTACGCGTGACGACCTTACCGTAGATCGGGTGGATCTCGCGGTAGCTGACCGTGACAACCACGCTCTTCGCGCCCATCTTGGACGCAACGACGCCTTTGCGCACCTTGCGCGCGCCGCGGGTATTGGTTTCCGTGCTCATCAGATCTTGACTCCTGCGCGGGTTATGAACTTTGTGTGTATGCCGATCTTTGTCGCGGCGAGGCGGAGGCATTCCTTGGCGACTTCTTCGCTGACGCCGCCGATCTCAAAGAGGACCTTGCCGGGCAGGACGACGGCCGCCCAGAACTCCGGGTTGCCCTTTCCTCCGCCCATACGAACTTCGATAGGCTTGCGCGTGACGGGCTTGTCTGGGAACATGCGTATCCACAACTTGCCCTTGCGCTTCATTTCACGATTGATCGCGACGCGGCACGCCTCGATCTGGGTTGCTGTCAAGAGCCCGCGCGTGAGCGCCTTCAGGCCGAACTCGCCGTAAGCGAGCTCCGTGCCCGAAGTGGCGTAACCCGAGCGGTTGCCCTTCGAAACCTTGCGGTACTTGACTCTCTTGGGCATCAGCGGCATGGCTTAGCTCCTCTCCTTGCGGTCGCCGCGCTCACGACGCCCCTCGCGGCGGTCGCCGCGGGGCTGACGGGGCTGGAAACCTTCCTTCTTGCAGATCCACACCTTCAAGCCGATCTTGCCGGCAGTGGTGTTAGCCTCTGCGAAACCGTAGTCGATATTCGCCCTGAGCGTGTGCAGCGGCACCTTGCCCTCGCGCGACCACTCGACGCGCGCGATTTCCGCGCCGTTGATTCGGCCGCCTGCGTGGACCTTGATGCCGTCGACGCCCATGTCCATCGCCACCTTCATCGCGCGCTTCATCGCGCGCTTGAGGGCGATGCGGCGCTCGAGCTGCTGAGCTATCGACTCGGCCACGAGCTGCGCGTCGGCGTCTGCGCCCTGGACTTCTTTAATCTCGAGATAGACTTCCTTCTTGGTCATCTTCTCGAGGTCCGCGCGAATCGCCTCGACATCGCCGCCCTTCCTGCCCAGAATGACGCCCGGACGGGCGCTGAACAGGGTGACGCGAACGCGGTTGGCGTAGCGCTCGATGAGTATCTTCGAGATGCCGGCCTCCGCGAGCTTCGCCTTGCAGACGTCGCGGATCTGCTGGTCTTCGATCAGGAACGCGCCGAAGTTCTTCTTGGGCGCGAACCAACGGCTGCCCCAGGCGTGGTTGACGCCGACGCGGAATCCTACGGGATTAACCTTCTGTCCCATTACTTCGTCTCCTTCTTGACGTCCGAGAGGACAACCTTGCAGTGGCACAGGCGGCGGGCGATCGGGTGGGCCGAACCGCGGGCCGTAGGCCAGTAGCGGCGCATGCGGACCGACTCGTCCAGGACGCACAGCTTGACGTAGAGCTCGCCGGGCTCGGCGACCCTCATGTTGTTCTTGGCGTTCGCAATCGCCGAAAGGAGAGTCTTCCTTATTATCTCCGCCGCCTTTTTGGGGGAGAACTCGACGACCTTGAGCGCGTCAGCGGCCTTGAGGCCCTGGCACGCGCGGCACAGAGGGCGGCCCTTGAAGGCCGACATGCGCGCGTTGCGGGTAATTGCAGTCACTTCCATTGCCTACTTCCCCTTACTTCTTCTCGACCTTGGCCGCGGAGTTGCCGTGCGACTTGAACGTGCGCGTCGGAGCGAACTCGCCGAGCCTGTGGCCGACCATGTTTTCAGTTATGAAGATCGGCATGTGCTGCCGCCCGTTGTGGATGGCGAACGTAAGCCCCACAAAGTCGGGGAGCACCATCGAACGACGGCTCCACGTCTTGATAGGCTGCTTCTTGCCGCTCGCCTGCATCTTCTCGACCTTGCGGAGGAGGCTCTCCTCGACATAAGGCCCCTTCTTGAGAGAACGTGCCATGGATTATTTCCTCCTCTTGACAATGACCTTGTCGGACGCCTTGCGCTTCGCGCGGGTCTTACCGCCCTTGGCGAGCTGGCCCCACGGCGAACGCGGGTGGGAACCGCCTGACGTACGGCCTTCGCCGCCGCCCATCGGGTGGTCTACCGGGTTCATCGCGACGCCGCGCACCGTCGGGCGAATGCCCAAGTAGCGTTTGCGGCCGGCCTTGCCGAGCTTTATCGAGTCCCAATCCTTATTGCCGACAGCGCCGACCGTGGCGAGGCAACGGCCGTTGAACATGCGAACCTCGCCGGAGGGCATCTTCAATGTAACCGTGTTGCCGTCGCGCGCCATAATCTGGCAGGCGTTGCCGGCCGAACGCGCGACCTTCGCGCCCTCGCCAGGGACGAGCTCGATCGCGTGGACCATGAGACCGAGCGGAATCTGCGCGAGCGGCAGGCAGTTGCCGACCGTGGCCTCGGCCTTGGGCCCGTTCATCACCTTCATGCCCGGCTTCAAGCCTTCGGGCGCGAGGATGTAGCTCTTCTCGCCGTCGGCGTACTCGATGAGCGCGAGATACGCGCTGCGCGTAGGATCGTACGCAATCTCCTTGACCGTCGCCTCGACATCGAACTTCGTGCGCTTGAAGTCGACGATTCTGATGCGCTGCTTCACGCCGCCGCCGCGGTGGCGCGTCGTGATGCGACCCTGGTTGTTGCGGCCTGCGGTCTTGCGCTTGGCGCGCGTCAGGCTCTTCACCGGCTTCTTCTCGGTGATCTCCTCGAACGTGGAGGCCACGCGGAAGCGCATCCCCTGCGAACGAGGCTTGAACGTCTTAAGTGCCATAATCCGGTTCCTCTTCCTAAGTCGGAGGCCAAGCGGTCTTAGGAAGGCA
>JAZQBR010000158.1:0-4600 GCA_045545855.1 Kiritimatiellia bacterium | reverse complement strand
AAGACCGCTTGGCCCCCGACTTCCTTGACGCGCAGCTCGTACGTCCCCGAGGCGGCTCCCGCGCCGGCCGGCCCTGCGGCCTCGGCCACCTTCAGCGTGACGCGCCCGCCCTTCGGAGTGTATTTGTAGGCGTTGCCCACGAGATTCGTGAAAACGCGGTTCATGCGGTTGCGGTCGCCCATTACCACGCGATGACGCACGCCCTCCGCATCAAGCGTAAACTCCAGCCCCTTGGCGGACATCTGAGCCTGGAACATGTCTCTGACGCCGCTCGCCATATCCACGAGGTCCATTGGAGCGATCTGCAGCTCCATCCTGCCGGACTCTATGCGGCTCATCTCCAGAATGTCGTTGATGAGCGACAGCAAATGCTCGCTCGCGTTGGATATCTTAGCGAGGTACTCGCGCGTCTTCTCCATGGTCGTGCCGGGTCGCTTCGCGAGCGCGATGAAGCCGACGATGGCGTTCATCGGGGTGCGGATGTCGTGGCTCATGTTCGAGAGAAAGACGCTCTTTGCCTTGTTGCTGGCTTCGGCCTTGACGCGTTTCAATTCGGACATTCTCTGGCGGCGCGTAAGATTGCGGTAGATGATAAACAGTATCGCAAGCGCCACGACAACGAGCAGCATCTGCGCGAAGCCGTAGCCCGTCAGCGCCTCGTTGACATATTCCATCTGCGAGTCTGTGAAACCGTCGGCGGCCTTGAGATCCTCTTTTTCGAAGCTGGCGTGCGTCTCGTAGTACCGGCCGAGGTTGATCACGACCTCGCGCGTCACGCGGTGGGTCGCCTGGCGCACCCACATCAGCGAAGTGAAGAAGATGAGAAAGATCATCGCCAGCCACGTCACTGTCGACTTGCCGAAGCGGTGCCTGCTGTCGCCGGCAAGGATGCGGCGGAAGAATACTATCCCTATTATACTCCACGCGGCGAGCATGAGGTAAGACTCTGGCGCGAAGGCGCTTAGCGACCAGAAGTTGGGGACGAGAAAATAGAACGCGAAAGCGACCGACGCCGCGAGGCCGACGAGCCCGGTCGCGACAATGGCGGACGCGCCTTCGCGCTTCGCCTGCACGAACGCGCAGAAAGAGACATAGCCGTAGGCGACGCAGGCGCCGATCGTCGTCACGTCGACAATCCAGCCGATGGCTGTGCGCCCGACGAACGGCACGAAGCATGAAATCGCCACGATGAACAACATAGCGTTGCGCGGCGAGCCGTCTCTGTCGAGTTTCGAGAAGAATGGCGGCAGTATCTCGTCGCGCGACATCGCGTACAGGAGACGGCTCGAAGCGATGAGGTTGCCAATCAGCCCTGTCGCGATCGCGGCGAACGTGGCAAAGCAGAGAATGACGATGCCTGCGCGGCCCATCGCCGTCTCGACAGCATAAAAGACCGGCAGCGCCTCGACACCGTCGAGCCCGTCAAGGTTAGCGATATAATCCCGCCAGCCGACGAAGCCGCCGGGCTGGATGGCGGCGGCTGTCAGCGCCAGCGCGCCGTATACCGCCGCGCCTATCGCCAAGGACGCCACTAGCAGCCAAATGACGCGGCGCCTGTCGAAACGGAACTCTTCGACCGAGTGCGAGACCGACTCGAAACCTACAAACGCCCACGGCGCGAGGGCAAGTATGGTGAAGACTTGCAGCGACCTCGGCGAGCCGTCGGCGAACATCGGCTTCATGGCGCCGGCCAAATCGACCGCGCCGCCGCAGAACACCGCAGCGAAGCCTACGGCAACTCCCGCAACAAGTGTCGCGGCGAAGGCAATCTGCAGCCTGGAAGCGAAACGCCTGCCGCAGCAGGCGAGAGAAGCGAGAAGCGCAAGCGCCGCAAGCGTCACGACAATCTCGCCGAAGTAGACATCGTAGCCCGCTATTGTATACGACCAGCCAATCTTTGTAAGCCCGCCAAGCAGTTTTCGACCTATGAGGCACAAGGCCGACGCGTTGGCCCATAATACCGCAACATACGTTAGAACCAGAAACCACGCGCAGAGAAAGCCGTGGTCGTGGTTGCATATCTTCGAGACGTAGGCGTATGCACCGCCGGCGTCGGGATAGCGCTGCATCAGATAGTTGTAGTTGACGCCGATGAAAAACATGACGAGCGCGCCCGCAAGGATGCCTAGCAAGGTTCCCGCCGGCCCGGCGACGGGCAGAAACGTCGTGCCGGGCATGACAAACGACCCCCACCCGACGCTGCACCCTACCGCCAGCGAGAGAACAGCTGCTGGCGAGAGATATCCGCTCAAGCCGCTCTGTCTATCCGAATTCGAAACCATCGGCGTATATTATACCACATTCACCATGCTTCGCGCAATCTCTGAAGCGCCTCACTCGGCCGCTGCGGCAGGCTCGGCTTCGGGCTCTTGCGGCGGATTGTCGATATCGGCCTGCATGAGCATGGCCTCGCCCTGCACCTGAACGTCTTTTGACGCCGCGAAACGAGAGACCTTGGCCCTGAGAGCTTTCATCTCGCCTTCTTTCTTGCGGACGTCCATGGTTTTCACCGGCTTCCAGGCGTGCAGACGCTGAAGCTCAGCCTCAAGCTTGGCGAGCTTTTCAATGTCCGGCTTCTGGCCTACTGCGGAGCGTATCGACTTGATGCCGCCGTGCGCCTCCATCGTCGGCCACTCTTTGACGAATACGAGTAGCTGGTTGTAGGCTGCCCCGGCGCGCTCTGAGAAAAGCTTCTTGATGGCGATGACGCGCCGTTCGTTCGCCTGGCGCATGCCTAGAAGCAGATGCTCCGCCTCGGCCGCGCGCGCTTTGTCGCCGCGCGAGTAGCGCCGGGCCATCTGCTCGATTGCCTTGTAGAGACGCGGCCCCGGCGTATTGGCCTTCATAAGCCTGCCGACCTCGTCTTTCAGCAGATCCGGGCGCGCATACGCGAAAACGGGGTCTGCCTCGGGCAGCTTCGCGAAGATGTCGCGGGCGACATTGGCCGCCGTGTCCTGGCTGGGGCCTGAATAACGCAGTATGCCCCCGGCGTCAAGCACATGAAACCACGGCAGCGAGTCGGGCGGCGGCAGCACCATGCCCGCGTCGAGGTAGAACGGAAAGTCGAATCCTCCGCCCTTTTCACCGAGGTGCACCGTCAGAAACTTCTCCCACTGCTTGTCTTTAGGCTTCTTGACCGGCAAAACGGCATACACCTCGATGGGCTTCAGGTCGCGCTGGGCATACGACTTGAGCGAGCCGAAAGCCTGCGGCTGAAACGACCCCGGCTTCGCGTAGTCGACTATCGCTTCGACGACGACCTTGTCGCGAAAGGCGAAATCGAGATCGTCAAAAGCCGGCCCCGCGCTGCCGCGAATGTCCTTGCAGTGCTTCGCATCAAGGTTGCGGTACTTGACCGGACGTATCTTCTCCAACACGGAATCGCGCCCCGTGTACCAGCCCGGGCCGGACCATCCGCTCGCGCCTTGCACAAACACGAGCCGCTTGTCGCAGCCAAGGGCGTTCCATATCGCCATCGCGTCGGCAGGCGAGCGGACATCGTCGCCGAGCCCGACGCGCTGCACGTCGACAAAGCAATCGGCGGGCACGAGCCCGGCCAGCAAAGCGGGATCGAACGTCTCGCTCGTCACGCGCTCGATAAGTCCGCACGAAACCTTTGTGACGCCTTCTCCGCAACCCGCCGCCCAGATGGCCAGCGAGGCCGAAAGCCCCCAGCCGTTCACGACGAGGTTGCGCCCGTCCCACTCCGGCAGAGACTTCATGTACTGGAGCGCGCGCACGACACGCTGGAATACGCCCGTCAAAAACGCATCGTCGCGTTCTTCGCTCTTGCCGGGGTCGTAGGCGAGGTGAAAGACAATCGTGTCGAGCGGTATCTGCTTCAGATTGGGCAACGGCTGCTTCGCGGCGAAGCCGCAGCCCACCGTCTCGAGCCGGCACGGATACCGCACTCCGCCCGCAGCGGCCTCGGGCACTGTAAGGTAGCCGGTCACGGGACGCTCTTCGGTGCACGGTACGCTGACGGCATAGATGCGAACGTCCTTCAATCCCTCGACTTCGACGGCCTCGCGCACGATTTTGCGGTACTGCGGGGGCGGGATGCGGACGATGGTTTTCTTTATGTCGGCGATTTTTCTGGCGAAGTCTTTGGCGAGCGGCGGCGGCTCGAGTTTTCGCGGCGCGACGCCTGCCCCGCACGCCATCTTCAGCGGCGTCTTCGTCTTGCCGTTTATCTTCTCGAAAGGCTTGCCGTCGGCCGTCACAATTTCGATATCGACTCTCACGAATCCCGGCGCGTCGAGTTTCGTCTTGTATTCAAAGGGCTTCTTCTCAAGTTCGGCCGTGCCGGTCTCCGGCTCGGCGCCCTGGGCCTTGCGCGTCCAGCGCCACTTGTATTTGGCCTTCGGCACGTCGTTCGTGACGCCTGCGAGAGTGAAAACGAACTTGATGTCGTCGCCAGGCTCGTACGCCGCCGCGTCTTTACCGGTCGTGCACTTGAGCCACGCGTTGCTGCACGCGACTGCGAAA
Organism: Kiritimatiellia bacterium; assembly: GCA_045545855.1. Lineage (GTDB taxonomy): Bacteria > Verrucomicrobiota > Kiritimatiellia > RFP12 > UBA1067 > UBA1067. Next base: position 112 of record JAZQBR010000158.1, on the reverse strand, counting down.
TCGACGGATGGCGGCGTTTCAGGCACCTTTGCGGACTCCGCCGTTTCGGGTACGGTCGCGGACGCCTCCGGCGCCGGCGCCTTAGCCGGCTCGTCGGAAGTCGGGGGCCAAG
>JAZQBR010000157.1:0-16029 GCA_045545855.1 Kiritimatiellia bacterium | reverse complement strand
CATGGCCACGTTTATGGAGCAGTCTTTCTTCTTCCTGACGGCCTCGACAGGTATGTCATCCATCTCAACCTGGTCGGGAGCATGGACAATCTCCAGCGCGCCGGTTTCGATGGCCCGCTGGAACATGGCCTTGCGGTCTTTGGAAAACCGGTCGACTTCCCTCTGAATCGCCGCCATCTGGCCTACGAGCAGTATCTTGACGCCGTCGAGGCCGCAAGCGGCCTCGATCGCGCCAACCACGATCTGCTTGGGGGCGTAGTCGCCCCCCATTGCGTCTAAAGCTATCCGCGTCATAGGTGGCACCCTAGTACGAGGACGTCACGCCGCTCACTCGGCGGCGGCGGCGACCTTGCGGCCCTTGTATGTGCCGCATTTCGGGCACGCGCGGTGCGAACGCTTCGCGGCGCCGCACTCGGGGCACGTCGAGACCGAAGCGAGTATCGGCTTCTCTAGAGAGGCGACACGCTGACGCTTGCGCATTTTCGAAACGCGGTTTTTGGGACTGGCCATTTTCTATTCTCCTTTTCTCTGGTTCTACACTGCCTTTCGGCGTCGTTCACTTCACGCTGCCCTTCAGCCCGTCCAGCACGTTCCAGCGGTCGTCAGCCGGCCTTTCGGTCTTCTGCTCGATTCCCGGGCACGATTCATCGCAGAGCGGGTATGTCGGCAGCGCGAGTATCACGCTTTCCCTCGCTTCGGCGGTCAGGTCGGCGAACTGGTCCTTGTCAGAGACCTCGACCGAGGCCGTGAAGTCGTCGACTTTCACTGTCGTGTCGAAGTCCTTGCCGCAACGGCTGCAGACAAGATCGAAGTCCTGCTCAAGATGGCCCCTCACAAGAAGCTCGGTACCGAAGAGCTGGGCGCGCAGACGATACCTCACGCCCCCGAAAGGCTTTACGAACTCTTCGTCGAGGTCGATGATGTCAACCTCGCCTTCAAGCTCGTCCCCTTCCGGGTCGATTCGCGCGACATCCACGAGGAGCCGCTTCTCGTCTTTTGCGTCCATGTCGGGATATTATATCATAAATTTCGCCGCGTGGGGGCGAAATCTGCAAAAAAGGTGAGAAGGGGCATGGGTCGGAGCCCGGCGCCGGTTTTACATGCGCAACCCCTTCTGTCCGCGCGCAATCAGCTTCGACAGGCCCACAAGAACACAAGTGAAAACGAGCATCAGCGTCGACAGAGCGAAGACGGCCGGCAGATTGCGCGAGTGCTTGGTCATCGAGCTTACATACGTAGGGAAGGTGTTGGTGCCGGCCCCGTTGACGAACGAGGTTATGACAACGTCGTCGATCGACAGCGTAAACGCGAGAAGTCCGCCTGCGACCACGCCCGGCATGAGCACCGGCAGCTGCACGTGGAAAAACGTGTACCACGGGCCCGCGCCCAGATCGTAGGCGGCCTCGACAATGCGATCGTCGAAGTCTTGCAGACGGGCGAGTATCGTCATCACCACATAGGAAACGCAGAATGTGATGTGCGAGACGAGAATCGTCCAAAAACCGCAGTCGACGCCGCACGCGACAAAAAGCATGAGAAGCGATATGCCTATTAGTATGTCGGGCATGATCAGCGGAGTGTACACGAGAGCATGGTGCAGCGACTGCAAACGCCCGCGCCACTTGTGAAGCGCCAGCGCGGCTGTCGTGCCGAGAACGCAACTCGCGACCGTAGCGAGACCGGCTATGGTGAGCGACAGCCAGAAGCTCTGCATGAGCGGCCCCAGTCTGTAGTCGCCCGTGAATATCATCGTGTACCACTTGCCGGTCATGCCTACGAAGCGTCCGGTCGAATCGCAGAAACTCATAGAGATGCCGTTGGGTATGAAGCCGTAGACCACGACCAGGAGAATCGGCACGTACAAAAACGCCAGCACCGCGGCTAGAACGACAGTTGAAAAATACGAACGCTTCACGACTCGCCCCCTGTCATAAGCCGGGTCGTACGCACGTCGAGCCGGCGCCTGTCGCGCGCGGCCTGGCGGCGCTTCCACCACATTGCGAGGCCCATCGGCGCCAGCACGGTCACGGCCATCAAAGTCGCGAGCGCCGAAGCGTGAGGGATGTTGCGGTTCTGCATCGCGCGCATGAATATCTTGTTGCCTATAAGTACGCAATCGGTGCCGCCGAGCATCTGCGGTATGACGTAAGAGCCTATCGCCGGTATGAAGACCATAAGCACGGCCGAAACGATACCCTGGCGGATGCCCGGCAGGAATATTTTTCTGAACGAATAGAAGTTGGTCGCGCCGAGATCGCGGGCGGCTTCGAGAAGCGAGAAATCGAACTTCTCGGCGGCCGTGTAGACGGGCATTATCGCGAACGGCAGAAACGTGTAGACCGACACGAGCACCACCGCAGTCTCGCTGTCGAGAATCGTCGAGAGCGCCGGGTCGACATGGCCTGCAGACGCAAAGCCCGACCATACCAGAAAGCGCTGCAACAGCGCCGGCAGCCAGTCGAACGCCCACTCGCAGACCTTCAGCCACGTGAGATAGCACGCCTGCAGCCAGCCGTCGGGGTGCAGAAGAGTCTTCCATGCAAAGACCCTTACGACAAAGCTGGTCCAGAACGGCAGCATGATCGCGCCGGCGACAAGCGAACGCCACCTCTTTGGCATGCGGGCTATGGCGTAGGCGCAGGGCAGCGCGAGCACAATCGACCAGAATGTCACCTCGAAGGAGATTCGTATCGTCTTCCAGACGATCGTCGGGTAGTCGGGGTCGACGAGCTCGCGCCAGGTCGACAGCGACCATTCGCCGACGCCGCCATTCGCAGTGTGGCCGTGAAAGGTGAACGCGAGCACGATCACCGCAGGCACGGCGAAGAAGAGCGCCAGCCACGCGAAGCTCGGCAGCGTCGTCAGCCACTCGGCCTTTCTGGATTTGCCAGCCATAGACTACTCCACCTCGACCATATAGCCGTCGTCCGGGTGCCACCAGACGAACACGTCGTCGTTCCACGTAATCTTCTCCTGGTCGAGGAGAAAACGCGAATGGGGCTTAAGGGCGGCGACGCGCTCGCGCCCGGCCCTGAGCCAGTACTTGGTGTACACGCCCTGGTAGACGATATCCTCGACCTTGGCGGGAAAGACGTTTATGCCGGCCCCCTTATCGGGCGGCGGCGGACTGAGAGTGACGCGTATCTTCTCGGGCCGCACCGACAGGTCGACGCGCTGGCCGGCCCCGAGGCTCTTGTCGTTGTACGCCTTGATCGCCGGGAAGCCCTCCGGACGAATCGTGCAGTAGTCGCCTTCGGCCGAGCTTATCTCGCCCGAGAAGAAGTTCGTGTCGCCTATGAACGACGCGACGAAACGCGAGGCCGGCGCCTCGTATATCCTGGCCGGCACATCCAGCTGTTCGACGCGCCCCTTGTTCACGACGGCAATGCGGTCTGAAAGGCTCATCGCCTCGCCCTGGTCGTGGGTGACATAGATGAACGTGATGCCGACCTGGTCGTGTATGGCGTCCAGCTCGATCAGCATGTGCTGGCGCAGCTTAAGGTCGAGCGCGGCGAGAGGCTCGTCCAGGAGCAGCACTTGCGGACGGTCGACCAGCGCGCGCGCTATCGCGACACGCTGCTTCTGTCCGCCCGAGAGCTGGTTGGGGTATTTCCAGGCGTGCTCGCTCATCTGGATCATCCGCAGTATGGCGTCGACCTTCTCCTCTATTTCGCCCTTCTCGCGCTTGGCGAGCTTGAGCGAGAAGGCGATATTCTCCCAGATCGTCATCGTCGGAAAGAGCGCATAGTTCTGGAATACCGTATGGACGCGCCGCTGGTTGGGCGGCAGATCCGTTATATCGCGCCCCTCCAGATAGATGCGCCCCGAGTCCGGCCGTTCAAAGCCGCCGAGCATCCTGAGCAGGGTCGTCTTGCCGCATCCAGACGGACCAAGCAGCGAGAAGAACTCGCCCTTGGTCACGGTCAGACAGACGTCATCAACGGCCGTGAGTGCGCCGAAGCGCTTGGTCACGTGATCGAAAACAAGAAAGTCGTCTTTCAACTGTCGGCTCTCCCTGTGCGCGCAGTCACTCCCAGTAGAGGGGTTGTGCGTTTATGTTCCACTTGTGGTCTTTCGGAAAGCTCTCCCCCTGCCAGGCCTTTTTCGAGGTCCAAGGCGCGTCTGGCGCCGTCCAGAAGCTGTCGGTGGGCGGCAGGCCGAGCGGCAGGAGAAAGAGAGACGTCATATAGAGCGAACCGTTGTTGGTGTAGCGGTCGCTGACGCCCGGCAGCGGCCCGTTGAAGCCCAGCGTCAAAAAGCCGCCCTTGTTGAAGTTTCGGTCGTCCTGGAACATGCGCTTTCTGACGGCTTCGAGCGCGGCCCTTACCTGACCCTCGGAGAGCTCGCGCGGCAGAGCCTTGCGCCAGGCGAGCAGCGCGAGCGGCTGGAAGACCGCCATTCTATATGGTATCGAGCGGCCGAAAACCGGGTATGCGCCCTCGGGGCTCACGAGGCGTTCGAGAATCACGGCGAACTTCTGCATGCGCGTTTTGACGTCGCCAAGGCGCTCGCCCGCGTTGCGCCCGCGACCGTCGGGCCCGACGGAGTGCAGGAGCCACTTCTTCGCCCTGACGAGCTCTTCGACACACTCGAAATACATCGGGTGGATGACATAGGCGTTGTAGTAGTCGAAGGCGAAACTAGGTCCGTCTGAGTACCAGCCGTCGCCCACATACCACTCCTCGGCCTTGTAGAGGCCGGTGCGCAGGCGGTACGCGTCGAAGTCTGCGCGCGCGCGCATGAGAAACGCCTCTTCCATCGAGCAGAAGAGAACCCAGTTCTGATACGGGGGCGAGTACCGTCTGAGGCCCTGGAACTCCTTTATGTAGCGGCGCTTTGTCGTTTCGTCGAGAGGCTCCCAGAGAGCGTCCCAGCCACGGAAGAAACTCTCTGCCAGATACGCCGCGTCGACAAGCGTCTGCCCGCCCTTGGTCCAGCCCAGATAGTCGGGGCTCTCGGGGTCGACCGCGTTGGCGTAGGCCTTTAGCGCGAGAGCGCGCAGTTCGGCGCGCTTCGCCGACTCGCCGGTGCCGTCGTCCGGCAGCGCGAGCCACGGCGCAATGCCCGCCATGAGGCGCGCGAAGGCCTCCATGTACGACACTTCCCTGTTGCGTCCGTCCCACGAAGGCGAGAGTTCAAGCGTGCCTTTCTCGAGGTTCAGCTCCTCGTGCAGGCGGCCCTCCGCCATCGGGCGCAGTATGGGTTCAGCCAGTTTCACCGCGAGCTCCACCCAGGCGGCTCTGGTCGCGGCGCCCTCAGGCGAGGCGGCAGCCGCGGGGACGGTGTTCGCCGGCGCGGCAGGGGCTGCAGCGTGAAGTGCCGCTGCAACGGCGGCCATATACAGTTTTTTCATAATCTGTCTGCCTTTCATCTTCGTTTTCATCAAATATTCCGTTCTTTCCGCAGCGGCTACTCCGCGATTATGCCCCGGCGTATGGCGGCGGCGACGGCCTCGGTGCGGTCTGCGGCGCCAAGCTTGTCGAATATGTGCCTCAGGTGCATCTTGACGGAGTTCGGCGAGATGTCGAGCGCGCGCGCGACATCCTGGTTCGTGAAGCCCTTGGCGACAGCCTTCAGAATCTCGGTCTCGCGCGGCGTCAGGCCTCTCGCGGCGGCCCTCGCCTCGTATATCTTCATTATGTCGCCCGGGAAGGACGTGCCGCCACCGGCGACGGCGCGTATAGCCGCGATTATCCCGTCCGGGTCTGTCTCTTTCAGCACATAACCCTTCGCGCCGCCGCGCACCGATTTGAACACGTCCTCTTCGGCGTCGCTCGTCGTAAGCATCAAAACCTTCTGGCGCGGGTTCGCCTCGAGAAGCGCCTTCAAAGCCGAAATGCCATCCTCGCCCGGCATTCTTACATCCAGCAGAATCACGTCCGCCTCGCCGGATCTGGCTATATTCACCGCATCGGCCGCAGTCGAACCGTCGGCCACGACCTTCATGTCGTTAGCGAGCTTGAGCATGTAAGTCATGCCATAGCGCACTACGCTGTGATCGTCTATTATCGCCACCTTTATCATGAAGGCACCTCCAGTCTTACGCACATATGACCCCTCTCGCGGCAAATCGTCAAGTTGAAACCCGAGCGTCTCGCGCGCTCGCGCATGCCCGCGATGCCGAAATGCCCCGACTCCGGGCCTAGAGCCGTCGCGGGGTCGAAGGGTTCGCCGTCGTTCAGAATCCTGAGACAGAAGCCGCCCTTCGCCCTGCCGAGCGGCGCGCGCGCCTCTAGCGGATCGCTCACCAGCACAATGCTCTTCGCGCCGCCATGCTTCACGGCGTTGGTGACGGCCTCCTGCACGACAAAAAGCATATCGCTGAACATCGCGCCCGGCAGCGAGTCGGGCAGCCCTCTCAGAACCGTCCTGACCTTCACCACGCCGTGCGAAGCCATGCGCCGGCAGAAGGTCTTTATCACCTCCTCGGGTCTGCGGCTGAAGAGGTCGTCGCTTCTGAGATTGAACACCGTCTCGCGAATCTCGCTCTTGGCGGCGAGAAGTATCTCCTGAGCGGTCAAGACGGCCTTTCTGGCGTCTTCGGGAATGTCCGGCGAGAGCGAGACCGCCGTCTTGAGCAGCATCTTGACGGCGACGAGATTCTGCTCTATGGAGTCGTGCAGATCGCCGGCGATTCGCTTGCGTTCGTCGTTAAGCACTTTCAGGCGGCGGTAGTTCGTGCGCATGCGCACGTAGCGGAAGAAGAGAATGAGAGCGACAGCCACCGCGAGGCAGAACACGACTCCCGACGCGTGAGTCATCATCCGCTTGCGGCGGTAGCGCCGCCACGCGGCGTCCTTTACAAGCGCCACGCCGTCCGGCCCGACGGCATAAACGCGACGCTCTTCGATTCGCGGCACGCGGCCGCGCGGCAGCCCCTGCTCCTGGCGAATGAGCAGTATGCCGGTCACGGCCAATGTCGGGCCCGACTCGGCACATTCGGCTATATCGCCGGGCAGCGGCGACGACAGATTCACATACACCTTCACGCCCTCCACGTCGAGAGCGAGACTCGCTTCATCCATGACGACAAGCCGCCCGGTCATTCTGACGAGGCGCGAGTTGAAATCCTTGAAGGCGCCGGCCGAGTCGACAGGGTAGCCGTCCAGCTCGGCCCAGCCGACGCGCTCCGGCCGCGGCAGAACGCCGCGCCCGGCGACGCGCACTTCGCTGTTCGCGAGAACTCCCACACCATCCTCGAGCATCGGGTAGCCCACGGCCTCGACCTCGTCGCCCGTCGAGGCTCCGCCTTTGTCGACCCTTACGCACATCGCGCCCTCGTCGGACTGCAAATAGCACGTCGCCCCGCCGTCGCGCAGGCATGTGACCACGCCTCTGACGCGCTTGCGGTGGGCGTCGAAGCGGCCTGGCGAATACGGCAGAAGCGTGCCCAGCGAGACGGTGGGGACCTCCTCGAAAGGCTGGGGGTCTTCTATGACGCTCACGCCGTCCACCCCGGCGACCTCGAGCTGCACGCCTATGAATTCGCCGCGCATGTTGAAAACGCTCATCGCCACGCCGCACATGAGCAGATTGGCGTCGACCTTGCCGCGCCAGCGTTCAGGCTCGCCCCTGACGCGCGCGACGAATACGCCGTCCGCAGTGTTGAGCCTGAGACGCGTGTAGACGGGGCTGTCGGGCGACTGCACAGTTTCATCGCTCAGCGCCTCCATCAGCACGCCCGTCAGCGCGGCGCGGCGGTTGTCCAAAGCGCCGTGGTCGAAGTCCCTGAGCCGGTATGCCGGCGGCGGAGGCAGCGTCTGCGCCTGGTGAAGCACCTTGAGCGAGTCGGCCTTTATGCCGGGCGCGAAGCCGAGACGGGAGGATATGCCGCGCACCTCGACGAGCTGGCCGACGGCCAGATTGCCGGCGCCTTCGAGCTCGGCAACAACCTTGGCGTTGACTTCGCCCGAGAACCATACTCCGTAGCCGTTCGGATCCTCTGGGCTCGCGATCACGCCCGAGCGTCCCGTCCAGGCCGAGACGAGCGTCACCACGCCTGTCACGCAGCATGGCGCAGCGTCTGGCACTTCGTCGCGCCGGCGCCCCGCTATATCGGCGAAGCCGAGCTCGCCCGCAGCCGGCGCGGCGGACGAAAGCGCAATCACGGCTGCCAAGGCGGCCATGACGGACAAACTGCGGTGTGCTGCGCTGCGCCGGCCCATCTCACGACTCCTTGTGCGCCCGCGCGCGGTCGATAAAATCTGCGAGAGTGCGCATGGCGGGCATCTCCTCCAGATCGTAAACGACGCCAAAAAGCTTCTCGGCCTCCATCACAAGACGAAGGTGGCCGATGCTGTCCCAGCCGGGCAGGTCGCCGTAGCGTGTGGAGAGCGCAAGAGAGCCCGGCGAAACGCCGAATATGCGCGCCGCGAGCGCGAAGAACTCGTCATCCCGGCCCTTCATCTGCGGCGCGCCTCCAGCATGGCCGATGCCGCCGCGTATGCGAGCACGGCGAACGTGGCGAGAACCGAAAGAACGGCAGCGAAAAACGCAAAGCCCGCAAGCGGCACGACCGAGGCGGAGCTGCGCTGTTCGGGGCGGGGCGCCTCGCGCTGGAGGACCAGAAACTTGAACTCGCGCGAGTCGCCGCCGCCGGTCGGCAGAACCATCGAGTTTGTGCCGTATATGGAAAAGCCGTTTGCCGCGCCCCACTGGCGCACCTGGCGGCGGAAGGCCTCCGCCTCGCGCGGGCTCTCCGGCAGTGGCCGGGCGAGAGGTTCGCCGACATCAAGCGTCGGGACAATCTGCACGCCGGCCTTGTGCGGCGCGAGATAGAAGCGGTCGACATAAGCGAGATTGGCCGCGCCTGCAAGCACGAGGGCGGCCAGAGCCCACTTGGCCCAGCGGCGCGGGGCGAGCGCGTCCAAGACTGCCTCTACGCCATACCCGGCGAGCACTGCGAAACAAAACTCGGTCAGGTGGTGCCACTTTACGGGCGCGCGCAGATAGTCGCCCATAGGCAGGCTGAACACGAGCCTGTACACCGGCTCGCAATAACGCCCCATGGAGAAGAGCCAGAAAACGACTGCCGCGACGGCGAAAAACGCAACGGTTTTCACGCGATGGGCGGCCTGCGGCGGACGCTTGACCAAGGTAAGCAGCAGGCCGACGAGCGCGAGAAGGCATGTGACGCAACCGACATAAAGCGAATGCTGGCGATAGTTGCCGAAGTTGCTACCGTAGGCGCGCCCGAGCCGCCCGGTGTAGCGCCTTACGCCGCTCGAGTTTCTGTCCCCGACGGCCAGAACCTGGTTGCAGCTTGTGTCGCCGTGTATGCGCGGCATGAAGAACTCCAGCGTGTCTTCGGGGGGCATGGACCAGTTGGTCGTGAATATCCAGCGCTTTTCGGCGTCATCCGCGGCGGCGCCGGCGGCGACGGTCTCGCCTGCGGCTATCTGCTTGTCGCGAGCGGCGAGATCGTGGAATATCGCGCTTCTGAAGCTCGGCAGGCCGATCGCGGCGAATACGGCGAGCGAAACAAGCGAGCCCTTGGCCAGCCTCGTCCAACCGGGGCGCGCGAGAGCCGCCCTGAAAACGAAGTAGGCGGCCGTAAAAACGGTAAAGAGCAGCCAGAGATCCGGCTGGTAGAAGCTGCCCCAGGCGAGCACCGCGCCCAGCATCGCCCAGTGGCGCGCGGCACCCCTCTCAAGCGCACGGTCGACGAGGCCGAAGGCAAAAACGCCGTACGACATCCACTGGAACCACCCGAGATGGCCCGCCGAAAAAAGCGTCAGCCAGTAGCCGGAGAACGCGAGCAGCAGCCCGGCGCCGTAAGAGGCGAGAGGGCCGAGACCGCGACCGGAAAGAAAGTACGCCATGCCAAGCGCGGCCAGGTAGGCCGCGAGCACATACTGCAGCTCAAGCCAGAAACAAGGGTCGCCGAGAAAGGCGATTATGTCGCCCGGCACGAACTTGCCGCTTTCGAGCCAGCCGGCGAACCAGTCAGCGGCGCGCGACGCCGGGAACTCCGTCGCGCAGTCGGGCATGACGGGAACCATGTCAAGGCTCCACGTCCCCCAGAAGACGAACCCCGCCAGTACCGCGAAAACAGCGGTAAAGGCGAGGAACCACGCGAGCGGCGACCTCACGCGCATTTACTTTATGAAGACAATGGCGATGATAGAGAACACCATCGTGAAGATGGCCACCGTCTCGACGATGCCGAGCGCGCCGAAGTAGTTGGTGAGACCCTGGCCTGTCTCGGCCTGGGCGTCGCACCCGGCCGCGGCGGCACGGCCCTGGAAGAGCGCCGAGAGCCCTATGCCCAGACCGGCGAAGATGCCGAGTATGAGGCAGGGTATGCCGGCGCCGGCGACATCGCGCTTCGTGAACATGATGAACATGAGAATCATCCCGTACAGCGTCTGCGTTATGGGCGCGCCCACTAGACCGAGCAGGATGAACGGGGCCGGCTTGCCGGCGGCGTAGCACTTCTTCCAGGCGCCGACCGCGGCAGACGCCGCGAAACCTGTCCCGAACGCCGAACCGGCGGCGCTCATACCCAAGCAGGCCACTGCACCTGCGATAATCATTGCTGACTCATTCATTTTGCTTTTCCTTTGGTTTTGTGGTTAGGTTAATTTCTTTTGAACGGCTTGAAGGCGTACCCGGCCCAGCTCACGCCCTTGTGGTTCGAGAACTCAAGCGTGTTGAGCCTTACCGCGTGCACGAGTATCGACAGCCCCGCCATCGCGAAGTTCAGGCCGTGGCCGACCAGCAGCACGAATACCATGCCGGCGGCAAGAAGCGGCTTCACCCACAGCGCGTCGCTGCAGTTGAACACCGAAAGCGCCATCGAGTTGAAATTCTCCGCGACCTTGACCGAAGCGAGGCCTACAGCGAAGAGTCTCACGTACGATATGATGTCGCCCAGCGCGCTCATTATATTGAGCGGCAGCATGCCGATTTCTATGCCGCGCGATTTGAACTCGCCCTTCTTGAGCGTAAAGCCGAAGACCAGCACAAGCGACAGGGCGAACTCCCAAAGCGCCCATTTAGGCAGCGGGAATATGCCTATGATCGCATTGGTCATGAGATACATGAACAGCAACACCCCCGCCCAGCCGAACTGCGAAAGGCAGGTTATGTCGTTTATGATTGAAATACCAGTCCACACGCGCGCGAGTATCAGGTGGCTCGCGCCGATCGTGAAGCACAAGAGCATCATGTGCCGGTAGCTGGGGTCGGCCAGCCACTTGACTGTCGGCCAGCCGGCGAGCCACGGCAGCCCCGCGCCAAACCACGTATTGCTGAGAAAGCCCCAGGCGATTGTCGCGAGCGAAAAGACCGTCATCAGCACAAGCCAGCTTCTCATGACGACCCCCGAGGCGGACGCGGCCCCGCCGGACAGGCGGTATTTGCGCCAGCCGTACATGGTCAGCGCGAATATGATGGCGCCATAGCCGCCATCGCCTACCAGCATCGCGAAAAAGAGCGAGAAGTAGCACATGAACGGCACCGAAACGTCGGCCTCGGTATATGCAGGCGCGATGCCAAGCCCGTCGAAGAGGGCCTTTACCGGCTTGAAAAGCTTCGGCGGCTGTATGAGCGTCGGGGGCGTCTCGCCTGCCGCCGGGTCGCGCAGGAGAAGCCCCCACGAGGCCTCGCGGGCCGCGTCTCCGAGTCGCTTCACCTCGGTCGCCGGCACCCAGCCCGATATGTACGCGACGGCCCCGCTCTCCTTCATCAGCTCCCTGGCCGCCTCGAACGCGATCTTGTCGGCGATTTCGGGGTAGCGCTTCACGACAAGGCTCTCGTCACAGCCGGCGAGCCATCTCTCCTCGCGCCCGCAGGCGGCCTCCATGTCGGCCAGCTTCGCCTCCATCACGGAAAGCCTCGTCTCCGGGAGCTTTTCGGGCAGCTTCACTACACCCGTGAGGTCGACACCGGCCGCGAGTATCTTTCTGGCGAGCTCCGGGTCGAAGTCGCCGTATGGCCGGTACTCTGCAATCGTGCGCTTCAGCTCGTCGGCCTCGGCCTTGATCGCGTCAATCTTCGCCGCCGCCGCCAGTATGTCGGCGACCCCGGCCGCGTGCAAATCAATCTCGCCCTTCGCGAACGGCTCGCGCGCCTTGCGGACCAGCCTCACCGCGCGCTCGGCGTCCGCCGCCTCTCCCTTGGCGGTAGAGACTTCGGCCCCCGCGGCGCTCTTCAAGTCGAGATGCACGGCCCCGAGTTCGCGCAGCTTCGCGAGGGAGGCGTCTCTTTCAGACGCCACGCAAACGAGGTCGAGATGCTTCATTCTCACTATCATGCCGCGCTCTCCTCTCCTTCAACGGACGCCTCGGGCGCGCGCGACTTGGCGATCTTGCCGCGCGTAACGGCCGCGGTCTGCTCGTCGCCTATGGCGATTTTTATTTTGCGGATCGCCTCCTTGCACTCGGGTATCTTCACCTTCTCGAAAAGGTTCACGCGCTGAGAGGTCTGCTGCAGCTCTTCGGTCACCAGACGGCGCTGCTCCTCGAAGACGGCCCGCTCGCACTGAAGCGAAAGGATGCGCGTCGTGACGTCGACGGCGCTGTCGACCCAGGCCGGCGCAGACCACATATCGACCTCGCGCACGTCTGTCTCGATCGACTCGAATGTCGGTATGGGAACGCCGGCGATATTCGCCGTGCCTGTATTTACCGACTTCACCTTCACAAGCCCGTCGACAAGCGACTCGTCGGTCGCGAAAAGGCCCACCCACCGCGCGAGATCCTGCCGCACCTCGCGCTCTCTGGCACCGACCGCGTCGGCTTTGGCGACGATTTGGGCAATCTCGCTTTGCAGCTGCTGCTTCTTGAGCTGAAGCATGGGCAGAAAGCGCATGAAACGCTTGAGCGCGTCGGTCTGCGCTTTGAGTTCGGTCTTTGTTAATTTTATTCGTGCCATCAAGTGCATATTATACGCTTTTCTCCCGCCCGGGTCAATACCGCCGCACGGGGTTTGCCGCACGGCGGCAATAGCGAGGCGTCGATGCGCGAATCGTTCGCCAAGAGCCTGCGGCAGCTTGGCGGCAGACAGTCCCGCAGCTATTCGACCAGCTCGACAGAAAAAGGGCCGTCGTTGACCAGCGCGACTTTCATATCGGCGCCGAAGCGCCCGGTCCCGACGCGCGAGTCGCCGAGCGCCGCCCTGAGACGCTGAACGAACATTTCATAGAGCGGATTGGCGAGTTCCGGACGGGCGGCCGCCGAAAAGCCCGGCCTGTTGCCGTGCCTGGTGTCGGCGTAGAGAGTGAACTGCGAAACGACTATGATCGACCCGCCCGCATCCTCTATCGAGCGGTTCGTCTTGCCGGCGTCATCCTCGAATATCCTAAGAGCGACAACACGCTTCGCGAGGCGCTCCACCATCGCCGGAGTGTCGCCATGCGTGACGCCGAAGAGAATCAAGTAGCCGCGGCCGATCTCGGCCACGCGCTCCCCGGCGATCGTCACGCTCGCTTCGGCGACCCGCTGCACCCAGGCCTTCACTTCGCGAGCCCCTTCCAGGCCTCGTAATATCTGTCGCCGAGCGTCTTTACCGAGGCCGAGTCGAAGTGGTGGGCATCCTGGCGCGAAAGCCCCTCTGACGAGACGCACGCCGAGTTCGGTATCACCCTGGCGCACTCGCCGATCGCCGGGTTGATGCGCGCGGCGTGATCGCCGTCCGGGCGCTTCCAGCGGCCGATTTCACCCACGATGAAAGGCACGCTCTCGCCAAGCCCGAGATCGCGCCTGAATGCCGCGGCGACCTCGGCGACGGCTTTCGGATACTCCGCCATCAATCGCGCCGCGCTCGACTTGGCCGCGTCGGTCTCGCCCTGGTGCCAGAGTATGGCGACAATTCGACCGTTCTTCTGGGCGAGCCTCGCGCGATCGAGCGCCGCGCGGTAATTGATGCCTCGCCTACCCTTGGGCGAAGGGGTCCACGACGAAACCGGCGAACCTCCGACAGCGCACGGCACAAGACCCAGCGTTTCGCCTGGATGCTCCGCGAGATAGCGGCGCGCAAATTCGTCCGCCGGGCCGACCCCGCAATACCTGCGGTCGAAGTGGAACGGGTTCACGGCCTCCGCCCAGAGTCCGTCGCGAGTCAGCTTGAGGCAGCGTTCGATCGGCCGGCGATGCTCCTCGGCGACCGGCGCGCGGCCGGACATGTTGCTCTGGCCGACCAGAAGAACAAGCCTCATGTCGCTTGGCGGAGCCTCAACTATCTTCTCGCCGGGGTCGCGCGCCGCAGGCTCGACGCCTTCGTATTCCGCAATCGCTTCGGCCGTAGACTTCCCGTCCGCCTTCCCGGGCGCGGCGATTGTATATATCGTCAGCGACAGCGGCGGCAGCACGTCCTCGCCCGTGAAATCGCAGACTCCGCTCGACGGGACGACCTTGTCGGGCTCGAAGGCGGTGTTGGCGTCCTCTGCCCCGGCGGATGTCAGAACCGTCCGCACGGCGCGCCCCGAAAGATTGACGGACACCGTCGCCGGCTCCTCGCCGCAGTTGACCAGCTTCAACACGATCGCGCCGTCTGCGCGCCTCAGCGCGGACCCCTGCACGCGGCGTATCGTGAAGTCGTCGTTGCCCTTGGCCCCCCAGGTCTTTGGTACGGTTACGTTGAATGTCGACGTCTCGACATCCATCGCGAGAACCTCGTCGCCGCGGTTCTCGCTGAACAGCCGCTGCACCCAGTAGCTTGGCGTCAGGTAGGCGCGATCGGTGTCGATGTAAATGAGGTTCGGCGTCCAGGTCATGTGCTCCACGTTCGCGAAGAGCGGCGCGTACGCCGCGAGCTTCACGAGGTCTGCGTTGCGCTCGAGCGAACACATGTAGGCGGCCTCGCCGACCGCCGCGCGCAGCGACCCGTAGCGCCCGGTGCCTTCGGTCACGGCATATTCCCCGACGAAAATGCCGAAGTCGCCGCGCTCCATCCTGCCGTAGCGCTCGGCCCCGGTCGCCATGAACCAGTCGGGGCGCTGGTAGTCATGGTCGTCGCGCAGCTCGAAAGGCCGCGCCTTCACCTGCCAGTTCTTGAAATAATTGGATATTATCTTCACCTCGGGATATTTGGCCTTGACCGCATCGTATATCAGCGCGTAGCGCTTGTCGTACTCCTCGCCCCAGCGCTCGTTGCCAATCTCTAGATACTCGAGATTGAACGGCGCCGGGTGGCCGGCCGCCGCGCGCTTCGCGCCCCACTCGGTATCGACCCCGCCGTTGCAGTACTCGATGCAGTCGAGCGCATCCTCGACAAACTCGTCCATCTTGTCGAGCGGCGCCTTGTCCTTGTGGGCCTCGCCGTTGTTGATACAGAAAAGCGGCTTCGCCCCAAGCGCCTCGCCGAGAAGCAGGTACTCGTGAAACCCGACGGCGTTCGTCGACCAGTACTTCCAGACATTGCGCTGCGTGCGGCGCTCCCACTTGCCGCCCAGCGTCTGCTTCCAGCGATATGCGTCTTTCATCGTGTCGCCTTCGACCCAGCATCCGCCCGGAAAGCGCATGAAGCTCGGCTTGAGCGCCCGGAGCGCTTCGACGAGATCGCGGCGGAAGAGCCCCGCCACGCGGTCGGCCGGCATGAGACTGACGCAGTCCACGTCGAACCAATCGCCCTCCACGACCCTGAAGACGAGCCGCGCCTTCGCGTCGCCCTTCGACGGGACCAGCCTCGCGGTGAAAACGCGCCACTCGCGAGCCCCGCCTTCGCCGGGCCCGCCGGACGGGCCAAGCGCGAAACGCGCCGCCGCCCCCGAGAACTCCACCTCGACCGTTGCGTTGCCCCGCATCGCGACCTCGAAATCGTATGCCGCCCCCTCGACCGCATTCATGCCAAAGTAGCCGTCGTTCGTCATGCCGCCGCCGCGGCGCGCTCTGACGCGGCAGAACGTCGGGCTCTTCTCGTGCGCCCCGCCCTTCGCGACCGGCTCGATTGTCGTCGCGCCGAACGGGTGCCAGTATTCGAGCGTCAACTCGCGCTTGCCGCCGAGACCGTCCTCGAACTCGCGGTTGCGGACGAGCTCTGCGTAAACACCGCCGTCGAGCGAAAGATCGATATCCTCGAAGAAGATGC
>JAZQBR010000156.1:0-13527 GCA_045545855.1 Kiritimatiellia bacterium | reverse complement strand
AGCCAATGCTGGAAGTAGTCGGCCACGTTGTAGCCGAAGAACGGGAGCATCGCCATCGGGTCGCGGCGGACCTGGCCGATCTGGTCGGAGATGATCGCGGCGGTGACCTCGGAGCCGGCGGCGGAGCCCATGAAGACGCCGTGCGTCCAGCTCTTGGCCTCGTTCACCAGCGGGATGGTCGAAGGACGGCGTCCGCCGAAGAGAATCGCGTCAATCGGCACGCCCGTGGGCTTCTTCTGCCAAAGACCGTTGAAACCGGCCTTGTCCAGAACAGGGCAGTTCTCGGCCGGCGCGGTGAAGCGGCTGTTCTTGTGGGCCGCGACATAGCCCATCTCCTTGATCTCCTTCTTCGTCATGCCGGGCTTCGGGCCCATGCGGTACGGGTCGTCGGCGCAGACGTAGCAGGGGTTGCCCTTCCAGTCGACACCTTCCTTCGGCGCCTTGATGCCCATATCCTCCCACCAAATGTCGCCGTCGGGCGTAAGGACGACATTCGTGAAGATCGTGCCCTTCTTGCAGCTCTTGAGCGCATTCGGGTTGGAATCGTTCGAGGTGCCCGGCGCAACGCCGAAGAAGCCGTTCTCGGGGTTGATGGCGTAGAGGCGCCCGTCGTCGCCGGGCTTGAGCCAGGCGATGTCGTCGCCGATCGTCTGCAACTTCCAGCCGGGGAGCTTCGGCAGCATCATCGCGAGATTGGTCTTGCCGCAGGCGGACGGGAACGCCGCCGTAACGTGATACT
The DNA here is from genome assembly GCA_045545855.1 of Kiritimatiellia bacterium. Classification (GTDB taxonomy): domain Bacteria; phylum Verrucomicrobiota; class Kiritimatiellia; order RFP12; family UBA1067; genus UBA1067. The sequence continues at coordinate 12,788 of JAZQBR010000156.1, read as the reverse complement.
GCTTCTTCTCGGGGCTAGTGAGCGTGAGAATAAGCATGTGCTCGGCCATCCATCCCTCGTCCTTGGCGAGCTTCGAGGCGATACGCAACGCGAAGCACTTCTTGCCGAGAAGCGCATTGCCGCCGTAGCCCGAGCCGAACGACCAGATCTCGCGGTCTTCGGGGAACTGCGTGATGTACTTGTCGTCGATATTCTTGGCGCACGGCCACGCGACATCCTTCTGGCCCTTCTTGAGAGGAGCGCCGACGGAGTGAATGCAGGGGATGAAGTCGCCGTCAGTGCCGAGGTGCTTGATTACGGCGTCGCCAGTTCTCGTCATGATGTTCATGTTGACGACAACGTAGGGCGAGTCGGTGAGCTCGATGCCGTACTGGGTGATCGGGTTGCCGATCGGGCCCATGGCGAACGGGATGACGTACATCGTGCGGCCCTTCATGCAGCCGGTATACGCCTTCGTCATCTTCTTCTTCATTTCGACCGGGTCCATCCAGTGGTTGGTCGGGCCCGCGTCTATCTCCTTCTTGGAGCAGATGAACGTACGGCCCTCGACGCGCGCGACATCGCTCTCGTGCGAACGGGCGAGATAGCAGTCGGGGCGCTTCTTCGCGTTCAGCTTGATGAACTGGCCCTTCTTGACCATCATCTCGCAGATGGCGAGGTGCTCGGCCTTTGTGCCCGTCACGACAACAATCTTGTCGGGCGTGCAGATCTTGTTCCACTTGTCAACCCATGCGAACACCTTGGCGTTCGCGAACTTCGGCGTTTTGGCCATGTCTTTTTACTCCTTATTGCCCCCTTCGAGGCGGTTTGAAACGCGATTGAAGGATATTATATCAAATCCGCCCCCGTTAGGGTAGTGGAAAAATCATATTTTTAAAAAAGCGCGCAGGCGAACCTGCGCGCGTGCGGCGGAGGAACCCCACATCCTCCGCCAAAATGTTTTCTCTATCAACGCAGATAGAGCCTCATGCCCCTCGTGTCGAGCGTGCCGACAAGGCTCCAGGTGCCGTCTTCATTGTCGACAAGTTCGAGAGCGACCCTGCGCTTGGCCGATGTCGCGATCGTCGGCGGGTTGACAATCTCCTTCGCCGTGAGCACCACCACCCTCGTGCCGGGCGCCGTCTTCTCGTAGCCGGAGATGTCGATTGTGGCGTCTTCGCCAAAGGTCACCGTCCCGCCGACCGTGACACCGGCGTCGATGGACCCGTTCACCGTGATGTTCGCATTGCCGATCGTGCCAGCGCCGTCAATCGCGTCGAACGTCCAGCTGCCGCCGCCGAAGTCGAGCGTCGCGCCGTCTGCGACCTCGAGATTCGCGGGTACACACCCGATCTCCTTGCACTCGAACCACTTCACCTTCAAGTAGTCGTAGATATCGGTGATCTCGGCCTCGGTGAGCGCGCGGTCGAAGTACATCGCCTCGGCCACCTGGCCGTTGTTGACAGCGTCGTGGTTGAACCTCGCGTGGCCGATGTAGAGGCGCTCGTTCGCCTGTGTGTTGAGGTCGACGGCGTCCTTTGTGCCGGTCTTGAGTCCGTTGGCCTTGCTGTAGACCATGCCGGTGAGATGCAGGTTCTCGGACTGGAACAGCGAAATGCTCCAATCGTCAATGCCCTGCCCGACGCTGAAGTTCTTGCCTTCGTACGTCTTGACGACTTCGCCCGTCGTCTCGTCCGTCTTCGACTCCTTGAGGTCGCTGTAGAAGAATGGATCGCTGAAGAACCCGAATCGCTGTATGCGGAAGTGCCCCAGGCACTTTTCAGGATTGAAGTTCGTATTGTCCTGCGTCTCGATGGTTATAGGATAGTGGGTGCTTCCCGAGCCACGGCGGCTGAGTACGACAATCGCGCGGTCCTGGTTCGGCTGGAGGCCGAGTTCGGCGGTCTGCAGGCCCTTCCGGCTGGTGGTGTCGGTGTCGCTGGTCGTCATAGCCATGACGTCGCGCCCGTTGAACTTGCAAACGCCGTACTGCGGCGCCGGGTCGCCGTCGTTGCCGAAGACTTCCGCATCAAGTTCAGCGCCGGCCGTGCCCTTGTTGTCGACCGAGACCATAGATGTCGAGCCCGACTCCTCGACGAGATGCACGGTCAAAGCGTCATCGAAGTCGTACCAGCCCTTGGCCGCGCGCACGACATCCGGCACGTTGTTGCGTCCGCGCAGATACAGCTCGCCTTCTGCGAGGTAGTAGACGACCTTCGCGACTGTGATGTCGGCTATATTGGCCGGCACCGCGAGCGTCGCCGGGATCCTCGCGACAACGTTCTCCGTCAGCTCAGCGTCGATAAGCTCGACGCCGCGCGCGTTGGTGATCGTCCAGTTGTAGAGGTTCGTGGCGTCGCCGTCGCCGGTCGCATTCGTCCACTCGGCGAAGGCCGGCTCGCCCTCGGTTGCGGCCATGACATTTATAACGCCGTTGTGCGCAGGGTACTCGCCTTCCTGCATGTCGACCCCGTTCACGGTATACCTGTACGTCCAGACATCCGCGTTGTGAAGATCGAGCGTAGCGTTCTCGGCTACCGAGACCAGCTTGACAGGCTTTGACTCGCCTCCATCGAAGTTCTCGAGGTCCAGCGCGCCCCCTTCAACGACGATGCCGCCGCGCGTGTGCACAAGACCGGTAACCGTGAGCTTGCCCTTGCCGCGCTTCACCAGCGCGCCGGGGCCAGAAAGCGTATGGGATATCTTGTCATTGCGGTCGAGCGTTTCATAGATCGCGCCACCGCCAAGCACGTTCACGACCAGGTTGTCGCCTGCCGGGATGATGTCGCTGCTGACCGTTTCGGCGTTGTGGCTGAGCGTGCCGCCGTTCCAGTTGAAAATGCCACGGGCCTTCGAGGATTTGATTTCCATCGTCTTGAGGACGCCGCCATTCAGGTTGATTGTGCTGCCGGGCGCCGCGCTGTCGCCGTCGCAGAGCAGGACGGAGTACTTGGAATACACCTCGCCATCGCCATCAATCGTAAGAGTGCCGACGCCGCCGCTCCTGCCGAGATAGATGCTCCAATGGTCGGTATACTCGGCCGTGCCGCCGACATGCAGAAGCCCGACAGAGCCCGCGTCGCGACCGATATCGGTCTGCGCGTCGCTCCAGTCGCCCCTGGTTCTCGTCAGCTCGCCTGCCGTCATATCAAGCGTCGCCTGGCCTTTTTCGCCGACATAGACGACATTCTTGATGGTCACGCGCCCGCCTTCTCCGATATTGACCTCGCCTTTGCCGCCGGCGACCTGGCCAATCGTAAGATACTTTGCGTTGACGGTGCCGTTTGTGAGGTTGAGCGCGCCCTCCGACACGCCTCCCGCACCGAGAACGAGCGACATCTCGGTACCAAGATCCAGTTCGCCGCCGTCGATTGTCAAGTCGGCCTTGCCGCTCTTGCCTATGACGAAATTCTGGGCGGTGCTCGAGAAAATCGCGCCGTCGGTTATGGACATGTGCGTCGTGCCGTTCTGGAACGTCGAGAGGCGCGACTCGCCGGCCGTGGCCGTAACTCTCGTGCCGCTGCCCGAAATCGCGACGTTGTTGCTCTTGCCGTTGTTCGAGGCGCACTCGCCCGTTAAGAGTTTGCCTACCGTAACGTCAGCGCCGCCCGAGATGTTGAGATACGTGCTGTAGTTGTCGCAGTAGCCGTTGCCAACCCAGAGCGTGTCGGTGACGTTGAGCTGGCCGCCGTCGATGTCAAGGCGTCCGCCGAAGTCGTATGCGGCGTCCATCGCCGTGCCGTCTATCGTGCCCCAGCCGATCGTTACGTTGGCGACGGTCAAGTTGTCGCCCGTGCCGAACTTGGCGACCCTCATCTCGAAGCCCTCGCCTTGGCCGCCTTCGACGGGCTCGTCAAACTTGAATGCGTTGTTCATGACGAGCGTGTCGCCGGGATGAATCGCCGCCACCGGCTCGGGAGTCCACGAAGTCTTGTCCACGAAGTTGGCGAATTCGCCGTTCCTGTCGGACCAGAAGCGTATTGCCGCGCCGATCTCCCAATTGGCATAGACGATGCCGTTCGCTTCGTTGGCGGTATCCCAGCCCTTGAAGTCGTAGCCGTCGCGCACGGGCGCCGCGAGCGGCAGACGGTTCTCGCCGGCGGCGAGCCTGTGAATCGCGCTCACTGTCGCCGAACCCTCGTACGGCACATACTTGACGGTGCGGATGTTGTTCTCGGTCTCGTAAGCGTTCACACGTTCGAGAATCTGGTCGAGTGTCTCGCCGCTCAACGCGTTCGCGATGACGCCGAGCTGTTCGCTGGTGACGCCGCACATCTCGAGATAGGCGCGGGCGCGGGCGGCCGCAGAATCGCCGTATTCGTCGCCGGCGAAACTATACATGTTGTCAGGCCCGCATTCGCCTGTGTACAGGTACTTGAAGAAGCGCTCGGGAACTTCTGCCGTGCGCGCGTCGCCGAGATTGGCGAAGTTGCTGGCGAGGTAGTCGCGGTAGACGGTTTCTTCGCTCGCGCCCATGAAGCTGAGAAGAAGCATGCTCACCACCCCCGTACGGTCGCGGCCGATGCGGCAGTGGAAGTACGCCGGCAGACTGCCGGGCGTGCCGAGCGTCGCGAACACCTTGCGTATCGAGTTCGTGAAGTTGCCGTTGTCGTCCGCCCCGAGGTTGGTGCCCTTGTCCTCGTTGTAGCCAAGGCTGAAGCGGCAGTATGAGCAGTCGTCGAACGACTTCGCGCCTTCAGCCGGCAGGTTGCGGTAATGGTCGCTGAACGACCCGTCCAGACCGACGGTCCTGAGGTCGATCTCGGTCTTCAGTCCGGCGAGCGGACCCGCCGCGCGCGCCTCGGCCGTAGTGTTGTTCTCGTACACATCAAGCTCGCCGCCGCGGTAGATCATCCCCTGGTTCATCGCCTTGCCGCCCATGAGCGGCCAGCTGCCGACATCGCGCACATTCTCCACGCCCGCGAGGTCGAGCGTACGCGGGGCGGTGGCCTTCGTCTTGAAGCTGAACGCCGTCTCGCCGATCGTGTCCTCGACGGTCGTGCCGGTCTTGAGGTTCGCGTATGTCTTCGTCTCGGAGCCGTCGCCGAAGGTAAGAGCGCGCGGTCTTTCAAGGGACTTCTTGCCATTGCCGTCGTATTGCGCGTAGGTCATGAAGTCGGGGTCCTCGAGCCAGCCCTCGAACTTTTCGCCGTGGAGCTGGTACTCGCCGAGATTGCCGCCCCCGGCGATGTCGATAAAACTCGCCGGCTCGTATGTCTGGCCGTTCGCGACGACAGCGCCCTCGAGAACGGTGATACCGCCCTCGAACGTGTTCGCCCCCGAGAGAGTAAGCGTGCCCTCGCCCTTCTTCACTACCCCGCCTACGCCCGAAAGCGCGTGCTTGATGGTAATGTCATGTCCGTCAGTGTCGATGACGAGCCCGCCCTCGGCGATTTCGCACGTAAGCCTGCCGCCATCGCTTTCATCAAGAAATGAAGTCGTGTCCCTCATGGCGCGCAGAGTGCCGCCGTTGAACCTCATGGTGCCGGTGCAGCCGTCAGTCATCGTGTCGAGACGGTACTTCGGTATGGTCAGCGTGCCGCCGGCGTTGAGCTCGACAAGACCATCAGACCCTGAGTGCCTGCGGCAGAAGCTTAAGCCGTACTGGGAATCTGGATTCGTAAACGCGAATTCGCCGCCGTTTATGGTGAGCTTGCCCGTACCATACTCGCCGACATAGAAAACGCTGTAGTTTATGTTAACCTTGCCGCTCTCGAGAACCAGCTCGCCCTGCGAGCCATTGCCTGCGCCGACCCTGCCTTCGTAGTTTATGTTCAGGGTGCCGCCGTCGAGAACAAGCTTCGCCTCTGAGTTCTCTCCCTGCGCGACGTAAAACGTGCGCATGGTGTAAGTGCCGCGCTTGATTTTGAGATTGGTCGGCGACTGGACTGTAACGCCGTTTACGTCGGTATTGCCAGCCAGGGCAAAGCCCTTCTTGTCCCCGCTCGTAACCGCGAAGCCATACGCGTCGTCGTCTGCATCAAACTCGAAGAAGTCGCTGGCGCCGGTGTTCAGAAGGACGGAGTTGCCGCCGCAGTCAATGGCCGACTTGAACACGATTTTGCCATTCTTGTAATCATAGAAGTAGGTGGTGCCGGTGGTGCTGTCTGGCGCAGACTTGCCGCTTGACCCATCCCTGCTAGACGCCCAATTCGCAGTATCAGACGCGTCATCCGTCGTCCCCAGCCAATATCGGCCCGCGAAGGCAGTTGTAGCGAAAAAGGCCGCAGCGAGCCCCGCTGACAACCTGCCAAGTTTCTTCAATGTGAATATGCATTTCATGGCATAAACCTCCCTGTAGTGAGTTTGTGCCAATATTATAACACACCGAGACTGGAAAGAGATATTACCCAAATGGATAATATCCCTCACGGAGTTTCACTTGGCTGGATGCTTGCTCTTCCCGACGCCGTCAGTCGATTGCGCGAAGAATCGCGCCTTTAAGATAGAGACCTTCCGGGAAGGAGAGCGCGACTGGATGGTCCGCAGCCTGGCGCGTGCGCCTCACGACCTGAAAGCCGCGGCGCGCGTCGACTGCGGCCTCGGCGAGTATCTTGCCGAAGAGGTCTTCGGTGATTGCGCCGGAACACGAGAAAGTCGCGAGCACCCCGCCGGGGCGCAAAAGCTTCATGGCCAGAAGGTTGATATCCTTGTAGCCGCGCGCCGCGCGCATCACCTGCCCCTTGGTCTCGGCGAACTTCGGCGGATCGAGCACTATCATATCGAACGTCTTGTTGGCGTCGCGGCAGCTTCTTAAGTACTTGAATACGTCAGCCTCGACATACTCCATCTTCGTGCCGCAGAGGTGGACGAGAGCCTCGTTCTTTTTCGCGAGCGCGAGCGCGCCGGGCGAGACGTCGACCTGGGTTACCGACATCGCGCCGCAGGCGCGGGCGAAAAGCCCGAAGCCGCCTGTGTACGAAAAGCAGTTCAATACGTCCGCGCCGTTGGCGTAGGGGCCGACGACCGCGCGCGCATCGCGCTGATCCAGATAGAAGCCGGTCTTGTGGCCGTTTCTCACGTCCACGAGAAACTTCACTTCGCCTTCGTGGATCTCGACGAGCTCCGGCGGCTCTTCGCCGAGCATGACGGCGAAGCCGCCCTTCTCAAGCCCCTCCTTGGCGCGCGAGTCGGCGTCTGAGCGTTCGGCCACCCCGCGGCAGAATGGCGCCGCTGACATTACCGCTTCGGCGATGACGTGCTTCCACGCCTCGGCGCCGGCCGACGTGAACTGGCAGACCACCCACCCGGCGTAGCAGTCGACGACCACTCCCGGCAGGGCGTCAGACTCTGCATTCACGAGCCGCACGGCGTCGGTATAGGCGTCGGCGAAAAATTCGCCGCGCCGCGCGACAGCCTCGAATACGCGCGAGCGCACAAGCCCGGCGTCAGGCGCCTGCCGCGGGTCGAACGACAGCATCCTGACGCGTATCTGCGACGAAGGCGAGTAACTGCCGTAACCGACAATCGTGTCGTCAGATGCCGCGACAGCCACCGTCTCGCCCGGCGCCGCCCCGGCGGACTCCTCTGATATCGCGCCCGAGAATATCCACGGGTGGCGCTTGAGCAGAGACCTCTCGCGGCCCGGCTTGAGAACGATGCGCTCCATTATCTTACGCGCTTGATGGCGCCGAACTTGCAAACCTGCTGGCACTGCTTGCAACCGGCGCACTGGTTGGGGTCGATGACCATCTGGTACGCGCCAGGGCGTATCTCTGCGCCGCGCGTCATCGCGGGGCAGCCCATCTTGAAGCACGCCCCGCAAGCCTTGCACTTGGCGGCATCGACCTCGCAAAGCCCCTCCTTCGTGAGCTTCGCGGCGATGCGGCACGGTGCGTAGGCGATTATGAGCGCTGCTTCGTCGCCGTCCATCGCGTCCGTCAAAACCTTCTCCAGCCCGGCGAGATCGTCGGCCGAGACCCTGGCCACCTTCTTGTAACCCATCGAACGCGCGATTTCGCCAATCTCTGTCACTGGCGCGACGTCGCCGGCGAGCGTCTTGCCTGTACCGGGGTTGTCCTGGTGGCCGGTCATCGCGGTGATGCGGTTGTCCAGAACGACCGTCGTGACAGGCGTGCCGTTGTAGAGTGCCGAGAGTATGCCTGTCATGCCGCTGTGAAAGAACGTCGAGTCGCCCAGCACGGCGCAGATGCGGCCTTTGAGCCCGGCCTTCTTCATGCCGGCCGCGTTGCCTATCGACGCGCCCATGCAAATCGTCGAGTCCATCGCGTCAAGCGGCGGGAACGCTCCCAGCGTGTAGCAGCCGATATCGCCCGTGACCGTCGCTTTCAGCTTGTTGAGAACGTAGAACACCCCGCGATGCCCGCACCCGGCGCAGAGAACCGGCGGACGCGTCGGCAGGCCCTCCGGCACCTCGGCGCGCTTCGCCTCCGGCACGTCGCCCAGAAGCTCATGCCTCAGGTTCTGTACGCGATCGGCGTTGAGTTCAAGCATGTTCAGCTCTGTCTTGTGGTCTGCGACCTTGACGCCCATGGCCCTTATCTGCTCTTCGAGGAAGGGGTCTAGCTCTTCCACGACAACCAGCCTGTCGACGCTCTTGGCGAACTCCGCGACGAGCTCGCGCGGCAGCGGATTCGTCCACCCCAGCTTGAGCGTCGCGTATTCGGGGAATATCTCCCTCACATACTGGTAGGCGACGGCGCTCGTCACTATGCCCAGCTCGCGTTTGCCCGGGATGATCTTGTTGAACGCGCTCTTCGCGGCGGCGGCGGCCATCGCGGCCGTGCGCTCCTGTGCGGCAAGGCGGTGGCCGCGCGCGAACATGGGTACGGGTATCGTCTTTCTTATGTTCTTGACGTACGGGAGCGCCGGGTGGGGCTTCGGGTCGAAGTCGCCGAGCTCGACGAGCGACGACGAGTGGCTTGTGCGCGTCGTCAGGCGTATTATCGCCGGCACTTGAAACTCCTCCGAAATCTCGAAGGCGGCCTTTACCATGTCATACGCCTCCTGGCTGTCGGCGGGCTCGAAGAGCGGTGCGCGCGCGAACTTCGCGAGATTGCGGTTGTCCTGCTCGTTCTGCGAAGAATGCATGCCGGGGTCGTCGGCCGAAACAATGACCATGCCGCCTGTCGCGCCGACATAGGTAAAGGTCATGAGAGGGTCCATCGCGACATTGAGCCCGACGTGCTTCATGGCCGTGAGCGAGCGCGCTCCCGCTATCGACGCGCCGATCGCGGTCTCCATGGCGACCTTTTCGTTTACGGCCCACTCGCACTTTATGGTGGCCTTGAACTTGGCGATATTCTCGAGTATCTCTGTCGAGGGCGTGCCGGGATAGGCCGATGCCACTACACAGCCGGCCTGTGCCGCCGCGTGCGCCACCGCTTCGTTCGCGCTTAGAAACTTCTTCATATTCTATATTCTCCTTCAATAGACAGCCGCATATTATATCAAATTGCCGCGTTGCACTCAATGCTATACACTGCGCCCGACAAGACTCGCCGCGAGGCCGGCGAGAAACGACGTATCGCCGGAGAGCCGCCCGAGCGCCGCCAGCGCCGCGTCTGTCGTCTCGCGCACCAAAGCCTCGGTCTTCTCCCTCGAATACGGCGAATCGCCGTCCAGCAAATCGTCCTCGTACTGGAAGGCGAGCCCCAGATTGAGCGCGAAAGACTTGAGCGACGCGACATCGGCCTCGCTCCCGCCGCCGGCCAAAGCGCCCATCTCTGCGGCCGCCACGAAAAGCGCCGCCGTCTTGCGCTCGTAGACGAAATCGACGGACCCCTCGGGCAGCACTCCGCGCCCGTCGCGTTTCAGGTCCTCGACCTGCCCCGCGACAACGCCAACTCCGGCCGCGCCCAGCGAAGCGACGATCGCCGCCGCGTTGCGCGGCGCGCCGGCCGCCGTCTCGAACGCCAGCGCTTGCAGCGCGTCGCCGGCCAAAATCGCGTTCGCCTCGCCGTATTTCGCCCAGACGGACGGCTTGCCGCGGCGTGTCGCGTCGTTATCCATCGCCGGCAGATCGTCATGCACCAGCGTGTAGTTGTGAAGAAGCTCAATCGCCGCAGCGGGGCGCCGCGCGTCCTCTGCCCGTCCCCCGGCGGCGACGGCAGACGCGAGGCACACGAGCGGACGTATGCGCTTGCCCCCGGCGCCTACCGCGTAGCGCATCGCTTCGATAAGTTCCGCCGGGCGCCCGCCGCACCCGTCGAAAGCCTCCGCGAGCGCCTCTTCGACAATCTCAAGATACCGTTCTCTCTCGCCCATCTGTTGGCCTCCAGCGCTTTCTACAGTTTCTTCGTGCGGGTCTTGCGCCATTCAGACGGCTTGACCGGGTTGTCGCCCGACCAAAGGCCGATCTTCGCCGCCCTGGCCGACCCCTCGGCCTTGGTATAGGCCGGGATATCATCGGCATTCCCGCCATACCACGCAGCCCCGCTCAATATCATCGACAGATTCACGTCGACAGTGCCTTTCTCGTGCTTGAGAAAGACGACGCCGTACGTCGTCCCCTTCTTGTCGCGTTCGGTATACTTCACCTCGATATTCTTGCCAAATACGAGATTGGTCAGCATCTTCTTCGACTCCTCGCCCCAGGGCTGATCCAGCTCGGGGGCGTCGATGCGGTCGAGAATAACCTTCTTTTTCGCGCCGCCTTTGGGCGTCACCATGATCGTGTCGCCGTCGACGACCTGCGTCACCTTGCCGGCGAACGACTTGATTTTCGGCCGTTCCGGACGGGGCGCCGAGTCGCCGAAACCGGTATTGCGCCCGGTGCTGAAGCCCGGCGCCACGACGCTGGTGCCGCCGCCGGTGCCGTAGACTGTCGGGCGAAAGCTTCTGTGTATCGTCAGAGCCTGTGCGGCGGCACCCGCCGCGGCGGCCGCCGCACATATCGCGAAATGCGCATTCATTGTTTCAGGCTCGCTCCCGTGGAGGCGTTGCCCACGAACCGCGCGTAGCGCTCGAGCCACCCGCCCTTCACGCGCGGCGACCAGGCCTTGGCCTTCTTCGCGCGCACGGCGATCTCGGCCTTCGTGAGCCGCGCGGCGATCTTGCGCGCCGGTATGTCGATCGTTATCTCGTCGCCGTCCTTCAAAAGGCCGATAAGCCCTCCCTCGGCCGCCTCGGGCGAGACATGGCCGACGCAGGCACCGTGCGTCGCGCCCGAGAACCGGCCGTCGGTGATGAGCGCGACGCTCTCGCCGAGGCCCTGGCCGATGATGTACGATGTCGGCGCAAGCATCTCCTGCATGCCGGGCCCGCCCTTCGGCCCCTCGTAGCGTATGACGACCACGTGCCCGGGCTTCACCTTGCCGCCGAGTATGCCGGCGCACGCCTCCTCCTGAGAGTCGAAGCAGATGGCCTTGCCGGTGAACTTCATCATCGAGGGCGCGACACCGCCCTTCTTCACGACCGCGCCCTTCTCTGCCAGATTGCCCCAAAGCACCGCGAGCCCCCCGTCGGCCGAGTACGCCTCCTTGACCATGCGTATGACGTCCGCGTCGCGTATCGGCGAACTCCTGACCTGCTGGCCGATCGTCTTGCCGCTCACGGTCGGGCAGTCCGGATGGTAAAACTTCGCGACCTGCGAAACACGCCTCAATACGGACATCACCCCGCCTGCGCGGTCGAAGTCGCTCACATGGTAGTGGCCCGAAGGCGCGAGCTTGCAGACGTAGGGCGTTGCGGCCGATATCTCGTTCATGCGCTCCAGCGTAAAGTCGACGCCCGCCTCGCGCGCTATGGCGAGCGTGTGCAGAACTGTGTTCGTCGACCCGCCCATCGCCATGTCGAGAGTGAGCGCGTTGTCGAGCGAGTCGCGCGTGACGAACTCGCGCGGGAGAGGCCCGCCCTTCTTCGCCATCTGCACTATGCGCTTCGCCGACGCCTTGTAGTGATCGGCGCGGCGCGGATCGGTCGCGAGTATCGTCCCGTTGCCCGGGAGCGCCAGCCCTAGCGCCTCGTAAAGGCAGTTCATGGAGTTGGCCGTGAACATCCCCGAGCAGCTGCCGCACCCGGGACAGCTCGTCTCCTCTATCTTCTCGAGGTCTTTGGCCGAAATCTTGCCCACGGAATGGGCGCCGACGGCTTCGAAGACGGAGTTGAGGTCCGAGTCTTCGCCGGTCAACGGATTCTTGCCAGGGGCCATCGGCCCGCCTGACGCGAAGATGGTGGGTATGTTGACACGCAGCGCCCCCAGCAACATGCCCGGCACGATCTTGTCGCAGTTCGGCACGCATATCATGGCGTCGAAGCAGTGGGCTCTCGCGACGGTCTCGACCGAGTCGGCTATGAGCTCGCGCGAGGGCAGCGAGTACTTCATGCCGGCGTGGCCCATCGCTATGCCATCGCACACGGCGATCGTGTTGAATTCCATCGCGACACCGCCGGCCTCTTCGACGCACTTCTTCAAGTAGGCGCCAACCTTGTTCAGATGGCAGTGGCCCGGCACGAAGCTCTCGTAGCTGTTGCAGATGCCTATGAACGGCTTCTTGATATCGGCGCGCTTCATGCCCGTCGCGAAAAGGAGCGACCTGTGCGGAGCCCTCTCGTTACCCTTCTTGACTTGATCAGAGACCATTTCGCATTCCTTTCAGATGATGGAATTCTTACGTTGGGCGCGTATTATACCATAAAACGGACCACCGGCGCAACATACGGCGCGCCGTTGCCGCGGCCGACGCATGGAGTTTTTTGAGTCTTCGGGCATAAGTGTGGGTCCTTACTGTCACCCCCTATCACCACCCCCACTGGAGACGCGGCTTCCAGCAAGTCGGAGGCCAAGCGGTCTTAGGAAGACAAAGGGCTATCACAACTCCTTGGCTCACAGAACGACATGGCTACGA